>JAWCKK010000001.1:0-193596 GCA_038852105.1 Thermoplasmata archaeon
TCGTCGTCGATTTCAACGACCCCGAGCGGGGTCATGAAATCCTCAGTTGTCACGGCCAGGCCGGCGCCGTATCCTGTATGGTTCGGTCCGAGGATGACGACGGTAGCAGGCATCTCCTGAGACCAGAGCCTCCTATACAGGTGAGCAGCAACGGGGCCTGAATAGACATACCCCGCGTGAGGAGCGACCGCTCCGACTATTGTGCGCTTCTCCGTGGCCTTGGGCGGGTCTGAATTGCCAGGCCCGAGCGGGCTCTTGAAGCAACGGGTGATCTCTTCGACGAGTTCGCTCTTCCTGCCCGGGTAGAACTGCCCTGCGACGGCCGGTTCTCTCAACGACACCAACTCCTTCCGAGTGAATTAGGCGTTAGGGACAAAAGAAGCTTTTGCAGACCCACAAGCTTGCGGGCGAATGAAGATATTAATAGCCAGAGAGCAATCTTGTACAAAATCGGCTCAATTCGATCGTTTGGAGGATGTTCGATGGATTCTATTCCGACAGGCCCGCCCGGCCGAATGCCAGTTCAGACGATGCCCTTCTCCGAGGGGTTCCACCTCGATGGTGCGAGACAGCAGCTCCTGGCCGCCGTCAACGCAAGAAACGTAACTGACGTGCGCATCCCGAAGATTTGGGTCTTGCTGCCAATCATCGTGTACATCGCCAGCATCATCGTCATCGCCGTGATATTCGCCGTGCAGGTCTCTGATCTCGTGACTCGATTGATAGAGGACCCATCGTACATCCCGACGGATGAGGAAATACTCCAGAGCATGGGGTGGCTCGTGACGGTATCATTGATCTGGTCGATAATCTCATACGCGCTATTTGCTGTCCTGACATACAAATTATTGAACAGGCACAACGAGCACTTCGAGAGGGAATCCCATCTCCGGATGGGAATAATTTCGTTCCTGAGAGCCGCTGCGGGATCTCCGGAACGGGAGAGCATCGTCTCATCCGAGATAGCGACGATGAACATGCTGCAAAGCGAGTCCTCCTCGGAGGAGCCCAGGCGCTCCAGTGTGCTCTGGGCGCTCGTGATAGGCTTCATGTGGGTCCCTGTCTTCAATCTCATCGCGATGATTCTGAGCCTCTACATGTTCTACTTCCTCATGAAAGAGATCTGGGAGCACGACAGGAGATTCCACGAGTTCATGGCGCAGACATATTCCGCATTGTCCAAGCTCGGATACCAGTTCTCGCCGATGTCCGGGGTAAGAGCCCTCGAGCGGAGGTCGTTCATCCTGTACCTGGTGCTCTCGATATTGACGCTCGGACTGTTCGTTCTCTACTGGTGGTACGTGCTGGCGAAAGACCCCGAGGAACATTATAGGGAGCAATGGTACGTCGAAGACCACCTCGCGACCACCATCGCCCAAAAATGAAATGAAAATCAGAGGGACGCTTCGAAGTCGTCGATGGTCAGCTTGTAGTCCTCGTTGCTCTGGATGGTCCCTCGCGCTTTCAATATCTCCCTCGCGAGAAGCCAGTATATCATCGCCAGGGCACGCCTGCCCTTGTTGTTCGTGGGGATGACCAAGTCGACGTTCCTCGTCTCGTTGTTCGCATCGCACAGGGCGACTATCGGTATCCCGATGTTGAGCGCCTCGTGCAGGGCCTGCTCGTCCGCGGTCGGGTCCGTCGCGAGGAGTATCTCGGGCTCGACGTATTGCGGCAGGTTCGGGTTCGTCATCGTTCCCGGGACGAAGCGGCCGGCGAAGACCTTCGTGCCGATGGCCTTGGCGAACACCCTTGCGGGCTTTTGGCCGTACTGTCTGGCAGAGACCACGAGAATCTTCTGCGGGTCGTACCTGGAGAGCATCTTCGATGCAATCTTTATCCTCTCGTCCGTCTTCTTGACGTCCAGAACATAAAGGCCGTCGTTCCTCACCTTGAAGATGAAGTCCTTCATGTCCGCGCTTTTCTGCTGCGTCCCGATGTGCACTCCTGACGTCAGGTAGTTGTCCTCGGGCACGAGCAACTCGGCATCGGTCTGCGACTCATCCTCGACTGCCATCATGACTCCTCTCAGGTCTCCCTCAGGACGGTTATCGGTATGACGTTCTTCGAGAATTCCAGCATCGCGATTTCGACTGGGTCGAACATCCCGGGCGGAATCTCCACCAAGATCGGGGCTCCGAGGCTTATCTGCAGCGCCCTGGCACCGATGATACGCGCTTTCTCGAAACGAGTATAATTCAGGCTATCACCTTGGTGTGGGATTTCCCTTAAATTGATTCCGTTTATAAAGCTTTTGTAGAAAGCGCAGATGATAGCAGCATAGTCAGACATGCAATCCTGCATCGACCAATTGTTGCAGTCTACGGCGCGAAACCTCATCCCGGGAGTGACAAAATCGCAAGTATTTGCGAAGATGGGGCGTTACGAAATTAGTAACAAACGAGTTTGCTTAAATGAAAAGAGGCTACACCTGTATCGAGGGCTGAGCAATGACAAGCAAAGCACCGCATGTCTCGAAGGATTTTCCTGGCCCGAACGCGAGGAAGATAATAGCGCGCGATACTAGATATCTCGTCACTTCGACAAAGACCGGGCCGATAGTGGCGAAGCGGGCTCGGGGCGCACTGATCGAGGACGTCGATGGGAACGTCATAATAGACCTGTTCTCGGGCGTAGGAGTGCAGAACGTCGGCCACTGCCATCCTGAGGTCGTGCGGGCGATCAAAGATCAGGCGGACAAGTTCATCCATATCGCAGGCACGGATTACTACTACGATGTTCAGGTGAGACTCGCGGAGAAGCTGGCAGCATCCGTTCCTGGCAAGATGGAGAGAAAGGTGTTTTTCACAAACAGCGGCACGGAGTCCGTCGAGGCGGCGATAAAGGTCGCCAAGGCGTCCACCAAGCGCCATACCTTCATCGGATTCATAGGTGCGTTCCATGGCAGAACCGTCGGCTCTCTCAGCGTAACCGCGAGCAAGCCGGTTCATAGGGAAGGGTTCTTCCCGTTCATGCCAGGCGTATATCACATCCCGTATGCCTATTGCTACAGATGCAGGTACAAACTCGAGTACCCCAGCTGCGGCCTCTGGTGCGCCAAGATACTCGAAGAGGTGTATTTCGACACGTTCGTGCCCCCGGGCGATGTCGCGGCCATCATCGCCGAGCCGATTCAGGGAGAAGGAGGATACGTCATTCCGCCCAAGGAATTCCTGCCGACGATGAAGAGGATAGCGGAGAAGCACGGCATACTGTTCGTCGACGACGAGATCCAGGCGGGCATGGGCAGAACGGGGAAGCTCTGGGCGATTGAGCATTTCAACGTCGTTCCCGATGTGATAACCACGGCCAAGGCGCTGGGCGCGGGCATACCCATCGGCGCCACGATAATCGATGCGAAGCTGGACTTCGACAGGCAAGGAAGACATTCGAACACTTTCGGAGGAAACCCTGTCGGTGCTGCAGCCGCCCTGGCCGTGTTCAGGATAATCGAGAAGGAGAAGCTATTGCAGAGAGCGCAACGACTTGGGAAGAAATCCATTAGACGGCTCAAGGAGATGGAGGAAAAATACGGAATAATCGGTGACACAAGAGGGCTCGGTCTTATGCTCGCGCACGAGTTCGTCAAGGATAAGAGAACGAAGGCGCCGAACAAGGAGGCCAGAGACAAGGTGACCGAGCTTGCCCTGCGGAAAGGTCTCGGGCTCCTCGGCTGCGGCAAGTCTTCGATCAGATATCTCCCGCCGCTCGTCATAGAGGAGGAGCTTCTGGAAACGTCCTGGGATATTCTAGAGGATTGCATACGGACGGTCGACAAGCATTAGTCGGAATCCGGTTGCTCATTCGAGAGAGGGATGTTATCCTCATCAGGATTTCAATTCGCATCTGCAATAGACAGGCGCGCCCTTGAGACCTGTCAGCATGAAAAGATTGCCCGCGGAATAGATGGTCATGTCGAGCGTGAATGACTCATTCGTGTTCAGATAATCGAGAGGATAACGATTGACGAACGCCAAGCCCGGTAGCCTATCCTGGTAAATCGAGCTCAACAGAGGGGTTGAAGGAACGAGCGTAGCATTATCGGAAGTGACTATCTTTATGGCAATATCGGCAATCGATATCTGGCTGGCGTTCTGAATTCTGTTCACCGTGAGTATCCAATTGTCCCCGTCGTTCGACACCTTCAGAAATACGTATGGCTGGGGAGGGTACATCTGGGAGAGCGAGATGCTGACCACGACCATGATTACTATCGTTGCGATACCGACCACTGAGATGTTTCTCGATCTCCGCCTTGCGAGCCCGACGAAATATTGCTCGTATTTGAGAGAGGCCAACTGCCCGCTCCAACCGTCTCTCTCGCATCTCGCATAAGGCCTTTCATCCTGCCCGAGGGAAGAGCAATAGAAGAGCCGATCATATGTCAGGCACGCAGGACAGCCGTAACCGCGAGGTGCAGGGATCTTCTCATCGTTCTCCGTTCGAGACACCCCTATGATAGCCCTGGCGGATGCCCGGGGGCTACCCGACGCTTCAATACCGAACTTTTCGATAAAAACATAGCGAAAAGCCGGTATCGGCTCCTGCGTAGCTCAGCTATGAGATACGCCTTCAATGATACTACTGGCTATTGAAACATCCGTAGGAGAAAAGCGTCCCTGAGCCGTGGGATTTCGGAGGTTTCTCGCCGGAAAACGCCCCCGAAACCGGCACTGGATAATGAGATATATCAGAAAGTAGATTCAATTACGCGTCGGCTCACCCGTAAAGGAGTGAAAAAATGGCAGAAACGATGTATTGCGTGAAGTGCAGGAAGAAAGTGAAAGTCGAAGCGAAGGCAGTGAAACTGAAGAACGGCCGCAACGCCCTGCAAGGCAAGTGCCCGAAGTGCGGCACAAAAGTCTTCAAGATGGTTGGCAAGAAGAAGAAGTAAGGCTCGGCTTGTCTTCCGTGCTCTTCGAACACTATCCTGATTCGGATAGAATCAGGTTAAACCACCCCTTTCGATTATCTTTTTTTATCATTCGGTTCTTTATCATAGGATAGAATATCGGGAGATCATGCCGGAACAGAATAGAAAAACTATCCAGGAACTCTCGCGCGAAGATATTGTCCGGGCCTGCGAGGAGAACTATATCAATTATTGGAGGTTGGTCGGGAAATCCCCGAATGCCGAGTTCTCAGAAGACGGGGGTATCACGCGGTGCATGACCGGCATTCGCCAGGATGTGTTCAATGTCGTGCTCAAATGCGACCTCGATAGGCAGAACATCGAGAGAAGGATCGACGAGGCGATAGAGGATTTCAAATCGAGAAGAATCCCGCTCCTATGGCATACAGGACTAACTACTACGCCAAGAGACATCGGTGACTATCTCGAGGCTCGCGGCTTCCCGCACGATTACGATCTTGCGGCAATGGCCGTCGATGTGAGCGCTTCTCTAGAACCGAAGAGATTTCGGGAAGGGGTCTCAGCAAGACCTGTTGAGAACGAAGATGACTGCGTTCATTGGGCCGATTGCCTCGCGCGTTCCTGGGAATCTCCATCAGGCACAGCCGAGTGGATGCTGCAGAACGCGTGCTTCAATGTGAGGCTCGAGCAAGAGCGGAGGCTCTCGTTGCCCAGAAAGATGTATTTGGGCTTCATTGATGGAAAGCCTGCCGGCGCATGTATGCTGGTATGGGACAATGACATTGCGGGCCTTGAGATGGTTGGGACTGTGCACGCGGCGAGATACAAGGGGGTCGGCAGCGCGATGATAACTAGAGCCTTGGGCGATGCCGCACTAATGGGGTTCAAATTCGTCGTCGTGCTCGCGACTGTCGAGGGCGTCAAATTGTACGAGAAATGCGGGTTCGAGAGGTACGGTGAGTTGCCGGAGCACTCGATGAACTTCTCGACGATATGACCGAGAATAGATTCCGAAAGAAGGGCTCAGGATTGGCGCTCCTTCTTGAAAAGATAACGCCTTTCGAGATCTTCTAAGTCCTGGATTTCTGCCTTGGAAAGATCGTAATGCAAGCCGGCCTTCTTCAGATTCTCGTTGAGGTTGATCGCCTCAGACCTGCGAACTAGATAAAGCCTCAGGAGGGAAGAGACCTTCTGATATTCCTCGGAGGAAAAGAAATGCTCCGATGCCGCGCGCACCGAGATAGCATTCAATTCTTTCTTGCAGACCTCTATATCGTTGGCCAGGTTCGCAAGCTGCACCGACCGCTCGTCGTCCGTGCGCTCACCGCTGGATTCTTCGATCATCGCCTCGGCTATTTCGATACCCTGCTCGAACGCGATTCTTGCCGCCGCGGAAACGGGAATGCGCCTGATTCGAGCCAGTTTTCTCAGCTTTCCCTTCAATCCCGGGTTCAACTGTATTTCAGCTATGGGCATCGTCATTGCCTCTCTGATTGAGACTGCTTGCGGGCTTGATGATCCCGAAGCGCCTTTTCCATCTCAGGTATTACCTTATCGTAGAACTCGATGCCTCGCGACAGTCTCTCGGAATCCCTCGCGTAGTCTGACCTGCACTTGATGCTCTGGGCGAGATTATCACTAGTCTGTTTGAGAAGGTGCGAAATCGCTTCTTTTGATTGGCGCATCCTTGCGAGTTCGAGGGAGAGAGCCGAATCCCCCGAAAATTGCCTTGACGCAGAACGCTCGCCGAGCAGATTCTCAAGACCGAGCATCATGATGTTCTGTACTGAAACATCGATGAGAACGCCCTTGTTGGCTTTGATTCTCTCATATCTTGACTGAGCATCAGGTGTCATCTCGAAGGTCAGGAGAGGGGACCTCATCCTGATCTTCCCTCCACGTCAGCGTTGCCGGACCTGACAATCGAGTCAAGGATACGCAGGCTCTCGACAGCCATGAAAGAATGCTCTAGGGTCGGCAATGCCTGCTTCTGTCGTCCGAATCCTCCCGCCCTGCTGGCGCAAGACATCACGAACTCTGCGCAGCTACCAGGACTCAGGGGCTTGGCGCGCAATTTCTCCAGACAATCCAGAGCCGCCCACACATTTTCCAGATAAGATGTAGTGCCGGGATAGAAGCCGAAGCCTCCGTCTGGATTCTGCGATTTCTGAACCCAGGAAATGATGCTCTCCTTGTCGCAATCGATCTCGGCCATCTCGCATATCGTGACGCATCTCTGGCATGTCGAAATGTGTTTCTGACCTTTGGACATAGATTGGACCAAAGCGTTCTGCCATTTCTTGGGGATATTGAGCTCGCGATTCAATCCCTTGCATAGAAGCGCATAATAATAAAGATCCGCCAGCCGGGTTATCCTATTCGCATCAAGAGAAATCAGAATCCTGTCGATATCTTTCATCTTATTGTCCAGGCATAAAATCCTATAGCTGGCGAGTACTTGATAAAGATGCTTCAGAGATGTATTCTTTCGTAGGACGATGCTGTCAAGATAGGAAACGGTCTTCGGATTCCGATAGTCGAACCCTATTCCCTCGAGTATTGAAAGCCCGAAATATGTCTCCTCAATGGACGCCGGTGTGCATCGGGGATAGTTGAATCCTCCGGACGCGTTCTCCATGGAGAAGACGAATTCGATCAGCCTCTTACGGGTGTGTCCGTCAAGCATTTGATCAGCGCTTCCCATCTATCCACTGGCTACAGCTGCCGAATATATGTTGGACATGATGTTCTCCGATCGAATCTGCCGGCAGTATATCGACATCAGGAATGGGAATTCTAATTCTATAAGATACGGGCGATACGGGAATCGCCCTTCCAAGGCCCAGATGGGCTATAATGGGGTCCGTCATTTTCAACCGCCCAGGGTCGCAAACTCATAAGTAGAGGCCATCAGCCCTATCCGAAAGGGCGGTTCAAGGTGAGCCTCATCACCTTCGCTGCAACGAATTTATCGAGACTATTTTGAGTTTGCGGTTTCGCAATAATGCAGATCATAGACCGGCCTGACGAATTGACGATTCCCACTGCTAAGACGAGAGATCTTGATCGGAAGGGAATCGGAGCTGTGCATTCTGCAATCGATCTCAATCGGCGTTTCCTCGCGCGAAGGCTCCGAGGCCGGAGAGGTTCCAAGAACCGCCATCAGTGCTGGCGGTAGTGCCTGAGGTTCAGAGGCCGAAGGCGGGCATCAGCCTGGACAGCCCAGCAAGATCCGTGATGAGCCCTAGGGTTCTTACGTTGTTCGAAGACGACACAGTGAGGAAGGCTGTTCAGATGATGGTGGCCAATCACATCGACGGGCTGCCCGTTGTCGACATCAACCTTAAGGTGTTGGGGATTGTGACAGGGACAGACATCGCAAGAGATGCTGGGAAAGGGAAGGAGGGAATCCTCACTTTCCTGTTTACTCGGGATGGCAAGAAAGCTGATCTGGATCAGGAGACGCGGTTACGAAAGACCATGGACAAGCCCGTATACGAGATAATGAGTTCTCCCGCGATAACAGCGACTGAGGATACTCCTCTAGGCGAGATTGCCGCGTTAATGGGCAAGAACAGATTCAATCGCGTCCCCATCCTCGATAGCACAGGGCGTCTGTCAGGGATTATCGCCAGGGGAGATATCATGCGTGCGATTGCGAAGAGTATCGAACAACAGTGAGATACTCGAGGTCATTGGTTTCTCAGGCGAATTCCCAACAAGGGCCTGAGGTGAGTCGGCAGAAGACGAGCAGATCAAGTACTGAGCAAAGCCTTGCGTTTAGAGACCAGCGCCAATATCTGAATGAGTCATCCATATTCATTCCTCCTTCTTCCCAACTCCCTTCTGATCTCCAGACGTTTGAGTACGCTCCAACTTGCCCATCGCCCTTCGAAGGCCTTGCAGACCAGAGATTACCTCTTCCATTCTTGCCTTCGGGATTCCCACATACATCTCGTCGTCCTTCAGCTTCCCTGCAGAGCGGCATCCGTAGCAGCCGAGGCTGAAGTTGACCCTGCCTGTGAGTACGGGGAGGACGGTCACGTCACCGCACGACGCCTGCATCCCCGCGAAGTTCGCCGTTATCCTCGGTCCCCCCGTCTCAAACAGCAACGAATTGGCAACCCACATCGCCTGCTTTGGCAAGCAGGTCAACACCACGACCTCTGGAGGGAGTTTGAAGCAAGCCAGAGGCGCGACCACGGTACCGTTACAAGTTCCTGCGGGGAGTTTGGGTATTTCCGCCATGGTGCGCGCGGCAGCTGACTCGGTCGATGCGAGTCCGTGCAAGTAGGGGACCTTGCCAGACTTGACTTTTTCGGGCAGTTCTGCGATTCCGAGAGCCGCCTTCCCGGCGGAGCACGCATGCTGCTGCGCTGGGACATAGATAGCCGCTCCGAGCGAAGCCATGTGGATAGAGACGCAGTGTCTGATTGGGAAACCCATCGTTACGAATCCACGCGGCACATCGTCTGCGCTCCTCACGAAGCCTATTCCCACAGGCGGTTTCGCTAGCCCGAGCAGCGACACCATCTGCTCTGATGCTGCGACCCATCGGAGATCTCCTGTCGGTTTCGCTCCAGGCATCGTCAACAGTTGGCGACGGAGGACGGTGATCGAGCGCGACGGGCACTGGTCTTCGCACACGCCGCACTCCGTGCACAGCTCGGGATGCGTCAGCTCGGGTCCGTCGTCTCGGAATTCGAGCGCGTTGTTTGGGCAGATGTCAATGCATATACCGCATTTCGTACACTCGGAGCGATCTATGTTGAGTATCGCCATTGCGTGCGCCTTCCTTGTCAACCTTACTTTGTCCGAACTTCCTTTGTTCTTCTATTCTTTGACGGTCTGGATAATGAGCTCCTTTGCCTTCCTGACGTCCTCTGGAGAGACGTAGTCCATCACGCCCTTCAGATCTCCTCCGATGTCCTCATGAAACGGCTTCTTCTTCATTCCGATGTCTCTTGTAAGCACGATGCTTCTTGCGATCTTGAACCCAGCCCGTTCGACAACCTTCTTGCTGCATTCGAAGGGACAGCCATCAACCGTTACGATCTTCTTTGCTGCCTTGGTCTTGCCAAGAACAGGCCCCACTTCGATGGGAAGTCCTGCAAGGCATCCGATTCCCACTTTCCTCAAACCCAGTTCGTTGACGGCTTCCATGCTGGCTAGCGTAGCCGTTATCCCGGTGTTCGACAACCCTCCGAAGCACGCGTATATCAAGTTCTCATGGGTGTTCTCCCCAGCCTTCCACTCCATCTGTTTCTCTTCTGGCACTCAATCACCTCTCTTTTTCCATTTTTATCAAACTCATTTCTCTGGTTTCATTGATTTGAATCCGTTCAAATCCCTTGCATAGATCATGTTAGTGTTGCTCCTGAATGCCGAGTATTCGCATCCTAGTCTTCGCGGCAATTCCCCGCACCGCGTCCTTCTGAACGAATATCATGTCGCCAGGGCTGACTTTCCAAGATTCGTCATCAGTCGTTATCACGCCATCTCCATCCATCACATAGAAGAGGACTGCGTAGGGCTCGACGTGAGGCGATATCTCCTGACCCGCTTCAAAGCAAATCTGGACGGCATTGAACACTGGGCTCCTTAGCAGCTCGATCTTCTTGTGTTGCCTTGCATCGAATTCTGCAAGCCCAGTGACGTCAATAGGTCTCATGACGATGAGCACCTCTCTTCGGCCGTTCCTGTCAGCTTAGCTGCGTCGATCATGTCGTTCTCACAACCCTTTCATTAGATTCCGCCTCAGCAGAATTATAGTCAAACCGAAAAACAGGAGGCTGTACAACACAAGCACGACGATTCCGATAGATGCCGACACGAACGAGTCGACGCCGAGCGATGAGTTGAAGCCATCGACAAGATACGTCAAGGGAGACGCATACGCGAGATACGCCCCTGCCCCGTGAATGTGTCCGAGAGGGACAAACACGCCGCTGATGAATATCAAAGGGAACCTCACGAGGGAGGACAACATCATGGTGTTCGAAGGGACCCGGCCTGAAGACGCGGAGAGCAGGGTTCCAAGGGCTGCAAAGCAGAGGTTCCCGGCAGCAAAGAAGAGGAGCAGCATCATTGCGCTGGTCACTTCGATTGCCAGGAACGCCGATCCGATGGTTACGACTATCAAGCTTATCACGGCGCCGAATATCGCGCCAGCGAGGATGTCTCCGATAACGATTGTCGACAGGCTCACAGGATACGAAAGCAGTCGCTCGAAGGTGCCAGCCTGCTTCTCCCAGGGAATGATGAGCGGCCCGACGGAAGATGCGGTGAAGAAGAGAGACATGGCGAGGAAGCCTGGGAAGTACTCCTTCATGTCCAGCTCTCTTCCGATGAAGAACGCAAGGAATAGGAAGACCGGGAGGAGCAACCCGAATATCCAAACCGGAGCTTTCCTGTAGTATATCCTGATGTCCTTCCTCGTCGTGACGAGGATGCTTCGGAGAACGACCTTCGCCTTCATTTGGGCCCCTCCGTGAGCTTGACGAAGACATCCTCGAGACTGGGGCGGACTGTTTGAATCGATACTATCCTCAAATCGTGTTCTCTTCTCACTTCAATAATCTTCTGAATAGTCTTGTCCGGGTCATCCGTGGGTAACCTGAACTTGTCCCCCCATTCTTCGATCTTCCCAGGGGCGAACTCCTCCAGCAGGCAGCGGTCAATCTTCCCGTTGAATGACACCTCGACCGCAAAGTTCTTCTCGTACGCCATGCGGAGCTGCTCGGGAGAGGAGATTGCGAGGATCTTGCCATGATTGATGATGCAGACCCTCTCACACAGGCGGCTCGCCTCCTCGATGTTGTGGGTAGTCAGAATTATCGAGCTACCTTTCCTGTTCATCTGCTTGACAAGATTTATGATGATTCGCCTGCTCTGGACGTCGAGCCCCTCAGTGGGCTCGTCAAGGAAAAGTACGGGGGGTTCGTGGATCAACGCGCAGGCGACGCTGACGCGCTGTTTCATCCCTTTGGAGTATTTGCGCACAAGGTCGTTTCTTCTGTCCCAAAGGGAGAGCTTTTCAAGGAGGGTCTTGGAGCGCAGACGACGCTCATCCTTGGAGAGGCCGTAGTACCTGCCGACCAAATCCAGGTTTTCCATGGCGGATAGGTCGGCATATATGTTGCCCACCTCCGGGACTGCGCCTATCCTCATCTTGGCGTCAAAAGGCTTAGCAAGCAGATCAATTCCATCAATCGTTATGTTGCCAGCATCAGGTCTAAGGATGCCGGTCAGGAGACGAATGGTCGTTGTCTTTCCGGCTCCGTTTGGGCCAAGTAGGCCAAAGAATTCAGCCTCTCCGACCGAGAAACTGACATCATTCACTGCCGCGATTTTGCCGAAGTGCTTGATCAGCCCCACAGCTTCTATTCTTCCGATACCAATCACTCCCCCATCTTCCATCCCATTTCCGTGAATGTCAATTGGAGCCTCTCCTTCGGCTCGAAATAGGGCATGTCTCACCCTCCTTAGGCGGCTTCAGCTCACAGTCGGGGTAGAGGCGGCAGGTTTCGCAGATCATCTCGCGCCTCCGCCAGCAACGGCTCGGGAAGACAGCAGCCTTCCATCTGTGCCATAGTACCTCTTCCTAATCCAGAAAGCCACATTGACCAGGCTGATGAGCACGGGCACCTCAATCAGCGGCCCGATGACAGCGGCAAACGCGACCAGCGATCCTATCCCGAAGACGCCTATCGAGACCGCGATAGCGAGTTCGAAGTTGTTGCTTGCAGCCGTAAAGCTCTGGGCGGTCGCATGCGGATAGTCGAACCTGAGCTTTATCGACAATCCGAAAGATAGGAAGAACATTATGACGAAGTAGAAGACCAGCGGAATTGCGACTCTCACGACATCGAACGGCTTCTCCAGGATATACTCGCCCTTGAACGCGAACATGACGACTATCGTGAACAGAAGAGCCAAGAGCGATACCTTGCTGAGGATTGGCATCAGCTTGCCGCTATACCAGTCCATCCCTTTCCTCGGAAGCAGGGCGTACCTGGTTATGATGCCCATGGCGAACGGTATGCCGAGGTAGATCAGAACGCTCTGCGCGACATCCCACATGCCGATGTGTATTTCCGTCCCTGAGCCTGGCGACACCCAGTCGGAGGCAATGGCCACGAAGAAGTACGCGTAGAACGAGTAGAGCAGTATCTGAAACACGGAGTTCAACGCGACGAGGATCGCCGCGTACTCTGCGTCGCCTTCCGCTAGGCTGTTCCAGACAATCACCATCGCTATGCAGCGCGCGACTCCGGTGAGTATCAACCCTATCCGGAAGTAGACGTTGTCGGGCAGGAATATCCATGCAAGGGAGAACATCAGCAACGGGCCGACGACGTAGTTCAGCGTCAAGGAGGTCCCGAACATCTTCTTCGCCTCGGGCTGCTTGGGAATCTCCCTTAACTCCTCGTACCTGACCTTCGCCAGAGGAGGCCACATCATTAGTATGAGGCCTATCGCGATGGGTATCGAAGTCGTCCCTATGCTCAGCTGGTTCAGCCCTTCTGCGATTCCGGGGACGGAAGCGCCCAGACCTACCCCGAGAAATATCGCGATGAATATCCACGCCGTAAGATACTTGTCCAGAAATGACAGCTTCTTCTTTGCCTTCTGTTCATCCGACTTGCGCATATCCGATACCTCCGCCATTTTCTTGCCTACCTACGATTGTCCGTATTTTGCCCTTAGAGCCCTAAGAAGGCCTCTGAGTTCCACCAAGGAAGGAAACGATATCGCTCCCTCTGGGCATTGAGAAATGCAGCCCGTGCAACCTACCACGCAATTGTATCCGTTGACGACTTCTGCTTTGCCGTCTTTTTCAGAATACACACCGTACTGACAAAAGGTGACGCAAGCCCCGCACCCAGTGCATTTGGTACTATCCACTCGCGGAAACCAAGGGATTTCCTCTCGAGGGATTCCTTTGAAGGTCCGCTGAGTCAAGCTTTCGCACCTCCCGAGGAGAGCAGTTCGACCAACTCTTCGACTGAAGGGACACGCCCGGCCGCAACAAGCTTACCATCGATTGCCAAGCCAGGAGTTGCCGTTAGACCCCGCTCGACCATCTCGTCGATATCGTCGACTTTCGCGATCTCCGCATCAATCCCGAGCTGTCTGACTGCCTTAATGACGTTCTGCTCGACCATCTTGCATTTCGCACAACCTGTTCCGAATACCTCTATCTTCACGCTCACACACCTCTCTTCGAATCCCTTGCGTTGATGAACTCCCTCCAGATGGCTTCCGCGTACTCTGCTTCGGCCGACCGGGGGACGTAATTGTAAATCTTCACCTGATCTAGCAGGAATTTGCGCAGCTCATCGTCGCTCATATCGCTCATCCCCAAGCCCTTCTTGATAATCGCATCGAGCTCGGCGATTCCGACGTCTAGATTCCCCACTCGTATCTTCCTGACATTTGTCTTTCCGGGACAGCACGGTCCGTACATTCTGATCACCTCAGGAACAAGCCGAATATCAGGCCCGCTGCCGTGCAGAACACGGCCACAAGGGCGACATACGTGAGAGTCTTCCTGCTCCCCATCACCTTTCTGATGACGAGGATGCTCTGAAACGATAGCTCGGGATCGGCAAGAAGGTATGCCAGGAGAGGGCCTTTCGCCATCCCGAGATCGAGAAACATTCTTGCTACTGGAACCTCAACCAGTGTCGGGAAATACATGAACACGCCGAAGGCGACAGCTATGAGGTTCGCAGACAGAGTGTTGCTTCCGAGATGCTCTCCGATTATCTCTGGCGGAATCAGCGCCGAGGCCATGCCCGCCACGAACACGCCGATGAGAAGCAATGGCAGGATCATCTTCGCGAAGAAGTACGTCTCCCTCATCCATTCCCTGTTATCGTTCTTGGGGATTTTCTTCAGCGCCCAAATCACAGAGAGCGCGACGAACAGTGCGATAAAGGGCATGCGCAATATCAAATCGATAGGAAGAGTGCCGGCTATGAGCACGCCTATCAGTAGCATGAAAAGAACGACGGAACGATGATCGTCTGCCATATCTGAAATCGTCCGCTTCTCTTTCGCTTTCTTAGTCGTGTCATTTTCCTGCGCCGGATAATCGGAGCCCCTGCAATCAGGTCTCTGCGATAATCCCGATTGCTTCATCCTGCCGAACAGCAATCCCATAAGCAAGCCGATAACTATTCCGAACACAACTGCGAGAATCCCTCGGGCCGCAGCTATGTCCCATCCGATGAGGCTTCCTGTATAAGTTATCGCCAGTATGTTTATCGCAGGGCCAGTGAACAGGAATGTGACTGCTGGTCCAAGGCCGGCTCCCTTCTTCCAGATGCCGGCGAACAATGGGAGGATAGTGCAGGAGCACACGGCGATAAGGAGTCCTGCGATCGAAGCTATCGGATATGATATGCGCTTTGGCGTTTCTGCACCGAGATACCTCGTCACCGCCTCCTTCTTGAACAGTGCGGAAAGCGCTCCTGCGATGAAGAACGCAGGTATCAGGCATAAGAGAACGTGCGCCGATAGGTATACCAAAAGGCCGTTGATGCCCGCGAGAAGGACCTCGAACAAGGCCGTCAAAATATCCATCTTTCACATCCCGTCATTTAAACAAAATTTGAAATATTTGTGTACCTATTTAGGATTTGTGGTTTCAAAAAGAGTTGAAATGAAGTGTTGCCCGGCAGATGATAATCTCGAGTTACCACCATCAGTACGACTGGCCGTCCAGAGAATAGGAGGAATAAACAAGATAGTGAGCGCCCTACCCCGGGATGAGACTTTGAGAAACCTCGCGAACGCCCACGAAGCGCTCTCGGACGCCGTCAGAATGAAGATACTGTTCGCTCTCGCGGAGGCGGACCTCTGTCCGTGCATCTTGAAAAGGATCGCGGATGTGCCCGATTCCAAGCTGTCATATCATTTGAGAACGCTCGAAAATGCGTCTCTGGTAAAGTCGAAGAGAAAGGGGCGATGGGTCATCTATTCGATAACCGCGAAAGGGCTCAAGATGATCGGCAGGCAGGATATTAGGCGCAGTTCCTTATGAAAGCAACCGAATCAGAGTCTATTCCCAGTTCGCATATCGATCGAGAATCGCGATTGCCGTCTTGCCATTGATTTTCAAGGCGGAATCGCATATCCCTTCGGTCTCTGTTGGGTAATGCAGTGCGCCGCGCCCCCTCCGAGTTCGAGATATCTAGCATCTATGCCGATCACTTCTCTATCGGGATAGGCGGACCTTAGAACCTCGAGGGCCATCTTATCCTCAGGTATGCCGAATATCGGCGCTATCACGCCTCCGTTCGCTACGTAGTTGTTGCAATAATATGGTGTCATGAGGAATCCTCGGAAATCGAACGGCTTCGCCTGTTTGACTTTTATTATTTCCAACGACCTTCCCTTTGCATCGGTGGATGACATCAGTCGGTTCATATTCTCATCAAGGGCTTCGAAATTAGGATCGGTGCGGTCATCCGTGTGCGCTGCCAGCAATAGCCTCGGACCGACAAACGCTGCGACCGCATCGACATGCCCGTCCGTGAGATCGCCGAGAAGTCCACGCCATAACCAGATCACTTTCTTGACCCCGAGATAATCGGCAAGATTGTTCTCGATGCCTTCCCGCGTCAGCAGAGGATTGCGATTCGGGTTAAGGAGGCACTGCTCCGTGGTGATGAGCGTGCCCTCGCCATCGACGCTTATGGAGCCTCCCTCGAGAACCATCGGCGCATCGTATCTCTTCATTCCCAGCTTCTCGGCGATGAATATCGGCAATGCGTCATCATTCTCGTAAGGAGTGAACTTCCCCCATCCGTTGAATTTGAAATTAACGAGAGAGACGCCTCCGTCATCGGAGGTGACGAATATCGGGCCGTTGTCCCTCGCCCATGAGTCGTCCAGCCTCACCTCGAGGACTTCTATTTCCTTTCCGACCCTCTGCCGGGCTTCTAATGAGACCGATGGGTCCGCAAGGACGGTCACGGGCTCAAACATGTTAATCGCCTTGATCACCTCCAGATACGACTCCTTGGCTTCCTTGAAGTGCCCCTGCCAAGTCTGTTCCTTGCACGGCCAGGAGATATAGCAGCCGGCATGAGGAGCCCATTCGGCTGGCATCTTGAGGCCGTCCTGCAACGGCGTTCTACGAGTGGTCATCGGAATCATCTCCTCGTCAATCTTTCATTGATAAGAACATCATACATATCAGGTCTGCGCGTATCGAAGAATCCGAAGAAATCCCGCGCCTTCGATATTTGGGATAGGTCGATGTTCGCTATGACTATTTCGGGCTCTGTGAGGGATGCGCGCTGAAGCACATCCCCCCATGGATCCGCGACGAAGCTCCCGCCGTAGAAGTTTATGATTTCCTCTTGCCCGACACGATTGACGGCTGCGATATAGACTCGATTCATTATCGCCTGCGCGCGCATAACGAGCTCCCACGATGGTCGTGAGTCGAAGTTGGGCTCAACGATTTCCGAACCTATGGCGCTCGGATAGACGATTATCTCTGCGCCCCGCAAGGCAACAGACCTCGAGAACTCAGGGAACCATTGATCCCAGCATATGCCCAAACCTATGTTGATGCCTTCCAGGCTCGCAACTGCATACCCGCGATCACCCGGCTTGAAATAAAGATCTTCGCGATAGCCGACGCCATTGGGAATGTGCAGTTTTCTATAATGAGCGACGGCCTTTCCAATTCTATCTATGAGCACCTCCGAATTATAGCAAGTGCCATCATCCATCTTCTCGACGAACGGCAAGACGCACGCGATCGACTCGCTCCTCGATATCTCCTTGAACTCTTCGATGAGAGTGTCATGAGCCGGCAGTTTTGCGATGGTCGATCTAACATCATCGAATTGGCCGACGTATCGATTTGTGAATAACTCTGGCAATACGCATAAGTCCGCTTCTTGTTGAGCCGCAGCTATCATGGCATGCCTCGCCGAGTCGACGTTCGTCTTCACATCCTGAGAGATGATCATCTGGGCGAGTGCGATCTTGAATTCTTTGCTTCTCATGAGCATTCCCGAATGTTTGGAATCGATAATTATGATTTCCTCGCATCTTAGCCACCTCGTTCCGTCAACCAATCAATTAATCATCCGAGAGGCATTTATTGAAGTCCCTGAGAGCGCTCGCCAGTCATTGGCCGTTCGCCATAGCCGATATTGCATTTTCCGCAAGAACCGAGAACTGGCTAGTAATTTTGGCGGGCTCGGTGGGATTCGAACCCACGTCGTCGGCTCCGAAGGCCAAAAGGATATCCAAACTACCCCACGAGCCCGATATGCTTGCCAAATGAATGAGAACCTTATCTAAAAGGGTTTGCTGACGGCCCATTGCCCCTTATTCGGATTCGGTCTGCTTATGGCTTCCTCGAGCAAGCTCGGACCTCAGAAGATTGACGAGTCCTCCAGACGAGTATATCTTCGATATGATTGGAGATAGCTCCTTGAAGCCCATCTTCTCGCTCTCGTCCTTCTTCGAGAAAATCACTTTGTTATCGACATCTATGCAAATCTCCTCTCCGCTCTCGAACTTCTTCGAGCAGCCAGGACAGGAAATGACGAGCATGCCCTGATTGATCGCGTTCCTGAAGAATATCCGGCCGAACGACTCGGCTACAACGGCCTGAACGCCCGCGGCTTTCAGCGCCATCGCGGCCTGCTCTCTGCTCGACCCGATGCCGAAATTCTTCCCTGCGATGATGATGTCTCCCCTCTTGACCTTCGACGGAAAGGAAGGATCTATGCCTTCCATGACGTGTTTTGCCAAGTACTCGGGAGAATAGTTGTCCAGATATCTCCCCGGGATGATGACATCCGTATCGATATTGTCTCCGAACTTCCAGGCGCGCCCGCAAATCATGTCAGGAACCTCCTCGGATCGGTTATCCTTCCTTCGATCGCGCTCGCGACGACGGTTGCGGGGCTCGCCAAGAATATCTTCGCGTCTGCCGAGCCCATCCTTCCCCTGAAATTCCTGTTGCTAGAGGAGATGCAAACCTCCCTCTCTCCGAGGACGCCCTGATGCGCCCCGAGGCACGGTCCGCAACCCGGGTTCGTGACGACCGCGCCGGCTCTCATCAGCTTGTCGATTATCCCGAGACGCATCGCCTTGAGATATATCTCGGTCGAGGCCGGCGTCACGATCAGGCGCACATCCCTGTTCACTTTGCGTCTTTCGAGAAGCTGAGCAGCAATCTGGAGGTCGTCTAGTCTGCCATTCGTGCACGAACCCAAGAAAGCCTGGTCTATGCGCGTGCCCTCGATATCCGTCACAGGGACGACGTTATCCACCGAATGAGGCATGGAGACCATCGGCTCGAGCCCGCCGACATCAATCGTTATTGATTTCAGATACTTCGCATCGCGATCCGGCATGGTCTCCCTCGGAACGACGGCGCATTTCGCGCCCGTCTCCGCGGCCATGTTGCAGAGCGTTATTCTTTCCGAAAGGTTCGATTTTTCGAGATAGCTCCCGTGAAACTCTATGCTGCAATAATCCGCTCCCATCGAGCCTATCCTCGAGACCATTGCGAGCGCGACGTCCTTGGCATAGACTCCTCTGCCGGCATTTCCATTGATGTTCAGCCTGATCGATTCTGGGACTTTCAGCCACAGGCTGCCCTTCGCCCATACTGATGCCATGTCCGTGGCTCCGACGCCGATCCCTATCGCCCCGACCGCGCCGTAAGATGTCGAGTGCGAGTCCGTGCCGACTATGAGCATCCCAGGCTTGGCCAGCCCCTTCTCTATCAGCACTTGATGGCAGATGCCGACGCCAACATCGAAGAATCTCTCTATGCCCAATTCCGATGATATCTTCCTCACCGCGCGCTGCGTGTTCGCGGAGCTCACCGAGTTCGCGGGGACGCGGTGATCGAGCACGATGACGACGGCCGACGGGTTCGCGATTGCAGTCGCGCCTGTCTCCTTGAACACCTGATGCACCAGGAAGGCGTTATCATGAGACATCGCGACATCTGGGAACGCGTCGATTATCTCTCCCGGAGCGACGCGCTCCTTCTTCGATGCTCTCGCGAGCACCTTCTCGCAAACGGTCATCGCGCACATGATATGGTCAAGGGCTTCCGTATGATGAGCTTCCTATTCATTATTATTGTGCAGAAATGGCATGCAATAGCTTCGCAACACACTTGATATCACGACTCACACTAGGTTTATGTCCATACCGAGACCTACCTGAGAGATGAATGAGAACAATCGCTCAGGGCAAGCCGGGGAGTGAGATGTTACTCCTCGGGAACGAGGCGATCGCGAGAGGAGCTGTTGAATCGGGCATCGCGGTTGCGACTACATATCCGGGCACGCCCGCATCTGAGATAGGCGATTCGATCGCAAGGGTCGCTCCGGACATCGGTATCTATTTCGAATACTCGGTTAACGAGAAGGTCGCGCTCGAGGTCGCGGTGGGCGCGTCCCTTGCAGGCCTGAGAGCGATTTCTAGCATGAAACATGTGGGAGTTAACGTCGCTTCTGATGCACTTCTGTCCCTGCCCTACATGGGAACCGTCGGAGGGCTCGTGCTCGTGAGCGCAGACGACCCCTCCTGTCACTCGAGCCAGAACGAACAGGACAACAGGTATTACTCGCGGTTCGCGAGCCTCCCGATGCTCGAACCTTCAAGCTCGTCCGAAGCCTATGAGATGGTAAAATTCGGATTCGAACTGTCCGAGAAACTGTCGGTTCCAGTGCTCCTCAGGGAAACGACGAGGGTTGCGCACACCCGGGGACTCGTCAAAGTGGGCGAGGTCAGGAAGAACGATAGACAGGCGCAGTTCGACAAGAAAAGGCAGTTCATTCTTCTGCCTCACGTAGCCAGAAAGAAGCACGCGGAACTGCTGGAGAAGATGGAACGGGCGGAGGCGCTTTCCGAGGAGTCGCCGTTCAACAGAATCATCTCATTAGGCGAGAAATCGCCGTTCGGAATCATCACATCATCCGCGGGGTTCAATTACGCCATCGAAGCGTGCATGGAGCTCTCGCTGGGAATCGATATCCTGAAGATAGGGTTCAGCCACCCCCTGCCGCGGAAGCTGATATCGTCCTTCCTCAGGGGCAAGGAGAAGATCCTCATCGTTGAAGAGCTCGATCCGATAATGGAGCGCGAGATACGCGCGTTCGCGGAACGCGAGAAGATAGAAGTGGAAATCTACGGCAAGGACTCAGGGCATCTGTCTCGCCTGTACGAGTACAATCCTGACATACTTCTGGGAGCGGTTCGCAGCATATTTCTCTCGAGTACTTATGTGCCGAGGGCCGAGGAGCCCGAAGCGGAGGAGCTACCGCAGAGGCCGCCCGTCATGTGCCCGGGATGCCCTCATGCAGTCACATACTATGCCGTCAAGGTCGCAACGAAGGGCGCTGCGATATTCCCGAACGACATCGGGTGTTATTCCCTCGGCGCCATCGCCCCGTACAAAATGGGAGACACGATGTTATGCATGGGGTCGTCTGTGGGGATTGCCGAAGGCCTATCGAAAGTTCTCGCCGATCCCGTTGTCGCGTTCATCGGCGACTCCACGTTCTACCATGCTGGATTGCCAGCCCTGGCAAACGCAGTCCACGGCGGGCACAAGATGATGCTCGTCGTCCTCGACAACGGAACAACGGCGATGACGGGACATCAGCCGCACCCTGGGACGAACGTCAATGCGTACGGTGAGGCCGCGCCCGCAATGCAAATGGAGAAGATAATCGAGTCGTTCGGAGTCGAGTCGTTGCGGATAATCGACCCTTACGATTTCAAGAACGCCGTGAGAACGATAAAGGAAGAACTGGATCAGAAGAGGCTCTCGGTCGTCATCTCCAGAAGAACGTGCGCGTTGCTCGAGATGGCCGAGAAGGGCAAAATCCTGGGGAAGAGAAGAGCCGTTGATCAAGACAAATGCAAGAAGTGCGGGACGTGCGTGGACGGGCTCGGGTGCCCCGCCATAGCGAGGCAGGAGAACGTGTACGAGATAAACGGCGTTCTGTGCGTCGGATGCGGCGTGTGCGAGCAGACCTGCCCGCACGGCGCTATAGGGGTGAGGAAATGACGACGAACATCTTCCTGGCGGGTGTCGGCGGCCAGGGCATTCTCTCGTTCGCCCGCGTGCTCGGAGAACTCGCGATGATAAGAAAAGCCAATGTCCTCATCGGAGAGACTCACGGGATGGCTCAAAGAGGAGGCTCCGTCACCGCGACCGTCAGATACGGGAATGTGTACAGCCCGATTATACCCCGGGGAAGGGCTGACGTGTTGATCGGCTTCGAGCCTCTTGAAGCGGCCAGATACGCTTGGATGCTGTCCCCTTCAGGCATGGCAGTTGTGAACACCGAGCCAATAGTGCCGTACTCCGTTTCCGCAACGCACTCGAAGTATCCACCTGTTCAGGCACTGATTAAGACAATCGAAGACAGAGGAGCTGTGGTCATAACATTGAACGCTACGGAGATTGCAGAGAAGGTCAAATTTCCGCTTGCGGCGAACTCCGTGATGCTCGGAGCGGTCGCCGCGACCGGCAAGATAGACGCTGGCCCGGATGAGTTCAGGCAGGCGATAAGGAAGACAGTCCCAAGGAAGATGAAGGAAAACCTCGCAGCATTCGATCTCGGACACGAGCACGCGGAGAAAATGATAGCCGCTCTGAGGTCCGATAGTTCCCCGTGATGGGCGACGCTTCGAACATCGCCCAGTCAAAGTTTTATAACGGGATGTGCTCATGGGTAGCCCGCTGGGCCCATGGTCTAGGGGTTATGACGGTGCCCTTACAAGGCGCAGATCACCGGTTCGAATCCGGTTGGGCCCACTCTTCACTTTCTGGCTAGATTCAAAATTATGAGATATTGGCTATTTGTTATCATATTACGAATCACAATCGATGAATTTTTATGTTGCAGGACATTCGCATAGCATATCAAATCCATTAGTAGGGATTATAACATGCAAGATTACATACCTTCGATAGACCGAACAGCCATTCTAAGACGTAAAGAATACAAGATTAAGTTGTTGGCCTGTATATTGGGCTGTGTGATGCTAATTTCAATTTTTGCGATTGTCTTACTAGAAATGGTTGTCTCACCGCCTATCGACGAGATTCCAATCGCCGCATCGTCAAACAATGGAATGAGAGAAGTGCATTATAATTTCAGTGACTTCTTTCACATGACGTTCCAAGATTGGAACTGGAATAGAAGCGGCGGAGTTACATTCGAAGAAGCTGGTCGACATGAAAGCGACCCGACGGAAAAATATCATGACAGAATGCCCACGTGGTACATAGAAAGGCAGACTTTGTATTCTGAAATGATTTATAGAGATGCCTATCCTCACATATTCTATTATATGCCCTCCCCGCATTCCATTTGGACAACTCCAGATGTGGATGTGGGTCCTATCCCTTATGCGCCTTTGAGATTCAGCGTTTGGGCAAGGAATATTACTGATTGTAAGACGACAACGGACGCTATATTCGTTCCCGACATAAATCCTACCGGTCAGAACGGCGGATGGATCAATGCATCTTATTATATGACATATATACCAGTTTCCGAACATGAGTGGATCAAGGGATCGCCGGAAGGGTTCCGATCGCACTGGGTATATTGGCTATACGGTGTTGAAGCTAGAAGTCAAATCCCACCAAATTCGGGTCAAACTGAGAATGACGGATATTTCGTTCACTTCATGGGCAAGATAGAATATTCGAGTGAGGCCGCAAAGAGTTATCTCGGCTGGGATGGAACCGGTGATGTAAGGACTTGGTTCCAGGCCAATGAAGAGATTATAGAACAGAACGATTGGAAGAATGACTGGGTTAACGAAGGATCCGCAGGCGGTGCATATGATATTTTCACAGCGTATGAATACAATAACGACATCAGAGTGATTTCGCTTCAGCTGGACCCACTTAACAGCACCGCAAACACATTGACTATCAGGGTCTACACATGGAGTTGGGGGATGGATGCATTAATAGTTAGATGGCTAGAAGCAGCAGGGGTCTTGGAGAACGCTTTCCAAAACTGGATGGAAGATATGGACTTGCAGATAAGAATTAGCCCTGCTATGATGAATTTATCAATGACGGCGACCGTGAATTACGCAATAGAGGCTTGGGAAGACGAAGATGATAATGTCTGGTGTGGCGGCTGGTGCTTGGAGAACTCTCATATGGATTATTGTGGTAACGAGGCCCCGCACACAAGCTATCCATCTCCTTACAACAATTATGATCCAGACCAGACCGATTGGCTGATTGAATCGCGAGCCGTATGGACGAAGCATTTTGGTATGAATGTTAGTTACTGGGGTACGCCATTGGAAAAGGACCTTCAAGAATATGAGTACATAAATATTGAGCTGAACGAAGAGGATGTCGTTGGCTTCAGACCCGGAATCGGAGGAGATGATACTGACCCGACATACGTGAATAATCTCAGAGCCAATCAATACTGGGGCAGGATGGTTCTCGGAAAGGACTGTTGGCCATATGATATCATTGCAAGTGCATACGATCCCGCAACTAAAATCATACAGCTTCAAGGCCCAATAGATTTTCCAGTAGAGACTCAACCCGGGGCACCGGATGTGCTGCTTTGCGGCGTCCCTTCATTCATGTTCGATATATCGCCCGTATCGTATTATGAGGTACAAGTGACAGGCCCGCACACTGCGACGTTGCAAGATACTATAACCGTTACCGGGTACAACGGTACGGGAGCGAAAATGCCGAGCTGGTACAATGGAACGGTTGTATTGACCGACACTGACCCGAGCGCGAATCCAGCGCAGACAAGTCACACTTGGCAGGCTGGTGACAACGGAGTCTGGAGCACGACCATAACCTGGCAGACGGCAGGAATACAGTATGTCAACGCGACCGACCAGTGGTTCGACCTGGACGTGACTGGCTCTTCCGGAGAGATTCCCGTTTCCCTGATACCGGAGTTCTCGACCCTGTTGATCCCGACAATAGGGGCGATCGCGATCTTCCTGGTGTTCAGGACGAAGAGAAGGCGGAAGAGCATATAGGACAGGAAATTCGGATTACTAAGATTACTCTATGAAGAGGTACATTCGCGAATTCTTTTCCAAGCTCCTTCTTTCATTCTATTGAATTTGCTTGTCATTCAATGCTCTTACCCTTCGCAAGAAATTCAATAATTCGAAGACGGAATTTGGCAAGAAAATTCTAACTATTATTCGGTTGACTCAACTATAGCATTCTCAATTGACACGATTTATCAAGCAAAAGAAAAATGAAATAATAGAGATTGATTCAGACTTCTCAAGATGGGAATCAAATCGAGGATATTCGTAGGTCTGGCCAAGACCGGCTTCAACCTTCGTTTCTTCATAGCTCGAATGACGCACATAGAGCCTATTGGGAAATTCATCGAGAAATCGTTCTTCGACGAGGACCGGATGATATATCTTCCCAAGGATTGTGTCGCCGAGAAGGCCCTTACAAAAACCGTGACGGTCAATATTAACAAGAGCTTCGCGCAAGAAAGCGTCGTGCTTCCGTCGCAGATAGTAGAACACCTGATTAGGAACTCGAGATATCATTTCCTCATGAACTTCTGCCTCTGCAGAGAAGCGAATCATTGCAATAACTATCCCAAAGAATACGGATGCCTCTTCCTTGGCAAGGGCGCTATGAGAATAGACCGAAAGTTTGGACGGCCAGTGAGCGCTGACGAAGCGATTAATCACATCAGAAAGTGCCGCGAAGCGGGCCTGGTGCACTTGATCGGAAGGAACAAGATTGACGCGGTCGTGTTCGACACTGGAAGAAAGGAAGAGCTTCTGAGCATCTGTAGCTGTTGTCCCTGTTGCTGCCTATGGAAAATGTTGCCCGATCTGAACGCCGAGATAAGCAGCGCCGTGACGAGAATGAGCGGCGTGACAGTAACCGTTACCGATGCGTGCTCGGGATGCGGCCTCTGTATTGATAAGAAAATATGCTTCGTCGGAGCGCATGTGATGGAGAACGGAAAGGTGCGAATAGATCAAAGCAAATGCCGGGGGTGTGGAAGATGCGTGGAATTCTGCCCCAGCAAGGCCGTCGAAATCAGAATCGATGACCCATATTTCTTCGAAAAATCCGTCGATAAGATCGAACAACTGGTCGATTTGAAAGCTGAATAATGACAGGTAGAATCTGCATTCCAAAGAATCAAGTTTGTTCTCCCGAATCATTACGACCTGTTAGCGACGATGAGAAAGGCTCCACCCAGGGAAAGTATTCTAGAGACGACGCTATCGAAACCCGCGTCGCGCACATCAGCGACAATCTGTTCTGGCGTCTTGAACTGCCGATAAGTCGACCACAGGTCGTTGTAGGGATTTCTGTCCCAACCGCGCCTGATCTTCTTTGGCACGATGATCTTGGTTAATCGAGGAACGACATGATGCAGGTAGAGATTCATGAGATGCGACATGATGCCGTTATCGTACTTTGCGATGTCCAGCACGACCAACTTGCCGCCGCGTCTCAGCACGCGCCTGAACTCGGAAAGCGCCGCAAGCTGGTCTTTCAAATCTCGATATGAGAAGGAGCAGAACACGCGGTTGAATTCCTCGTCGTCGAAGGGCAGCTTTTCCGCCTGGCCGAGCAAGTACTCCGCCCTATTTCCGACCCTGCGCCGTGCAACACCGAGCAGTTTTTCGGAGGGATCGAGGCAGACGAGCCTTCTTGCAAGAAGATGCTTCGCGAATGTGCCGGGTCCGCATCCTACCTCCAGGACGTCCAATTCATCTCCTGAGTATTTCGCGGCTGCCGAGCGCCATCTCTCGGCCTGCAAGAAGGTGCCTACGTCGTTCATCTTATCGTAGTAGTCAACGACTTTCTCGAGCGTGTCTATGACATCGTGCCACTCGCGCTCATCCAAGCCCGCCGAGGTCATGAAGATATCTCCGCCTTCGCATTCGGGTTGAACGGGTTCGTCCTGACGGAGAGCGAATAAAGGTATGGATATCTGGTCTTCAGATGCTTCATGTAGTCAAGCCATTCATGCATGACCAGCGTATAAGCCCTCTTGACGTCATTCTCCAGATGGGACATATCCTCCTTTCCGAGGCCTCTGAGGTCGCTTCTGGCCGCGAGCTCCTCGCCGACATGCGACATTGCCCAAAGAAGATCCGTGAAGGACTCGTGCTCGAGCAGGTTAGGGTTCTCCAAGAGCCTCAGAACGAAGTCCTTCTTCGCGCCGAGCAGGACCTTGAGCTTCTCGAAATCGAGAGGAGAGAATGAGAGCGATGGCATGTAGGACCTCAAAGATTCTTTTGCAGCGGTGAAATCGGTTTCTTCCCAGTCCTCGCCGATTCTAAGGGAGTTCCTGATATTGTCGATATTCTTATCCAGAGAAACGATGAGTCTGAGGACTTCCAAGCCGACATCTGAGAAAAACGCGCCAATCACCATATTCATCTTCTCCAACCTGGAGCGTTTCTCCCTCTTCTGCAGCAACTGGTCGATTATCAGCGTTACAACGAGCACCTCTATCGGTATGAACCCGAGCTCCTCGACGAGCAGGAAGAGCTCCTCTTCGGTGTTGTGGAAGATGAGATAATTAGCGATAAATATCAGAATGCTCGAAGCTATCAAACCGATCGCGAGCATTGCGCGCCAGCCCAAATGTTTCATTGATATCTCCTCATACGTCCAAATCGATGTCAATGCCTCATACAAATATTCTATCCGTCGACAATTTCGTTCATTGGTTATATTCTCTCTCAGCTGCCAAGAAATAGATTCGCAATCCTATCAGCCACTTTATCGGCACCATGGAGCAGAACATCCGTCACTGGTACGTTGTATGTACTCTCATAATCGCGGATAATTTGCTCAACCTCCTCTTTTGTCATCCCTTGATGGTTTATTGTTATTGCTATGACTGGGCACTTCGCGAACAGGCTCACGTGCTTCATCTCCTCTTCTAAAGAGGGCATTGGAAGATGAAGTTCGTCTTCGTGAAAGGTCCGATACTTCCTCTTTGGAGCGTGCTGCAATATCACCGCGTTCGGAGAGGAGGCACAAACGATCGCGCGCGAGCCCGTAACATATGCTGGATGGCTGAGCGCTCCCTGACCTTCGATCACGATGACCTTTGGCCGCTCGGTCTCGTATGCGCGCACTATCTCCGCCTCGAGCTCCCCTACGACGTAATCCCCGCGGATAGCATCCAGCGGGACGCCGAAATCTGCTCCTTGAAGCAGACCTGTCTGCCCTGTGGCCACAAAAGTTGCCTTAATGTCCATGGCGTTCAACGAATCGACAACGGCCCATGCTGTAGTCCTCTTGCCTATCGCGGCATCCGTTCCGAGAACCGGTATCCGTATGCACGGCAGGTCCTTTGCGAGATTCCTGAAATGCCTGAGCTTGTCCAACGGTGGCTCCTTCCGTATGTCGATAATCGATGCCCCGGTCTTCCGAGCCATTGCGGAGAACTCAGGATCATCAGCGAGGAATTCGTGAAGTCCCGATATGACGCTTATCCCTTTCTCAAGCGCCTCAAGGATCGGTTTTCTGAACGACACTGGCAGCTTGCCGCCGATAGTCGCAACACCGACGATTAGATACTTCGGAGGCGTGCCAAGAGACGAAACGAGTTCGCTCAGGGACGCATAGACTCGAATGCCGTTCGGCGTTCCGTCGAGCAATTCCCCTGCATCGGAGCCGGCGCGAGAGCTGTCTATCACGCCGACTATCTTGTATTTCCTCGACTTCCTCACGAGACCCGCGGCGGTCTTCCCGGGGCCCCTGCCGAAAGCGCCTTCGCATAGTATCGCAGCCGTGTCCATCGTATCCGCTCAGGAAAGAATGATTACCCGATTATGTATTTTCGCGTACAGCATGCGTCGCGGGCTCTAGAAGAGGTTCACATTTGTTGCCTTGAACGTGAAGCATACATCGTCACCGATGCCGATATTCAAATCGATGAACGATTGCCTCGTTATCGAGGCGGTCATCTCGATTCCGAAATCGGATGTGACGAAGATTATCGGGCCCTTCTCAGATATCTTTACGACCTTTCCCCAGAAAGAATTCCTGGCGCTCGATTCCACCGCCTTTCTCGAGATGATGATGTCCTCGGGTCTTATCGTGACATGGACATCGCCTTCGATATCAGTGGACGAGAAGATGCTCACGTCAGAAATCCGGACGATGGTGCTCCCGTCCGACTTTCTTGCACGTCCTTTGTAGATATTCATCGAGCCGAGAAATCGGGCGACGAACTCCGATTTGGGCGAAGAAAATACTTCGCCAGGCGCGCCAATCTGGACTATCCTTCCATTGTTAAGCACAGCAAGCGTGTCCGCGATTTCCGCCGCCTCTATTTGATCATGGGTGACGTAAATGACTGGTATGTCCCACGATGCGAGAGCTGACGATAGCTGGCGCATCAGATTCTCTTTCGTCTCAGGGTCGACTGCGCTGAAGGGCTCATCGAGAAGTAGTATCGAAGGATCCGTCACCAATGCTCTCGCGAGCGAAACCCGCTGCTGCTCACCTCCGCTGAGCCTTCGGACCTTCCTATTCAAGAGATGGCCAATCGCGAGCCTGGACGAGATATCGTCCACCTTTTTCCTCAGCTCGTCCATCCGCATCCCTCTCGACCGGAGGCCGTAGGCAATGTTCTCAAAGACGTCGAGATGTGGGAACAGCAGATAGTCCTGGTAGAGCATTCCAATTTTTCTCTTCTCAGGGGGGAGATCCGTTATCTCACGGCCGTCCATCAGTATCGAGCCTGAGCGTGGCGTGCGGAACCCCGCGATGAGCTCGAGCAGCACCGTCTTCCCGGCACCCGTCGGGCCGAGCACGACGAGCGTCTCTCCCCTGGCAACGCCGAAGCTGACCTCCCTCAGCTCGAGAGAACCGGCATCGTAAGAGAGGTCCGATACCTCGAGCATCACTCCTCCTCCATTCTGCGCTTCCAGATCGCCGTCGTCGTCCTTAATGCGACGAATATCACAACGCAGACGATAATCAGGAGTGCCGCAACGGGCAGCGATGCCGCCAGACCCGAGTACAGGTTCTTCTCGTAGATCAGTGTGGGGATTATCTTCGGGAAATATGCTATGACCACGACTGCTCCGAACTCGCTGACCGCCCTTGCCCAGGCCATCACAGCTCCGGTGACTATCGATGGTAATGAGAGAGGCACCGTCACCGTCATGATTGCCTCGATTCTGGACGCCCCGAGCGATCTCGCGACGTTCTCCAGGCGTTCGTCTACGGCTTCGAACCCGTCCCTCGAGGAATTGACCACGAAGGACACGCTGACGAACATCATCGCGACTACTATCCCGAGCAGCTCGTCCTCGAATCTCAAGTTGAATGCGTCCATCGCGGAGGAGAAGACCCCGAGCCTTCCGAAGACCACCAGGAGTGCGACCCCCGCGACAGTGTGAGGTATCACGACTGGAAGGTCGATTATCCCCTGTAGGATTCCTTTGCCAGGGAATCTCGAACGGGCCATGACGTATCCCAGAGGAATACCGAACACGCACGAAAGAGCCGTCGCGATGAGCGCTCCGCCGAAGCTCACTGCAATCGCAGATTGGACCTCTGGGTCTCCGAGGGCGGATGCTATGGAGGATGCGTCCTGGGAGAGGATTGTTGCCACCATCGGCAATGCGATGAACGTCAGCAGCAACGCTGCCATGATCGAGAAGAGAATCATGATCGGATCCGGCGATTTCCTGTTCAATTTCCAGCCACGCTCCTTCACACGACCAACGACCTCAGACTGTCGGGGACCTGCTGCTTCCAATACCCCGCAACCGGGGGAACTAACGGCTCCTGCCCTGCCTGACGCATGACCTCCTGACCTGTCTCTCCGAGCATCATCATAACGAACTCGGCAGCCAATTCGGGATGCTCGGCGTTTCTCGGAATGGTGATGCCGTACGCGATCGGTTCGCCGATGACCGTCTTCACCTTGCTTGCGTTCTCGCTGTCGGCGAATTGAATCACCATTATCCTTTGATAGTGATCCGCATTGGCCGTGTCATTCAAGTTTATCTCTCTTGGCAGTTCGAGGAACTTCATTCCTGATCTTGCATGTCTACGAGCGACGCTTTCGTAGATGAACAAGTAATCTATAGAGCCAGACTCGAGGGCGCTCGTGAGTTCGACCTCCGCGCTCCTGACCATCAGCTTGGAATTGTCGGTGACTGCCAGGCTCGTGGGGATCGATATGGTCGTTTCATTCTCGGAAATTTCGATGTTCTCGATGTTTGTGTTGCTCATGACCAGATCGTCAAATATTGCCGGATCCCCGTAATAATCCTCAGCGAGCATCAGGAGCATCATAGTTCTGTATCCGCAGGGGTCGTCGTTCGGATTGGAGAACCCGAACCTCACATCCGCCCTTCTCAATATCTCGTACCAATTGCTCTGATTCAATTCATCAACGTATCTGCTATTATCGGTGTACGCAAGGGTCATGCTGTTCTCGGCGAACATGATGACGAAGCTCGCGGCAGGCACGCTCGCGTTTATCATCATTGATGGGATGAGCGAATAATCCGCTACGGCGAGGACATCGCATGTCTGGTTCAATTCCGTGATGCGTCTTATCATCTCTACGCTGCCGCCGGACTGTATCTGGACATCAACGTTTGCATGCACTTCCTCGAAGAGCGATTCCATATCCCGCCCATCAGGCATTCCGTTGAACGGCTCAGCCAAGCTCCCAGCAGTGAAGATCTTTAGAACGATCTTCTCCGTTGAACTTCCGAGAAAGACAATTGCTACAAGAAATAGGACGACGAGGTAGGTTGCGACAAGAACGCCGACAATTTTCGTGCTCCTTTTCATACTACCGACCGATATGTCCAAACAGACATATCGATAGGATATTTATCGTTTTCCCGGTCGCGGAATCAATACAGGCGCACAGAAACAATCGAGCCCTTGCGGGCAAGAGATGCGCCGTTCGCAGACAGGACGGTGAAACCGTCTGCGCTCGACATGCTCGTAATCGCGCTGGATTCCTTGAAAGTCGGGATTGCGAAAGCGCCTTGGACGCGGACTGGCAAGACAAGCTTCCTGTCCTTCGGAATCCGCACATCGCGCGCCAAAATGAGAGACATTTCCTTTGCAAAGGGAATGTTGATCCTCCCGATCTTTCGGATCATAGGACCCAGGAAAAGATATGCATTCGAGAGACACGATGTCGGATGCCCGGGCATCCCGAGAACGAGGCACCTTCCGACCTTGCCTAGGAGCGTCGGCTTGCCCGGCTTGATCGCAACCCCGTGGAAGAGTATCTTCCCCATTTTTTCGATGACCGATGCGAGCAAATCCTTCTCTCCGACAGAGCTGCCTCCGGAGAGAACGATGATGTCCGCATCTGCATTCGAGCGGACCGCCTTCGAGATGCTCTTATGGTCGTCTCCGACGATATCGGCGATGCGGGCATCGGCTCCGAAGGAGGACGCCGCGGAGAAGAGCGTGAACGTGTTCACATCGTAGACTTGGCCCGGCTTCAATCTCTTGCCTGGCCTGACCACTTCGTTGCCCGTCGGCATCACGACGACTCTGGGCTTTCGATAGACCTTGCATTTCTCCCTGCCGACAGAGGAGATCGCTCCGATTCTTGCGGGAAGCAGATACTCGCCCTCGCGCGCGACATACTTTCCCTTGGCGATATCGGATCCCGGGAGAATCACGTGTTCGCCCTTCGCGATTGGTTCGAGAATTTGGACGTTCTCAGGGTGCGAGGAATCGTATCTTGTGATTTCGACCATGGCGACCGCGTCCGCTCCTCTCGGGAGCATCCCGCCCGTCGCAATGGCGACGCACTCGCCCTTCGAGATGGAAACTGTTGATGCCTCTCCAGCTAATATCCGCGATTTGATTTTCAACGAGATCGGATTCTTCTCGGAGGCGCATCGAACATCGGCGGATCGAACAGCGAATCCATCCATGGCTGCTCTGGCGAATGGCGGGACATCGATTTTCGCAATGATATCTTCAGCCAGTACGCGCCCGACCGCGTCAGAAACCGATATCGTTTCGGCAAGATCGGTCGGCTTCGAATTCTCGAGGCAAATGCTCACGGCATCCTCGAGCGAGATCGGCTTCTTGAACGATTCGGGATAGCTCATCTGTTCGCCTCCGAAAGCAGGTGCCCCAGCTCGGGCGCTATCAGCTTCTCGGTGGCTAGCTTTACTGCGGCGGTGGAGCCCGGAAGGCAGAACACGGCCTTCTTCTCGACGATGAACGCCGTCGCCCTCGATAGCATCGCCGCCGCTCCTATCTCTTCATAGCTCAGCATCCGGAAAAGCTCCCCAAAACCTGGTAACGCTCTTTCCGAGAAGTTCGATAGAGTCTCTATCGTGTTGTCCCTCGCGGATATTCCCGTGCCGCCGTTGAATATCACGGCCTGAATGTCGGGGGCCTCGATGCACTGGCGCATGATGTCAGCTATCTGCGACGGCTCGTCTTTGATGACCTCGTATCTCGCGATAACGTGCCCGTGAGACTGAAGGATCGACATGATCTCCTTGCCCGATGCATCGGTCTCCTTGTTCCTCGTATCGCTGACGGTGATCACGGCGCACCTCACGTTCCGCATCGCCCTCTTCTTGTGCTCCTCGGCGCCCATTCAGCTCTCTCCCTTCTTCTTCATTACCACTCTGACATCGGAAATGCGGGTGTGCGGATATTGGCCGATCTCGTCCTTCTCCAGATACTTTACCATGTCCCAAACATTGAGGAGCGCGGCCATCGTGGCGACCAGCGCCTCCATCTCAACGCCGGTCTTGTAGTTCGCGGTGACCGTTGATCGAACCGAAACCCCTTCATCGGAGATCTTCAGGTCGACTTTTATCGAAGTCAGCGGAATCTGATGGCAGAACGGCAGCATCTTGCTGGTATCCTTCGCCGCCTGTATGCCCGCGAGCTGCGAAGCGCCTATGACATCCCCCTTCCGCACCGTTCCTTTGCGTATCGCATTTATTGATTTCTTGCTGAGAAGTATCTTGCCTGTTGCTACAGCCGTCCTTTTAACGTCCTGTTTGTTGCTGACATCAACCATTCGAACCATGCCTGTCATCCTCCGCCCATCGCTGACCATCGTCCAAGAACTCCTGTTTCCAGATGGGTGTCGTTTTCTTCAGCCGCTCTATGATCTCCCTGCAGGCGCCGAACGCCTCCTTCCTGTGTGGTGCCGAGACGGCGATCGCGACTATCACATCTCCGACGTTCAGCCTGCCTGTCCGGTGATGAATCGATATCTCCCTAACACCGAATTCGTCCTTGACCTCCTTCGCTATCCGTTCGAGGTCCTCGACGGCCATCGCATCATAAGCCTCTATGTTGACGCCCTTGACCCGTTTCCCCTCGTAATTGTCTCGGACCGTCCCGACGAACACCGATATGCCTCCGCAATCGGGGCTCATGACGCGCCTTATCACGCCGGCGACATCGACCTCCTCTGAGCTCACCTTCACAGACACCATCTGACCGACCTGCCGATCACATCCAATAAGGTTTCCGAGTCTTCAAGCAGGAAAGGAACAGCTCTGATATCTTTTCCTGGCCAGCGCCTGAACGCACCGCTCCCAACACATCCAGATGGCCGTTGTTCTCGTATAGGCAACCCTTCAGGATTCCGTCGCTGGTGAGCCTCAATCTCGTGCAGTTCGAGCAGAACACGGAATTGTGCATAGATCTGACGATCTCGACGACCGCCTCTCCTCCGTTTGATGTCAATCGGTACTGCGCCCTTCGGTGCAGTTCGTTGTACGATATGGATGATGCCCGTGAAGCCAAGTTCGATTCGATTTCCCCGAGCGCGTAATGATGCCTCTTGAAATAGTCCTCGTTGCAGCCCGATCGGTCCGTCGCGAGCTCTATCAGCTCCAGGATCGCTCCGGATCTCGATGCGAACTCTATCATCTCGGGGATTTCCGTGTGATTTATGCCGTTCAGAACGACCATGTTGAGCTTGATCGGGTTCAGCCCCGCTTCTCGCGCTGCCGCAATCCCCGATTTCACCTCGCCGACGCAGTCCTTGCCGACGATCTTTATCATGCTCTCGCCCGAGAGGGAATGAATGCTGATGTTGATTCTGTCAAGCCCGGCCTTCTTCAGATCTGAGGCGTATCTATCCAGGAGGATGCCGTTCGTCGTGAGAGAGATTTCGGCCATGTGCGGCCGAATCGCTGCGACAATATCGCAGATGTCCTCCCTTAGCAATGGCTCCCCGCCCGTGATCTTTACTTTCCGGACCCCCAAGGAGGATGCGACGGATGTTATCTTGCCGATTTCTTCCGGTGTCATCTCCGTCCTGGCCGGCGGCTGTCCCTCACGATGGCAGTGAGGACAGCTGAGATTGCATTTCTGGGTAACCGAAATGCGCAACCCGTTCAGCCTCCGGCCGTATGAATCCTGAAGGGACTGCATGCGAAATCCTCGATATGCTAGTCTAAGCGTATCGAAGGGATATAGATAGATTTTCCGTTTCGCCGCGCCGGGCATAGCGTATTTCTATTACAACCTTGATGACGATGCGATGCAGGTCGGAATAGTCGGAAAGCCGAATGTGGGGAAATCCACATTCTTCTCGGCGCTCACTCTCGCGCCGGCGCAGATAGCCGCCTATCCCTTCACTACGATTGAGGCGAACAAAGGCGTAGGGTACGTCAGGGCGAAGTGCCCCCACACAATCAAGGGTATCCCGTGCAAGCCGAAGAACTCGCACTGCGAGAACGGAGTGCGTTTCGTCCCGATTGAGATACTCGACGTCGCGGGCCTTGTCCCGGACGCGCACAAGGGCAAGGGGCTCGGGAACAAGTTCCTGGACGACCTCCGTCAGGCTGATGCACTCATACATATCGTCGATGCTAGCGGTTCTACAGATTCTGAGGGGAACATAGTCGACAAAGGCAGCCATGACCCTATTCAGGACATCGAGTTCCTCGAGAAGGAAGTCTCGTACTGGATATTCAACATTATAGGGAAAGGGTTCGAGAAAATCGCGCGGCAGGCGAAGCTGGCTGGCACTAAGGTCGAGCACATATTGCACGAGAAACTTACGGGCCTGATGATCACGGAGGCGATGATAGTTGCCGGTATGAGGAATGCCGAGCTCGACCCCGACCCGACGCACTGGAAGGAAGAGGACCTTCTCAGGTTCTCATACGAGCTGCTCAAGGTGAGCAAGCCGATGATAATAGCTGCGAACAAGTGCGACATAGCCCCGCCCGAATTCATCAAGAAGCTGATCGAGACGGGGAAGCGCGTTGTTCCTACCGCCTCTGATTACGAGCTTACCCTTCGGAGAGCAAGCAAGGCCGGCTTGATAGACTACTCACCAGGTGCGAGCTCCTTCAAAATCAAAGCGCCCGAGAAGCTGAACGAGATGCAGAAGGCCGCCCTCGGAAAGATATCCGACTGGCTAACCGCGAACGGGGGCACGGGTGTTCAGGAATGCCTCGAGAAGGCCGTGTTCGAGATGCTCAACCTGATAGTCGTATACCCCGTCGAGGATGAGACGAAATGGACGGACAAGGACGGCAACGTCCTCCCGGACGCGTATCTCATGCCCAGAGGAAGCACGACGAAGGATCTAGCTTTCAAGGTCCACACCGATCTCGGGAACAATTTCATAAGGGCTATCGATGCGAAGACGCACATGACCCTGGGCGCCTCGCACGTTCTCAATGACGGCGACGTTATCAAGATAGTCGCCAGGACGTGATGGCGATGCCGACTTGGGATATCAGAATCATCGGCTCCTCCTATCGCCGGGAAGGAGATGAGGTGGTCGTTCAAGTCTACGGTCGCACGAGGGATGGGAAGTCCGTTTCTGTTAGGTATTACGGCTTCGAGCCGTACTTTTACGTTGTCGAACCAAACGAGCAAGCGATCGAGATGCTCGAGAACGACAAGGAGAACGTCAAGCGCGTCGAGAAGGAGCCTGTTAAGCTCTTCCTTGGAGGCAGGGATGTAGCATGCCGCAAGGTCGTCACCAAATTCCCGTTCGTCGTCCCGCAGGTCAGGGAGAAGCTGGTGATGGCAGGCTTCAAGGTGCTCGCGGCGGACATACCCTTCCATCTCAGGTTCACATATGACCTCGACCTGAGCTCGTGCGTGAGGGTCCATGGCGAGCCCCAGCCCGATAAAAAGGAGGAGTACACGACGGACGAGGTCGTAATGGCGGAGAGGTTCGAGAACATCGACCCGTTCTACCCGCCGTTGAAAATTTTGAGCTTCGATATCGAGAACTCGCTGCTCGATGGACACTTGATAACCCTCTGCGGAGTTGTCAGGAGCTCCGAGAACCAGGCTCTGAGGGCCTTTCATCTGGACGGGGACGAGAAGAGCATAATCGAAGGCTTCGGGAAAATCATAGATGAGGAGGATCCGGACATCATAACGGGATACAACATCGACGGGTACGACATACCGCAGATACTCGAGCGCGCGAAGAAGCTCGGCATGCCTGAGCTCAACTGGGGCAGGACCCAGGGGAGCATGAGGCAGTTCAACAACAGGTTCTGGAACATAGACGGGCGGATAGTCGCCGACGCCTGGTGGCACGTTAAGAAGAACATAAAGCCAAAGCAGGAGACATTGAACGCGGTCTCGCAGCTCCTGCTGGGGGAGAAAAAGCTCGATGTGGACCCTTCCAGGATCGACGAGGAGTGGAAGAAGGATCCGGAAAAGGTGAAGCAGTACTGCGCGAAGGACGCCGAGCTGGCGCTCAGAATCCTGGAGAAGATAAGGGTCGTCAAGAAGGCGCTTGATCTCGCGACAGTCACGAAGCTCCCGCTGAACGACATCATGAGCGGGACGACCTCTCTGCTGATAGATTCGATACTCATCAGGCGCGCCGACAGGGCGAAGGTGGGCGTGCCGATGACCCAGCGCCGGGAGTACGAGGACCAGATAGAGGGCGGGTACGTGCACGTCATCGAACCAGGTCTCTATCACAACGTCGTCGTCCTGGACTTCAAGTCGATGTATCCCTCTCTGATAATCGCGAAGAACATCTGCTTCACGACGATAAGCGACAAGGGATCCATCGTGTCCCCAACGGGCGTGCGGTTCTTATCGAGGGACCAGAAGCCCGGCCTGCTGCCGAGCATTCTCAGCGAGCTAATGCTCGAGAGGGACAGGCTGAAGAGGCTGATGAGAGAGGCGGAATCGGAGGACGAGAAGGAATACTATCGCGGACTGCAGGATGCGGTGAAGATCCTCATGAACGCGTTCTACGGGGTGTTCGCCTCATCGTTCTACAGGTTCACGGACCAGCGGATAGGTGCCAGCATCACGGCTTTCGCGAGAGAAACCATCCAGGGCGTGATACGGCAGCTCGAGCAGGAGGGCTACAGGGTGATATATTCCGATACGGACTCAGTATTCGTCCAATCGCCTCACGAGGATATCGAGAAGACCGTGGAGTTCGGGAAGGAGCTCGCCAAGAAGTTCTCCGAAGGAGGGGTCAGCCTCGAATTCGAGAAGGTGATGGAGCCGTTCTTCTCGCACGGCAAGAAGAAGAGGTACGTGGGGAGGATGATCTGGCCCGAACAGGGGTTGGTCATCCGGGGGTATGAGACCAGGAGGACGGATTCGTTCGATCTGCAGAGCGAGACTCTAATGGGCATATTCGAGAGGATTCTCGCCGGAGATACCGAGGGCGCGGTGCAGTTCGCGCGCGAGAACATACAGAGGGTGCTCCGGGGAGAGGTCGAAACGGAGAAGCTTGTGATATCCAGGAGTGCCAAGAGCGACGATTTCTACAAGGCTCCCGACAGGATGGCGAATGTCCAGGCCGCCAGAAAGCTGGCGAAGATGGGGTACGAGTTTCAGCCGGGCATGAAGGTCTCATGGGTGGTGACGAACAGCCGGAAGACCCCCCAGGAGGTCGAGCCGTTTGTGGCCGGCAGGAAGTTCGAGGCGAAGCCGGACTACAGGTATTACGCTGAAAGGCTGGCGCAGTCGATCGTCAGGGTCACTGATGTGTTCGGATGGGACGAGAGGAGGCTGCTCACGGGAGCGCAGCAATCGACGCTGTTCGAAGAGGCAAAGCCCAGGGAGAGCTCGAGGAAGGCAAAAATCAAGAAGACCTCGAACGACGTCAGCCTCGAAGACTTCATGTGAGGATCATCAGGAATTCTTAACACCGTCAACTCCGAAGCTGGAATTTCAAACGATAGAGACAACTAAATAGTATGAACACGCATATGTTATCGGGTATGGACAATGAGAAAGCCGATATCTAGCTCGGGGTTCGATATATACTTCAGATCGAGCCTCGTGAGAGCAAGGAAGAAGACCGGCGCAAGGAAAAGACATCCTATTGGCGCGAGGAGCGCAAGGCGAGCTCGCCAAGCTCCGGTGAGAATATCTGATATAGGGGACGATGAGATGGCAGAGCCTTCCGTCACCCCAAAAGACGAGCGGAAAATCTGGGATTGAGCCTCTCTTAGGGCGCGCTTCGATATTTGCCCTCGATGATGTTCTGGGTGTCGATGCACCGGAAGGTGCAAACGCTTAAATACGGTATCACTTTTGTTCAGCCGCTAAAAGCAACCGCCCGTTTGGGGATGTGCGCCAGGCGTGAACCCTGCGGGCGATTTGGGATCTGGTGATCCACTATGGCAGAAGAAAAGGCAGAAGCATCGGCCCAGGAAGCCGAAGTGAAGAAATTCGAGCCGGCCGCGCGCAACATGTACGGTTTCATACGAGAAACTTGGAAGCGCCCGGACGGCAACGACGATATGAAGCAGCTCATGTGGGAGCGGCTCATCCAGTGGCGTGAAGAGCCGACTTTCGTCAGGATAGAGAGACCGACAAGGCTCGACCGCGCCCGCGCCCTAGGGTACAAGGCGAAGCCGGGGTTCGCGATCGTCAGAACAAAGGTAAGAAAGGGCGGCATGAGAAAGCACACGATTCGAAAGGGAAGGAAGCCGAAGAAGAAGGGGATCAAGAAAATAACTCTTCGGAAGAGCGCCCAGGTGATCGCCGAGGAGAGAACGGCCAAGAAGTTCCCGAACATGGAGGTCCTGGCTTCCTACTGGGTAGGCGAAGACGGCAAACACCAGTGGTACGAGGTCATTCTGGTCGATCCGATGCACCCCGTAATCAGGAACGACCCGAAGATAAACTGGATATGCGACCCCGCGAACCGAGGAAGGGTTTTCAGGGGTCTGACTCCGGCTGGTAAGAAGAGCCGGGGACTGGTCAGAGGGAAGGGCATAGGCTACGAGAAGGTCAGGCCATCGCTGAGGGCTCACAAGAGGCACGGCAACTAGCTGAACAGCCTTGCCATCCTTTCGTTTATTTCCTCTTCCGTCATCCCTATCAACGGATAGAATACTGGGACGCCCGCTTGCATCTTCTCCCGGCTCTCGAATTCCTCAAGAGACCAGCCGAAGACTAGCCCCATGCAGTTCTTGAGCCGCAGGATCCCCAGGGGGTCCGTGCTATCGATGAAGCCGTTCCACCAAGGGTTCCATGGCTTGAGCAACTCGATATCTCTCGTCGAAAGATCAGACTGGTTAAGCAGTATCGTCGAACAGCCCCTTCGCATCATGAGCCAGGCGGCCAGAAGCGACTTCTTGTCTTCAATTATCGACAATACTCGACCTTGGCTTCGAAGCGGAAGACCGCCAGGACCGGGGATTATCTCGCTGAAGACGAACGCGCGGTTGTCACGCACCTCCACGAATATCTCAAGGTCAGGGTGCGTCAAATCGACCTTGAGTTCCAACCCTTTGCTCGCCTCCAGTATCTTCTCCCCGACGATGGCTGCAAGCTGCATACTGGAGTATGGATGAGAACCGGTCCTCCTCGCCCTTACGGCGAAGCTCATGCCATCGGCGAGCGCCCTCGAGGCCAAGGATACGGCAAGTTTCGATATCTCCTCGGGCTCCGAGGAGCACTCCTCCACGAGGCTGAAAGAGACGACTCCGAAGGTCCGTGACAGGATTTCTACGGTCTTCTCAGGCATATCGCTGCTGGCGAATATCCTCCCCCGCTGCCTTTCGAACAGGCAGCTCACGTTCGCGTTCTTGTGAGCTAGGGAGATGTTCTCTACAAGCAGTTTCTCGAACCTGTTCCGGACCGGCTCTCCCTTTAGGCCCGTCTCGCCGTACCTTATAAGAATCATCGTCACGTCCGCAGGCAAGGGAGTAGAGCGGATTTATGGCTTTGCTCGAAATATGAGATGCGGACGCACGTGATTCGGATAGTTTTCGATTTCCGATAGGGGATTTCGATTGGCTCGATGATTTCCGTTCGATGCGGGGAAAAAGAATCGGCCAGGAGCATCGACCTGTCGATGGCATAGAAAGCTTATTATCGAGTAATCATTCTCGGTCTAATGCCGGGGATTCTTCGAGTAGTAAGAGTCTCCGCAGAGGGATAGATTGAAACTCGGAAAAATCGAACTGAAAAGAGTTGTGGATCCCCCGGGCCCGAAGGCCCAGGACATATTGAAGAGAGACAAAGAGGTGCTCGCGCCATACAACAGGCCGTTCTACTACCCATTCGTTTGCGAGTCGGGGAAGGGAGTCATCCTCACCGACATCGACGGCAACGAATACATCGACTTCAACTGCGGCCTCGGCGTGATGTCGATCGGACATGCCAATATGGACGTCGCAAAGGCTGTGTACCAGCAGATGCAGCGATTGGTGCATTATTCATACACCGACTTCTATTACAGATATGCGGTCGAGCTCGCGGAGAAGCTGACGAAGATAACGCCGGGGAAATACCCGAAGAAGGTGTTCTTCAGCGGCAGCGGCGCGGAAAGCGTTGAGGCGTTCGCGAAGATAGCTCGTTGGCACACCAAGAAGCCGTTCTTCATAGCGTTCACGGGCGCTTTCCACGGCCGATCTATGGGGGCAATCGCGTTCACCGCAAGTTCTCCAGTGCAGAAAGCTGGCTTCTTCCCGTACATGCCCGGCGTGGAGCACGTGCCGTACGCCTACTGCTACAGGTGCCCGTTCCATCTGGAGTTCCCCCAGTGTGACTACTGGTGCGTCGATTTCATAGACGATTGGCTGCTCAAGAAATACGTGCCGCCGGAAGAAGTCGCGGCGTTCTTCATAGAGCCCATACAGGGAGAAGGAGGAATAATCGTTCCCCCGAAGGACTACCACAGGCGCCTGAAGAAGCTCGCGGACAAGTACGGCATACTCTATGGCGTGGATGAGGTACAATCCGGCATGGGAAAGACAGGGAAGTGGTTCGCAATAGAGAATTTCGGCGTAGTCCCTGATATACTCACCTCCTCTAAGGCCATTGCGGGAGGCATATCGCTCGGCGCGACCGTCTGCAGGGCTGACGTGCTCGACCTGCCGGCCGGATCGCACTGCACGACCCTGGGCGGAACGCCCGTGGCCTGCGCGGCATCTCTCGCGACGATAAAGGTCTACGAGAAGCAGAAGCTCCTGCAGAACGCGACAAGGCTCGGCCCGCACCTGACGAAGCGGTTGAAGGAGATGATGGAGGAATCGAAGATTATCGGTGACGTCAGGGGAATCGGGCTGTTCCAGTGCTTCGAGGTCGTGAAGGACAAGAAATCCAAGACGCCGATGCCGAAAGAGGCGAAGATGATAATCACCAAGGCCTGGAAGAAGGGCGTGGTTGCCGTGACGGCGGGAGAATCCTCCGTGAGGGTCATGCCCCCGCTGATAATCACGAAGGACCAACTGGATGCCGGAGTCGATGCCCTCCAGGCAGCCGTAAAGGAGATGGAGAAGGAGCTCAAGTAGAAATCTCTTGTAGGAGACGGGGGATTGCGTGCCCCCGCCTCGATGATTGATTCAGGCTTGCAAAGGAGTAAGATAAGATGGCAAAGAAGTCATCCAAAAAGAAAGCAAAAAAAGTCGTGAAAAAGTCTGGCGTGAAGAAAGGCCCCTACATCAAGGTGGTTCCGCCAGGGCCCAAGGCGAAAGCCGCGCTTGAGAGGAAGAGCAAGTTCGTGACGACAGGTATGAGCACAAAGCTGCCGACGAACCTTCTGAAAGGAGAAGGCCCGTACCTCTTCGACACGGACGGGAATATATTCATCGACTTCTCCGCGGGGATCGGCGTGCACAACTTTGGCCACAGGCCTCCGGCCGTTGTCAACGCGCTGAAGAGACAGGCGGACAAGCTTTGGCACATATGCTACATGGTGTCTCTTTACGACCCGTACACCGATCTGGCGCAGGCGATGTGGGAGATCAGCCCGAAGAGGCAGCTCACGAAGAGCATCTTCCTGAACAGCGGCTCAGAGGCGAACGAGAACGCGCTCAAGATAGCGCGGGCGTACACGAAGAAGACCTGGATAGCGTCGTTCAAGACCTCGTTCCACGGCAGGACGATACTGGACATCTCGCTCACGGCGAAGGAGAAGCCGTACAGGGACGGGTTCGGCCCGCTCCTCCCGAACGTACTGCACTTGGACTATGCGTATTGCTATCGGTGCCATCTCGGGCTCGAGTACCCGAGCTGCAACCTGGCCTGCGTGGACAAGATCAAGGAGACCTTCGAGTCGCCGCAGTACAACGGGCAGATCTGCGCGCTTTTCGCCGAGCCCGTTCAGGGCGAGGGCGGATTCATGGTGCCCCCACCGGGCTACTTCCAGAAGCTGTACAAGGTATGCAAGGATAATGGGGTCGTTTTCATAGACGACGAAGTTCAGTCGGGTATGGACAGGACAGGGAAGATCTGGGCAATCGAGCACTGGGACACCGTGCCTGACATTCTCGTGTCGGGCAAGGGATTGGCTGCAGGAATGCCGCTCGCGGGTGTGACGGGCAGAGAGGAGATCATGAGCTCGCCATATCCTGGGCAACTGGGCGGTACCTACGGTGGCAACCCGTTGGCGTGCGCGGCGGCGCTCGAGTGCATCAAGCTCGCGAAGAAGAACCTCCCGAAGGTCAAGGATGTCGAGAAGGTCCTGAAGAAGCGCTTGAACGCATGGAAGCAGGAGTTCGAGGTCGTCGGAGACGTTCGCGGCATCGGCGCGATGTACGCGTTCGAGCTCGTGAAGGACAAGAGTTCGAAGGAGCCTAATCCTGACCTCGCAAGCAAGATTCAGAAGTACTGCTTCGAGCACGGGCTGTACATACTCACGGCCGGGACGGTCAATCAGGTCATCAGGTTCCTGCCGCCCGTGACGACCCCGCTGCCGGTGCTTGAGAAGGGAATCGACATCGTCGAAGCTGCGCTTCGCGAAGTCGGCAAGTGAAAAATACTCAAATCTGCAGGGGCGATTTAGCCCCTGCGAAAACATGTTTTTTCCGAACCCTTGAGATCATCTGACGAACTCGAGTTCTCCTTTCTTGACCGGGCGCTCCTCTCTTCCGACTATCTGCTTCGATTTGACGCCGGTCACGACTATCATGACCTTTATCTTCTTGCTGACGGAGGGATCTATCGCCGCTCCCCAGATGATGCGGGCGTTCTGGCTTACCTTCGATTGCAGCTCCTCTACCGCCCTCTCGGCCTCGCCGAGCGTCATATCGCTCCCGCCTATCACATCGACTAGCACGCCGGTCGCCTCGCTTATGTCGACCTCGAGCAGGGGAGAGTTTATCGCCTTGTCCACGGCGTCGAGCGCGAGATCGTCAGCATCCTCGTCGCTCTCCCCGAAGCCCATCATCGCGACTCCGCTCCCCTTCATTATCGTCTTCAAATCGTTGAAATCGAGGTTGACGAGACCTGGCCGGGTTATCATCTCCGTGAGGCCTTTGATCGACTTCATAAGAACCTCGTCGGCCACCTTGAACGCCGCGTTAAGCGAGAGCTTCGGGACGAGTTCGAGCAGCCTGTCGTTCGGTATCAGGACAACCGTGTCAGCAGCCTCTCTGAGCCTCTCGAGGCCCCACTCGGCGTTCTCCATCCTCATCTTTCCTTCGCCCTTGAAAGGCAATGTGCAGACCGCGACGGTCAGCGCGCCCATCTCCTTCGCTATCCGCGCGACAACCGGGGATGCGCCAGTGCCAGTCCCTCCGCCGAGACCGCAGGTGATGAAGCATATGTGAGCATCTGCCAAGGCCTTCTTGATGTCATCCTCCGCCTCTCTGGCAGCCTCTTCGCCTACCTGAGGCAGAGCGCCGGCTCCGAGACCTCTCGTGATCCTTCTTCCCAGCAATATCTTGTGCGGCGCGTGCACAATCAACAGGTGCTGCGCGTCGGTGTTTGCGGCATAAAGCTCGGCGCCGACTATCCCCTCGTCGACTATCCTCGCGATAGTGTTGCTTCCGCCTCCTCCTAAGCCGATTATCTTGATGTTGGTCCTCAGAGCTCGGAGTATCTGCTCTAGCTCCGCGTCGACCATTGCATCCTGAATGTTCCCGGGCATGCTCGCATCGCCCGGCCCTTCTCTAGACAGCGCGTCTTCGACAAGCGATTTCATCATCCGACATCACCTTCGGAGAGTGCAGAGCCTGGTAGATAACGCAGACTCTCAAGTGCATCCCGACTGATTAATTAATCAGATTTCGCATATAAATACATTGTCGAAACGTCACACACGATGGCTGGCAAACAATCGTCGCAAGAGAGATATCGGGAGCAAGGCAATAGGAGATAGGAATGAAAGTCCGATTGCGAGTCATCTTCTCGGGAAGGGTCCAAGGCGTGTTCTTCAGGGCGAATACCCAGCGGTTCGCATCTTCGCACGGCGTGAGCGGCTGGGTCAGGAATACCGAGGAGGGGGACGTGGAGGCGCTGTTCGAGGGAGAGGAGGAGGCTGTGAATGCCGTTATCAGGAAATGCCAGTACGAGCAGCCGTATGCGAGGGTCGAGAACATACGGATTTTCAGGGAAGAGCCAAAGGGCGACCTGAAAGGATTCACCATCAGATATTGACGCTCATCGCAGCGTGTCAATCCCGTACGACCGCATGGGCGTCTCGACGTGTATCTTGCGCCAGAGCCGCTCATCCATGATTCCTTCTTTGAAAAGCTGTTTGGTCCTCTTTGGCACAGTTGTCAGGAATAGAACTGCCCCTGGTCGCGTCGGATCGTCGAGGTAGTCGGTCTCCATCATGAAATCGCGCTTCTGCTCTATCGCGGAAAGTATGTTCTCCCTGGATGCAAGAATTGAAAGGCTGACCCCGCCTGTTGACCAATTCTGTCCGAGCTTCCCACAGTAATGCTTCACAACCCTTTCAGGTCTCAATCCGACACTATTGGCGAGCCGAGAAAGCCAGGTGAGATTGTCCTGATTTACGTGCTCAGAATGTATGACTACCGCGCACTCGAGTTCCTTTGCCTTCTCAAAACAGAATCTGGTAATTTCGTTCGATTTCTCGAGAATCTCCGAGGGCACTTCGAAGTGCGGTCTTCCTATTTCGCCAATCCCGATTGCCTGCCGTTCTTCAATCAATTCCGCCGCGGCCTCGACCCCATCCATCATCAATCGAGATGCCTTATCCAAACCCAACTTCTCCGAAAGCGCGAGCAAATCCACGGGATATGGACCAATCACGCAAAAGCATCGGACTCCGGTCTCGCGCTCGGCCTCTCTTGTCAGGTCAATTGTAATCCGATATTCGTCCTTCCAATCATCTTTATTCAATATTGGTTTGGATTCGTACGGCGAATGGGAAATGATGAGATGCGTTCCGCCGGCGTTCTTGAACTGGCGGACCGCCTCGTGTCGTTTTCCCCAGGGACAAAGATGCGCGTGATCGTCGAGTATCGGAAGCATATGATTCTCAGTGCAACAGCCCTGCAGCGCGCAGCTCCTCGGTAATCTTGTTGACCGCAACCTCGACATCCTCGGGCTTCCTTGCGCCCGTGCAGACGAGCTTGCCCGAACCGAAAAGCAAAACGACGACCTTCGGGGAGTCTATTCTGTAAACAAGACCTGGGAACTGCTCGGGCTCGTACTCGACCTTCTCCAATCCGAGGCTTATCGCAATCGCGTTGAGATTGATTTCCGTCTCAAGATCGGATGACGCGACTATGTTCTGCACTTCTATCTTCGGCTCGATCTTGATGTGTATGCCCGCGGCCTCAATCTGCTTCGCGACCTTGCCTATCGCTATCTTGACGTCCTCGAGGCTCTTCGCGCCCGTGCATACGACCTTCCCGCTTCTGAACAATAGCGTTGCCGTCTTCGGCTCCTTCAATCTGTATATCAAGCCCGGGAACTGCTCGGGCTCGTACTCCGCTCCCTCGAGGGCCAAGGAAATCGCCTGGAGATCCAGTTCTCCTCCGAGAGAAGTCGATGCAACGACATTTTCTATGCGTATCTTTGCCATGAAATCCACCCTATAACTCGGGAGTGAGGGTATTTAAATGGGGCTTTATAAGCGTTGTCCGTGGCTTCCAAGGAGGTAGTTTAAATATCCGCAATCGACTGGCTCAGGATGAGTATGCAAAGCGTCGGATAGGTCTCGAAAAACGTTTCTCGAAGAGGGCCGAATGCCCAAGCGGTTGCCCTCGCAACATTCTCTCGACAATTGCGACCTCGATGAAAGTTTTAAAGAAGATGCAATCATTATTTCCCATCAATCCAGATTAGTACGGACAGTGATAGGGATGCACCGCGCGAAGAAGAGTGCCGTGATTGTAGCTTTGCTCATGATTTTGACCGTTTTCGGCAGCATAGATGCCGCCGCCAGCCAGGGAACGATAGTTCCCAGCTATTCCGCGGACAACGGCTGGGACAAAGATGGCAACGGGCTGTACGATAAGCTGAACGTGACGATAATGATTAACGTGACGGTAGCCGGTGTTTTCCACATTCAACCGCGGTTGTTTGACAATGCCGGTTCCCAGCAAATTGACTACTATCCATTCGACGTGAACCTGATTGTGGGAAACACGAGCTTGCTTATCCAGTATCAGGGCGTGAAAATCAGAGATTCTGGCTTCGATGGACCCTATCGGATCAACATAGACCTTTACAACGATGTATGGGCGCTGATTGATTCGAAAACCATTTTCACATCGCCCTATCTTCATACTGAATTCGAAAGATATCGGCTAGAAAACACATTGATTCATTCAGACTACGCGTACAATATCGATTCCGATCCCAGGTTCGACTATCTTAGGGTCAATGTGACCTACAATGTTTGGAAGAACGGAACATACCGGTTTAATGCATATCTATTCGATCCATCCAATATCGTCCAAATCGACACGTATGACACGGGTTATATCTACGCAACTGTGGGCACGCTGAACCAATCGTTCGATTTCAAAGGGACAGCAATATTCACGAAAGGCTTCGACGGACAATACAGGGTGCGGATTCAATGGTACAGCTTTGATGATGTCTATTGGCGCAACGACCCTGTCTTCGCGACGAATGCCGCATATGATCACACCATGTTTCAGCCTCCTGGTATCATGCCGACGATGATGACAGAACAAGTAATCGACACGGATGGCGACTCGTTCTACGATGAGCTCCTTCTGGTATTCAACGTCAATATCGAGGTCCCGGGAGCGTATGGCTTGCAAGTGAGCGTGTCGCATGGGAGCAAGTATTTGGCAAGCTCATCGTATGTCAAAGGAGATCTATACAAGGCGGTCGGGAACTACACGATTCCGTTCTCGTTCGATGTCGGATACATGATGGATGGCTATTCGACGAATGCGAGCTTCGTCGTCACGGTTTATGCAAAGCAGTATTCCATGGGCGCATGGACGGACTTCGGCACCAAGACTTTCACCACCGCGACGAGCTACGACAGCAATCTCTTCAAGAGGAAGACGGTGCAGGCGAAAATCGATGGAGCACCACAGTGCGAGTTCGTCGATCATGACGGCGATGGGAAGTACGATTGGGTCGATGCGACCGTGAACATAACTTGTGGCGTCGAGGACTCCTTCTTCCTAACAACGGGTCTGGTCAGTGCCACAACTTGGAAGCCCGTAACCTCGAAACAGAAAGAAATCCAGAGTATCGCAGGAACGAAACAAGTGCATGTGCAGATGCCCGCTTGGCCGGCGAACCTTTCAGGAGTGGATTCACCGTACAGGGTATATGCGACGCTTTACACGATAGATTGGGACAAACAACTGTCGTCACAAAACGCCGTGTTGTCAAAGACATGCAATTCGACAGACTTCAACGGCACCCTGCCGATTGAGATAAGCCTCGCCGACGATTTCGGGATAGACTACAACGGAGACGGGAAGTACGACGTCCTCGCGGTACAACTGGATGTGGTCAGCCGCGAATCCGGTATCGCCTACATCTACGGATATCTCAAGAACGAGACGACGACGATAGATGCAAACAACTGGTATGGCGCCTGTTACAAGGGCAAGGAGACTCCCGCGACGCTTGTCTATTCGGGCATCAATATAAGAAAGAATGCGATAGAATCACCGTATCATCTCGAGCTCAAGGTTTCCTTGGAACCTGAATGGAATCAATTCACCGTCGCCCGGCTGGATCTCTTGCATTCGTATTCGCCAGACATGTTCGACGACCCGCCACAGACAACCGTGACCGGACGGGTCATAGACGAGGAGACCGGGGCTCCGGTGAGCACCGCTAGCGTGACCGGCACGAGCACCGTCTGGGGCTCCAATAGCACGGCAACGAACTCCACCGGATGGTTCTCGATGACCTTGTCATCAGGGCTCGTTTCCATCATGGTCGCGAAATCGGGATACATCACGAGGACGCTGTATATCGAAGCTTATGGCGCGTCGGCAACCTGCCTGCTCGAAATCAAGAAAACGAAAGCCGATGACTCAGTAGCGAAAGGATTCGTCAAGCTCAGGGACGGCAGCCCGATTCGCCCTTCGACCGTCACTGTGATGTACGTCGGCGATCACTGGGTGAAAGACCTGCAGACCGGTCCGAACGGATATTACGAGATACCCACACGGAGCGGCCCGTTGATACTCCGATTCGGCTACTCTTTGGAGGAGTACGGAACCGTGAGGCTCGACGTGCCCGCATCGTCGACGGTTTGGCGCAATTTCACCATGCAGGCTGGCAATTTGGAGATAGATAACTACGATTACCTGTTCACAGATTGGGAGCACGGATGGCTCGAGTACGAGTACTTTGAAGCAACCTATGATACTCAGAAAGATGCCATCTGGGCCGACGTGTTCTTCGGCGATTCGAACGGGATAGTCGCTGCAGAAGAAGCCAGACTTTATGCGATTTACAAATACAAGAACTCTTTCGCTCAGAAATACGACACCAGTAGGTATTTGATCGTCGACGGCGCCTATTATCTGGTGGATTATGGAAAGATGTCGTTCAGCGTTGACGGCATGACCGGCCCCATCGAGAGCATTGTCTCAGCGAAATACGTCTTCACCGCTTCTATCACTGCAAGGGGGACGATTACGCCTTCGGATTCGATGGAGATCATGCTTGGAGCAAACCTCGATTACGAATTCGTAGACTGGATCTACTCTTGCAACTATAGAATCCAACTTCCCGAAGGGTTCGCTTTGCAAAGCTTTGATTCGTCAGAAAACGTAACGGTATCTGGCACCTCTTTGATTTCCGTCAATCCTGGAATTCCGATGGATCGCGTGATGTATAAGACGGGAGTAATTCTCAATATCGGCTCTTCGACCGCTGAGCCCGAAGCCTGCGCATTCGCAGGAAGAGCCCTTCTTTCTGACAGCGATTCTCACGGGGGCATTTTGATAGAGGTCCTGAGCAAGAAGGGCGATGAGATCGCCTCGACCTTCACGGATACCTCAGGATATTATTCGCTCATCGGGCTTCCTTGCGAAGAGATGATCGTGAAGGCGACAAGGTCCGGATATCATCCCGCCGGCCTGGCGGTAAGGCCAATCGAGAAAGGGCTGATAGAGATTCCTGATATTACGCTTCATCCTGCGACGATCACGAACTTCCTCGGAAGCATGAACTGCACCGTGAAGAATTCGACGAGTCCAATCAAGGGAGCTGTCGTGACTCTGAGGTACTTCGAGAACTCGACGCTGATAGGCACCCTAACCACGGACGAAAACGGCAAGTTCGAGATTCATGGCCTCATCCCGGGCGCCGTCATCGTGAATATCAGCGCAGAAAGATACCTGCCGTTCGAGTGTCTCGAGTTCGTGAACGGCCTTGCGACCGTCGAATCGACCTATGTGCTCACCCTACCCTCGGGCGGAATAAGGGGCCGGATAATAGACGATCAGGGGATCGCGCACGAAGGAGTCGTCGTGAAGCTTTATGACTTCGCGGGGCAGCTGATTGCGACAACGACCACTAACGCGACCGGCCATTTCGTTTTCGAGCACATCATGGACGGGAGATACAATATCTCAATCTACTGGCAGGACACGAACATAGGTAACTTCACGAACATCATCGTCGAGAACGGCACCGTGACGAACATCGGGACGATAGAAGTCCCCGCTTCGGCCTTCGGGACTCCTCTGGATCTGACATTGTTCGTGATAGCCGCAGCGGCAATCATAGCGATCATCCTCGGAATTCTGTGGTTCATGAGAAGGCCGCCCGCGAAGAAAGAACCGAGGATCGAGAAGCTGAGGCCTGAAGAGGGCGTGGTCGTCGAGGAAGAGGAGATGCCAGAGCCCAAGAACCGAAAGAGGGACCAGGCCAGAAGAGTATCTTACAAAGAAGAAGACTGATGAAGTCTTCTTTCTCCATTCTTTATCTTGCGCTACTCATGGCAAGCGATGCTAACCATTAAGACCGGCGTCATCCTCCGGAACGGCGTACCATGAACGCGGAAGCAAGGAACGGAATCTTGGCGACGGCGGTCGCGGCGGTGCTTTGGGGGACCTCCTTCCCTGCGACGAAATACGCGCTCCCGTTCTTCGGCGATGCATTGTTCTTCGGCGCCGTGAGGATTGCGTTCGCCGCCGTGCTCGCTTTGATTATTCTCAAGTTGCTCAATAGACTCGACTGGAATCTGTTCAGGAACCCGATTGTGTGGGTGCTGGGATTCACCAATGCCGCGGGAATCGCCCTGCAGAACTACGGCCTGCTGCTCACGACGGCCTCGAAGACCGTCCTCCTCGTCGACATCAACGTTGTCATCGTCGCGGTTCTCTCTTACTGGCTCTTGAAGGAACGATTCGGATACCACAAAGCGATTGCGGTGGTTAGCGGCATCGTCGGCGTGGTCTTGTTGACCTACAACTCCGATGTGACGCTCCAAGAGAATCAGCTCCCGGGGGATGTGCTCGTGTTCCTATCGGGATGCTCATACGCGGCGTTCATCGTCGCCATGAAGAAGCTGGTCGACACCGTTGAGCCTTTCGACGCCTCGGTCGCTGCGATAACGACGTCGGCGATATTCATGGCGATCCCCTGCGCAATCATGGTTCCAGCTGGCATGATGAGTCCCAGGATCGACATCGAAGGTCTTGCACCGATGCTTTATCTCGGCTTGGTCTGCACGACGATGGCCTATTATTCGTGGGCATTCGGACTGAGAAGATTGTCCGCAACCACATCATCTATTATCCTCCTGCTCGAAGTCGTCGCAGGATTGGTGCTTTCGATAGCTCTACTGGGAGAAACGCTGAGTTCGTTGGCGGCTCTCGGTGCGGCCTTCGTAATTGCGGCAATCGTTCTCGTCTCAATCGGGAAGTAGAACGATAGATATAGGGCATTATCAGAGAGCACGTTTGCGTCTCGATATCACGAGGAATTCCGCTATCAAAATTATCGGAATGAGGGCGACCAATGCATCATTGAATTCGGGAATCGGATAGGTCTGAGCCGTTGCATATTTCAAATCTGTGTTTGTGTTGTCGAGATACGCGATATGTACCTTGTCATCTTGGCCGACCGCGATGGACGAGTACAGACCTACATCTGTCCCGATGCCGTCGACTGTGTAATTTGCCCAGCTCCCGCTCTCGTTCGTGCAGTATTTCAGATTATTTTCGCCAGCAGACGAGTAATAGCTAATGTGCACGCAATCATGTCGATCTATTGCAAGCGATGTATACTGACCTGTGACCCCCGCGCTATCAAGCACATACAGGCCCCAGTTGCTACTGCTGCCACTCGAGTTCGAGGCATACTTCAGATTGCCGTTGGCCGCATCATAATAGCTTATGTGCACTCTGTCATGAGAATCTATGCCTATCGAAGTGTAGAGACCTGAATTAATCGCCATATCGACAAAATATCCCGTCCATATGCCAGACCTGTTGGTTACATACGCTAGTCCTCCATTTGTAACCCAGCAACTGATATGGATGGAATCCTGCGAATCGATTGCTATCGAAGAATGCGAGCCGAAAGTGCTTGCCGGAAAGAGGGTCGTATTCGTCCAACTGCCTGTTGAGTTGGTCGCATATTTTAGATGGCCGTTCGTGAAGTCATAATAGCTTATATGCAGCCTCTCGCGAGAATCGATTGCGAGGGAGGTGTACCCACCGACTATGGCGCCCGGAGAATGATCTATCTTGTATTTTTTCCATCCACCGTCCCGGTTCGTCGCATACCAGAGATCGGGCTGGCCGTAATAGCTGACGTGTATCTTATCGTTAGAATCTATCGCAAGCGAGCTGTACGCTCCAGTGCTCGCATTGTTGTCGATTGTCGACCAGATCCATAGTCCCGTCTCGTTGGTCGCATACATCAAATGATTATTGCATTGGTAGCTGACATGCAGATGGCCGCGAGAATCTACAGCTATTGAAGTGTAAATTCCTCCGTTGAAGTCGATGGTACGATTCGTCCACATGCCAACGTTCGAGAGCGCGATCTTTTGGGCGGGTTGAGAATGATGGGAAAATGCTGCGATGCCTATGCCGGCAAGCATGAGTAGAGCGAATATGCAAATTATCGACCGGAAAGCGCCTTTCCGGCGAGAAGCCGATGATTTCTTTCGCAACTTGAATTTCTGATAGAAACCCCTTCTCAATTGCATTCTGTGACCCCCTATCGCTGTTCCCATGATTGCAAGATATGCCCGATGATTGCCCATTCGCCATTATTCCTTTGCGAAAAGTATCATATACATCCTAATTACAAGGAACGAAAGAAAAGGTTCACACGTTAGCTTTGAATTCAACACAGGGATCCACAATCTTGAGACCCATAACCAATCCGATTTATCAAAGAACAATCTAGCTCAGAAATTTTACCGAAGAAAAATCCCTCCTGAGCGCGCTGTGATATTCGACTGTTGGATAACCGAGCATAATAGCAATTCCAACAACATTCCCCTCAGGGATGCCGTATTTCCGCTTGAGCTTCTTATTACGACTGAGGAAAGGCCCTATCATGCCGTTTATGCAAGAGCCAATCCCGAGCGATTCTGCGGCTATCATCGCGTAGGTGGCAGCTATGACTGGATCCTCCTTTTGAGCGTACGGGTTGGCATGAAAGATAATCACTGCCGGACAATCGTAAAGAAAGGAATCGATTTTTTTCTCCCAATCTGAGACGTATTCCCGGATGATGGGTATTACAAAATCGCGCATCATCTCGTAGTCAGCCTTCTTCGTGAAGATTCGCATCAGGGCCATCATGACTCGGTTCGACATGAACCTCGACATGCCCTTGAAGTATCGCATCATGTCCTCCCTGAACTCCTTGAGGCTCTTCCCTTCGAGGACGAGCACGGAGACATCGGAGGGGGGAAGCCCCATGGGCGCAGAAGAGGCGATGCGGATGATATGCTCGATGATTCCCTTTTCCACAGCCTTGCGCTCGAAATTCCGCACGCTCCTACGTCTGAGAAGAAGGGCTTCAATCTGGTCGGCAGAAGCACATTTTTCTCGTGTTGGCAATGGAATCACGCATTCTGGCGACATTCTTCTGCCCTTGACGGTTATGCTGCCCGTAGGGCATGCAGCCATGCATTGGCCGCATCCGACGCATCCGATTGAAGCTTGCGGATCGTAGACTACCTTGCCGTCCTTAATAGTGAGGCCCGTCATACAGACACTGACGCAGGCTCCGCAAAGGTTGCAGGTCTTGTGGTCGACCACAGGGAGGGCGGCCTTGTCTCCAATACCTGTACGATAAGTGACATCAGTCATGAATCATCCCAGCCTTCTGACCCAATCTGAAGAACAAAAGGTATGGCTCAAATTAATAGATATTGCTAGAAAAGAGGTTTGACGCGGAACTCAGGATACTGTGATATCCTTCTCGCTTTCCCAGAGGCCGTGTATGTTGCACATCGCTACGGCGTAGAGCTTCCCGCTCTTCTTCGTGGCCATCGTGAAGACTGCCTGGTGGTGTGTATGCACAGGACCGACATCGGGAGCCTCTATGGCCTCCCCGTGGGCCATGAAATCCACCCTGCCGATCTGGTGCACGAACTTCTCCCCGTCCGCATGAAAATATAGTGCGATCCATGCTATGTGATGCGCCACCGTGTTCGGATGAGCGATCTCCTTCCCCACGCTCACCTTGACGTCGAACATGGCGTCCGCTTTCACAGCAGAATCGCACTCGATCACGGGGACGTGTTTCTCAGTCTTCCAATCAGCCTTTCCAACACGTTCTCCGATCGGACTTATGCAAAAGCCCCCCTTCACAAGCACCAAGGATTCAATTTATGCAATTGTTTAGCAACTCATTGGTATTAATACTTGCGATTGCCCGGGACGCTCAACCATAGGCGCAAATAATTCTATTCTTTCTTGGCGCAACAGCTGTCTCTCGCTTCTTGAACAGGGGGACACGGCACGCTTCCGTACGAACAGAACACGCAGCAGTCGCCCTGCTTGGGGGTCATCACGAATCCGCATCGCGGGCACTGGTATCGAATCAGACACTGGTCGATAGGCATGCGCTCTACAGTAGAGTAACCACATTTCGGACAGGTTATCTTCGAGTCGAGAATCATGCCAAGAACACCTTCAAATTATTACCGCTTGATTTTCTCCACCTATTTTGCTCGCGAAGCTTGTCCGAACTCGTCGAAGCTCACGATTTGTTCCATGTCTTTTCTGTGCCGCGCGCGGACAACCTTGGAAACCAGATCGAGTTTCTCCCGCGCGTAACCCATTGCGATGATTGCCACCACGGTGAAATTATCGGGAATCTTGAGCAGAGCCTTTACCTTATTCTCGTCGAAGCTTCCGACCCAACATGTGCCTAGCCCCTCTGAGGTCGCAGCAAGTACCATAGTCTGGAGAGCAATCGTCGTGTCGATTATGCACCATTTCTCAGAGCGCTTTTTATCGGCGCATCCGACTATCGCTACCGGGGCTTCGGCAAGGAATTTCGCATACCTTCCTGCAGAAAGGGTCTTCCTCTTTTCCGCATCCCTGACGACGATGAAATGCCATGGCTGGAGATTCATCGCCGATGGCGCCGATCTTCCGGCTTCGAGTATCCTGCCGAGTATATCTTCCGGGATTTCCTTGTCATCATAGGACCGAACCGATTTTCGCGCCTGTATCGCCTCGAAGACTTCCATTCTAATCTCCTTCGTCTGCATGAATCGCCTCGGTGCTTATTGAGTTTGTTGCGAACGGTCGAAAAATGCCTTGTTAAGAAGTTCAATCTCGTCACTATGATAATCTAATGTCACTTCTGCCAAGATGGCTCGGAATTGACGACCAAAAAGAATGATTTCCTGCACGAAAAACCATCCCATTGGCTTTGCCGATAAGCGAAGACATTCTGACAGACAGCTTTCCTCCCAATAACCATATAGGGGCGTCTTGAATTGAAGGGAGAATAGGAAGGGATCAATCTTGGCGAACATCAATCGCTCTCGGATAAGGGAACTGCGTGAGAAAGAAGAAAGGCGGTTCGTCGAAGCACGACCGAAATCACAGGCTCTGTTTCAACGGGCAAAAAAGTCGCTCCTCGCGGGCGTCCCTATGAACTGGATGGTGAGATGGGCCGGGCCGTTCCCCGTCTTTGTCGCAAGAGCAAGAGGGGCCCATATCACCGATGTCGATGGGCATCAATACATCGATTTCTGCCTCGGGGACACGGGCGCGATGCTGGGGCACTCCCCTCCTGCAGTCGCCGAGGCCGTCAAGAAGCATATTGACAATGGGATCACGACGATGCTGCCCACGGAGGATTCCGTCTGGGTCGGGGAAGAGCTGGCACGGCGGTTCGGCCTTCCGTATTGGCAGATAGTGATGACCGCAACCGACGCGAACAGGTTCTCGCTCCGCCTCGCGCGGGTCATCACCGGGCGCAAGAAGATATTGGTCTTCAACGGATGCTACCATGGAAGTGTCGATGAGGCCTTGGTATGGTTGAAGGACGGCAAGGTCGTCCCTGGCCCGAGCAATACTGGACCTGCGATAGATCCTGCGATGACGACCAGGGTCGTCGAGTTCAATGACATCCCTGCACTCGAGAAGGCCTTGAGCCATGAGGATGTTGCATGCGTCCTTTGCGAGCCCGCGATGACCAATATCGGGATAATCCTTCCCGAGGAGGGCTATCACGACGCGCTTCGCGAGATCACGAAGCGATACGGCACTCTATTGATATTCGACGAGACGCACACGATCTGTACCGGACCCGGGGGCTATACGCGCGAGCACGGATTGAAACCTGACATGTTGACGATAGGAAAGCCGATAGCAGGCGGAATACCCGCTGCGGCGTACGGAATCAGCGAAGAGGTTGCGGAAAGGATTCAGGCCCGAGTCGCAGAGACGATGAGAAAGGATGCATCCAGCAGCGGTGTCGGGGGAACCTTATCCGGCAATGCCCTGGCAATAGCCGCCATGAGGGCGAACCTGGAGAAGGTCATGACAGAGGAGGCCTATGAGAGGATGATCACATTGGCAAAACGCCTCGAAAAGGGCGTCAAGGAAGTTATAGCATCCAGGGAGCTACCATGGCATGTAATACGCCTCGGGGCGAGAGTGGAATATGGTTATAGCTTCCAGCCGCGACCGCCACGCAACGGTTCTGAGGCCGCCGCCGGCGAGGATGTGGAGCTGGATAGATTGATGCATCTGATGGCATTGAATCGGGGCATACTGCTCACTCCTTTCCATTACATGGCGTTGGTCTCTCCCGAGACAACCGAAAGGGATGTCGACAGGTACAGCGAAGTGTTCGCCGAGTGTGTCGACCTATTGATCAGGTAAGAGCATTCTCCATCGGTTTCGAGCGGAAAGAGGAAAGCAGTTTATCTCATCTCTCGCATCTGGAAAATGGGTAGATAGTGCTCCCGTCGGGATTTGGACCCGAGTCCCGAGCTCGAGAGGCTCGGATGATTGGCCGGACTACACTACGGGAGCTTGATTCGATGGCTTGCGCTAATGTATCTTGAGCATATATTTATTGATATCTTCAGAAACAACATGCGGGTGATGATGGCCAGTCAATGCGATATTTTGTATGTGAAGCTCTATACCCCGCGGTCAATACTCGCGCCAATCGAAGGCGGGAGTCTTGAGCCCGACCTTCGGTATTAGAGGAAGCCGCCTCTTGTGCACGGATTTTCGAATCATTCCCTGGACCTTGCTCACCGTTTCCATATCGCAACCCGCCTCTTTCGCTATCCGCTCGGGCGGAAGCCCGGTCTCGAGGCCGAAAAGCACCTGGTCGAGAATATCGTAGGTGACCCCGAGCTCACCCTCATCAGTCTGTCCTTCCCAGAGGCCTGCAGACGGAGGCTTGTCGAGAATCTCCTTCGGAATGCCGATGCGCCTTGCCAATTCTCTAACTTGCGTCTTGTATAGATCGCCTATGGGCATGTAGTCCGCGCCGCCATCTCCGAACTTGGTGAAATAGCCTATCATGATCTCCGTCTTATTCCCGCAGCCCATGACGAGCCGATTGGTCGAATTGGCGATATGGTAGAGCACCGTCATCCGGCATCGGGCCTTGACGTTCGCGGAGCTCAGTCTATCTCCCTTCTTCGGGGAGAATTTGAGGACGGCCTCCACCGCCTCCGTGATATCGACGACCACGTGCTCTATGCCGAGCGATTTCGCGACCATTATTCCGTGATCAAGGTCTTGCGGATTGGAGGCCTTTTCGGGCATCATCACGCCCATCACCTTGTCCTTGCCGAGGGCCCCGACGCACAGGTGAGCGACGACCGCGGAATCGATCCCGCCGCTGATGCCGATTACCACGCCTGATGCTCCTGCCTCCTCGACCCTCATCTTGATGAATTTCTTGATGATATCCTCCGCATCCTCTCTCAGCTTGGGGACCAACATCGTGGGTTCCGTAATGCGATGCCGAGATAAACCAATTGCTCGCCTTTTAAGGGAAAATGATTATCCGCCCGTGGGCAATCCCTATCCCGTGAGCCAATGAGAATCCTGTTGGCGCAATGCGCCTCGACGGTCGGGGATATAGAGAAGAACATGGCCAAGCTGGATTCGGTCTTCTCGAAGAGCGATGCCGACCTGACGATCTTCCCCGAGCTGTTCGTCTCGGGATATATACCGAGAGACAGTTTATCGGCCCTGGCGGAGCCGATTGACGGGCCGACCGTTTCGAAGCTCGTCGATATGTGCAGGGAGTCTGGGAAGGCGCTGATAACGGGCATCCCCCTGACACATCCGAGCGTCACTGGGCAGATAACGAACTCCGCAGTGGCTATAGACAAGCACGGAAAGGTCGGCAGGTACGACAAGTCCTATCTTCCGACATTCGGCCCGTTCGAGGAGAACCTGTATTTCACGCCCGGAGCGTCCAAACTTCTCTTGGACATCTCGGGAATAAAGATAGGCGTCGTGATATGCTACGACCTGTTCTTCCCAGAGCTGACAAGGCTTCTCGCGCTGCAGGGAGCGGACATGATAGCATGCATATCCGCATCTCCGACCGCCACTGTCATCAATTTCAAAAGGATGATACCCGCGAGAGCGATAGAGAACGCGACGTACGTCGCCTATGTGAACCTCGTCGGACTGCATCTCGATCTGGTATTCGGAGGGGAGAGCAGAGCTGTGGATCCGCGCGGGGAGCTTCTCGCCGAAGCTAAGCCGTTAGAGGAAGAGCTGGTCTACTGCGATATCGACATCTCGAAACTGGAATTCGCCAGGAGGATGCGGCCGACGCTGAGGGACTGCAGGAGAGAGGTTTTCGAGGCGATACTCGACCTGAAGAAGTACGAATGATATCTTCGAATCATTCTTCTCGGAGATGTCTCTGAATCTTCCTGATATCCTTCTTGTCCTTTGAGCGTATCCTCTCCAGCTTTTGGACCAGCCATTCGTTATCGACGCCCTTGACGAGGTCCACCCTCGGGACATACGGCTTGATATCCAGCACCGGCGTGCCGTCGAAGATGTCGAGTCCTTTTACCTTCAGCGTCCTGCCCTCCCTCGACAGAAGACGCACGGTCGAGCATCCGATGTGGTTCGGCCTCGAAGGGGACCTCGTGCCGAAAATCCCCCGCTCCTCCTCTTCCATGAGAGGGACGGTCCTCAGCTTGGTTCTCTTCCACTTGTGCATGTAGAATATGATGAACAAGTGGCTGAAGCCCTCTATCCCGTCCAGTCCCTCTTCGAACTCCTCGAATACCTCGATCTCGCCTTCGATATCGGACGTGAACGACTGAAAAGGGACCTCCCTCGATTTTTCGGAAAGCGGAGAGCGGACTGTCCCGATCGGCGATAGAACGATCTTCCCCTGTCTTGACATGTAATCAATATCCTCGAGCCCTTTCCGTTCCGCCATCGCATCGGAGTAGAGCTTGGAGATAAATAAAGTGATTCTCCAAGCATCCGGGCGCCAACAAGAATATTATAAAGCGCGAGCATATTGCAATGAGGAGTTGGTCGATGATAATCGCCGAGCTCAGCATAGTCCCGATAGGATCGGGCACCAGCGTGAGCAAGTTCGTGAAGGTCGCGATAAGGGCTCTCGAAGGCCGAGGAGTGAGGGTGATACCCGGCCCGATGTCGACGATTCTGGAATGCAAGGACATCGATCTCCTTTTCAAGGCCGTGAATATGGCTCATAGAGCCGTCCTATCCGCGGGCGCCTCAAGGGTCATCACCACGCTGAAGATCGATGAGAGGACGGACAAGGATGCGACGGTCGAGTCGAAAATGAGGGCGATAACAGGCTCCTCCACGCCGGCCGGCCTGATGCGCGCCAGGACCGAGTAAATAACAATTAAATACGGCCCCATTTGTTGGCATCTGCAATGCTGAGGTGGCCCAGCCCGGTAAGGCGCGAGCCTGGAGCTCTCTTCAGAGACCGGGTAGCTCGTGGCGGAAACGCCTCGGGAGTTCGAATCTCCCCCTCAGCGCTTTCTCATAGCAGCTCGTTCGACAAGGAGAAGTGGAGCTTCGCGACTTTTCTGAGCGCTTCCTTTCCGTATTCCTCTATGAAACGCCCGGCGACATATCTCGCCTTGTCCCCCGAGCCGCGCGGGAATTCGACGTCGAACTCCTCGCTCAGCTTCCTGATTGCGAAGAGGAATCTGTCTCGAGCGACAATCGATGCCGCGGCGACCGCCGAATCCCGTTCGCCTTTATGAGCTTGGATGAGTTCTATCTTTTTTCCGTTCGACATAAGAGCTTTCCTGATGTATTCTTCGTTTCCGAACTGATCGGCGATCGCGAGCCTGCAATCCTCGTTCTTCCGAAGGAGATTCTCGATTGCTCGTGCATGAGCCCAGCCGAGCATCGAATTGAGGTTCCCCAGCTTCTCGTAGAGTTCATTGTACCTCGCGGGATTGATGGATACGATGTCATATCCGTCCTTGCCGAGCAAACGCTTAATGGCTCCTGCGATTTTCGAGATGCTCTGTTCACTTCTCACGAGCTTCGAATCCCTCACACCCGTGCTCATCAACATAGATTCCGTGTCTGGCGTCACGAGCACACCGGCAACAACCAAGGGTCCGAAGAAATCCCCCTTGCCTGCTTCGTCCGTGCCTATCCGCGTCTTTCCTTCAAATCCTATCCCTTGCGGTGATCCAGATGGCTTAGCGCCAAGCCTGTTTCTCAGGAACCATTCCACCTCATTGATGATTTTATCAGAACCGCCGAAGGTAATTTTGCCCGACTCATAGAGATTCACTGTGAATTTATCATATCTTGCAAGAAACACCTGATGCGGCCTGCTCTCGAACTTGAACCCGAGCTTTTTCAGATGCCTTTTGAACTCCTCGAATCTGTCCTTTTCGAGAGTGTATACGATGCCCATAGTTTCGAACGGATAATGCATCTACAAGTATTAATGAAAAATCCGGATAGAACTCCTCGTATAACGAGGAGTTCAAAAGGATTTATTGAAGGTCCTCTACGGATTGCCCGACCTTTATCGAGTACTGTGGCAACCTTCTGAGAAACTCGTCCGTGTCGAGCTTCTCCGGGGGGAACACACCCTTCTCGGTTACCTTGCCATCCGCCCACATGAGCGCGGCAACCGCTCCGGGGGTACCGACGAGATAACCTGTCGCATGCATGCCACTGAGCTTATACGCCTCCTCGTGCGACATGACAGTCCACATCTTGATACGCTTCTTCTTCCCGGCCTTCTTGCCGTGTACCTCAACGAGCACGCACCCGTAGCCCTTGACCTTCCCCGCAAGATCCGCTGGTTTCGGCATGAAATGGGTGACTACATCTCTGGGCGCGACCTTGCATCCCTTGATTTCGACCGGTTTCGAGCTAGTCAATCCGAGCTCGTGAAGCACCTTCGTGAATCTCACATAGTCAGGGTCGAGGGCTATCTTGAAGTCGCAGTAGTTGGTTTTGATGTATCGAGGCATGAGCGCTGGCTCCTCGTGGTCGCAGAAGTAGACCTTCAGCTTGCCTATCGGTGCGGGAAACTCGTAATCCTCCTCGCCGCTGAACGGCTCTAGCCTGTCCCACTTGCCGTCCTTGTATATCAGCGGCTTGCAGACCGTTTCGTCTATGAGGGTGTCCGGAGAGAACAGCGCGACATACTTGTATCCCGGGACGGAAGCATTGTCTCCATCCCTGACAAGTATCTTGTCAACCTCGTCGAGTTGCTTCGAAGCGCTCATCGCCATCGCATCGGTGATGCCCGGGTCCTCGCCCATCGAAATGAGCGCGCCGAGATCCGCGTCCCTGAAATCCTTGTCGAGCGTGAACTGGTTGAACTCGTCGCCCATGGCGAAATCGAGATAGTTCGTCCCGGCATCGAGACAGGCGCGCATGATGTTCTCGTTGAACCGCGGTATCGCGCCGTTGATGACGAGATCGGCTCCTTTGAAAAGCCTTCTAAGGGCTGCCCTGTCTCCGGCATCGGCTTTCTTCACGGTCGTCTTCCGCTCTGCTTTCAGGCTCTTCACGAGCTCGGCGGCCTTAGCGGTCGCTATATCTGCAAGCACGAGCTCGTCGACTTTCTCGCTATTCATCAAGTGCCTCGCGGTAACGAGGCCTACGGCTCCGCATCCGATCTGTACAATTTTCATCCTTTCACCCGACAACGGTCGATAGAAAACCGTAGATGGAAAAACTGGCCCCTGTGATCTTCCGCATCTCCCGTTGTCCGGAATCCCATTAATAGAAGGGCTATATCAGGCTTTTTCACAAAGGGTTATTGATTTTTCGCAAAAGCGGTTTTTCCGGGATATAAAAATATCGGGGGCGATATTTATCAGACGGAGAACGCCGATTTTTAGCCGAGACCAGAAAGGACGAAATTATAAAAACAGGGCTCTAAGGGGGGAATTATCTCATAAGGCTCTTGAAGCCTTTCTTCCTCCTTAGCTTGCCACACAGCTCACAGAGAATATCCGACATCTTGTCCTCACCGGCCTTTGCGACAATCGCTTTTGCCATCTTATTCGCGGCTTTGTCTATCTCGGGAAATTTCCTGAGCATCGATAAGTCTGCACCTCTGGCGTGAGCGAGATAGAAGCTCACAGCAGCCTGAGTCACGCCCAGCTTCCGTGATATCTCGTACTGTTGCATCTCGTAGTCTCTTGCGAGAACACGAGCGACCCTTGCCCTGAGGACGGGAACGATGTGCTTAGCAATAGCCTCGCACTCGGGCTTCATTTTCATATGTATTACCTCGAAGACAGGCTGTTTGGAAAATGCACATCCATCTAATAAAGCATGCGATTAAACATAGTTATCCAGTCAAATCTCAAGAAAAACTCGATGATAACCGATTTACTGAAATCTTCCTTCAATTTTCGTCCCGCATTTCGGACATTTGCTATCTTCTATCACGTTCTTCATGACCGAAAAACCGTATCTCTTGATGAGAAGCTCGCCGCAGGACGGACAGAATGTGTCCTCGCGCTCCTCGCCAGGAACATTTCCCTCGTAAACGTACTTGAGCCCCGCCTTCATGCCTATGTCCCTCGCGAGCCTGAGAGTGCCGATCGGTGTGGCTGGTACATTGCGCATCCTGTAATCCGGATGGAATCTAGATACGTGCCAGGGTATTGCCGGATCTACAGATGCGATGAACTTCGCGATGCCCTCGAGCTCCTCCTTCGAATCGTTATACCCCGGAATCAATAGTGTCGTGATTTCGATCCATATACCGAGTTCGTGATGCAATCCTATGCTATCCAGGACCGGCTGGAGGCGCGCACCGCATACTTTGCGATAGAAATCATCGCTGAAGCCCTTCAAATCGATGTTCGCCGCGTCGAGATACGGGCTGATTTCTCTCAGCGGATCCTCGCCTATGTATCCGTTCGTGACGAAATTGTTCGCTATTCCTTCCCTTTTGGCTATCTTGGCGACATCGTACGCGTACTCGAAGAATATCGTCGGCTCGGAGTATGTGTAGGAGATGCTGTCGCATCCTTCTTCCTTGGCCATCCTGACTATCTCCTCCGGAGAAACATCCTTGCCGGGGATTTCGCCGTGATTTCTGACCAGCTGCGATATCGTGTAGTTCTGGCAGTGTTGGCATCGGAAATTGCATCCCGCGGTGGCCATCGACAGGCTAACCGACCCTGGATGAAAATGGAAAAGCGGTTTCTTCTCGATCGGGTCTATGGCAATCGATATCGCCTTCCTGTAGACGAGCGAATATAATTTCCCGCCCCTGTTCTCGCGGACCTCGCATATCCCCCGCCTGCCTTCCGATATCTGGCAACCGTGCCGGCATAGGCGACACAGAACCTTGTTGCCTTCCTGGGGGGAGTAGAACATCGCCTCTTTCATTCGAATTGCTCCGATGAAGTAATCGTCTCTTCCCGATATTATTCTGTTTCGTCCGCCGTAGCAGTCAGTCAGCTTTATCTGCAGATATGCCGATTGATTCTCGATGAAAACAATAAGTCTGTCGCCGGACATCGAGGAAGAGGTAGACGCCCTCGTATCCTCGGGAATGTTTCATTCGTTCCAGGCAGCGGTCGAAGAGCTGATAAGGATAGGATTATCCTCGATCAGAAGAGGGACGCCGCCAGGCTATCCCCCCGAGCAGATACCCCAGCCCGAGAAGCCCTTCATACCAGATCCGTCCCGAGATATCTACAAGATTTGAACGCCCGATGAGATGCAGAAAGCATCAGTCGACAGCGTAGCAATTTTTAGGTTCACCGAAAAATTGATTATATGGCGGCCGCTAACCGTATGTCGTGGAGAAAGAGGTCAGAGAACAGTATCTGAAGACCATCGAGTCGCTGGAGGAGCCTGACAGGCCTACGAAGACGAAAGATATAGCGAAAGCCTTGAATCTGGCTCCGGCATCGGTGACGGAGAGCCTTCAGAAGCTTGCAAGAGAAGGATACCTCGAATACGAACCGTATCACGGCGCATCCCTGACCGACAAGGGGAGAGCGCTTGCAAAGAAGGTGAGCAGGAAGCACAGGTTGCTCGAGAGATTTCTCGCAGACATCCTCAGAATCGAGCCGTCGAAGGTCCATAAGGAGGCTTGCGCGCTTGAGCATTCGCTTTCGGACGAAGCGGAGGTTGCCCTTTGCAGGATGCTGAACCATCCCGACAAATGCCCTGATGACGGCAAAGTAATCCCGCCCTGCGACCTGGACGTCGAAAACTGCCTCGAATGCAAAAAGATCGAGCTGGACAAACGCAAGAGCTGGGATGACCACAGCGGTCTTAGGCCGCTCACCCAGCTTCGCCCGGGGGAGTCCGGCAGAATACATTTTATCCGGGGAGGGAGGGCGCGCCTTGAGAGATTGAACAACATCGGGCTCACCAAGAACACCGAGGTAGAGGTCCTGAGATCAGCCCCTCTGCGCGGGCCTATAGAGATATGCGTTAGAGGGTGCAAGCTGTGCATAGGCAGAGAGATAGCGAGCAATATTTTCGTCGAGACCTAAGGTGATGCCCCTGTCATGCCAAGATTGCCATATGTTCCTACAATCGGGGAAATGCGAGTTTGAGAATCGGGAGCGGAAAAAGGGAACAATTTATGTGGCTCTCGTGGGCAACCCGAACGTCGGGAAGAGCGTGATCTTCAACCAGCTCACGGGGGCACATCAGATAATAGGCAATTGGCCCGGGAAGACGACCGGCGTTGCCAGAGGACAGCTGAACTTCGAGGGGGCCGTCTACGATATCGCCGATCTTCCCGGGACTTACTCGATATCCTCGGAAATGGCTGAGGAGAGAGAGGTCCGGGAATATATCGAGAGAGCCAGGCCGGATGTTGTGGTGAACGTCTTAGACGCGAATTTTCTCGAAAGGAACCTCGCGCTAACTCTCGAACTCTTGACCATGGAACTCCCGATGATTGTTGCCGTGAATCTCATGGACCAGGCCGATAAGAACGGCGTAGTGATAGACTTCGAAGCGCTCCGAGAGCTGCTCGGCGTGCCTGTAATCCTGACCGCAGGGCTGAGCGGAAGAGGCATTCCCGAGATGCTCAGGGAGATACGCGGGCTTGCTGGAAAGGAAAAACTGAAAATCAAAAGGCCGTTCCACACTCCGGAGATCGCCGATGCGATCGAGAGAGTTGCCTCTGCCATCGAACCTCACTTTCCGATATCTCCGAGAATCTGGCTGGCTGAGCGTCTCCTCGCGGGAGATGAAAAGCTCACGAGAATGCTGAAAGACATCGATCCGAATCTGCTCAGGCTTGTCGAGGAACAACGCGTTGAGCTTGAAAAGAAGTTCGACGACGACATATTTTCGATTCTCGCCTCGGACAGATTTGCGGTAGCATCGAGCATAGTTTCAAAGACTGTAAGAAGGTCGAGGATAGCAAGAATCCCCATCGGGGACAGAATCCACAGCTTCCTTACGCACAGGGTATACGGCGCGATATCTATAGCCGCGATAGCGGGCTCGTCGTTCCTATTGATATTCCTTCTCGGCGATTACATCGCTTCCAACCTCGGAGCATGGTTCGAATCCCTAAGGCCAGGGTTCGTCGGACTCTTCTCAGATGCGCGATTCGGCGAATTCGTCTGGAACGGGCTTCTCGGAGGCATATTCTCTGTCATATCTATCGCGTTGCCGTTCCTCATCCCGCTGTTCATAATACTGGCGATCATGGAGGACAGCGGCTACCTCGCGAGGGTGGCGTTCGTGATGGACGGCGTGCTGCACAAGATTGGTCTGCACGGCAAGGCGTTCATCCCCATCCTTCTCGGGTATTCCTGCAACGTGCCCGCGTGCATGGGCTGCAGGATAATGGAGACCAGGCGAGACAGACTCCTTTCGATTTTCGCTGTAACCCTGATCCCCTGCGCGGCGACCACCGTCGTGATACTCGGGCTCGTCGGAACTTACGTCGGCATAGAATGGGTGATTGCGCTGTACCTTTTCGATATCCTGCTACTCGCCGTGCTGGTCAGAGCTGTAGGAAGTCTGCTGCCCGAGAAATCTACGGGCCTGATAATGGAGATGCCCCCGCTAAGGAAGCCCTCTTTGAGGATCGTCCTCAGGCAGAGCTGGTTCAGGGCCAAGGACTTCGTGTATATCGCCATACCGCTGCTGATAATCATCGGGCTTATCCTCGGGGCGCTTCAATATTTCGAGTGGCTCGATGAGATATCCGAGGCGATGAGCCCTGTCACGGTCGGATGGCTCGGGCTCCCCGCCTTCGCGGGAGTGCTTCTCATATTCGGCATTTTGAGAAAGGAACTCACGCTTGTCATGCTCGGTAGCGTAGCTGGCACCCTCGATTTCGCTTCAGTGATGTCTTCTGATCAGATGATAGTATTCACGCTCGTCGTGATGCTCTACATCCCGTGCGCGGCGACCGTGGGTGCGCTGATAAAGGAGATAGGACTCAAGAAAGCGACGATGATAACGGTGTTCGAAATCGGTCTCGCAATATTGGTTGGAGGAATCGCGCTTAGGCTCTTATCGGCAATCTGATGGTCAATACGGAAATCTATTGTGGTATACTAATCGGAAAATGGGAGAAATAACTCGCAAAGTGAAGTAGAAATAGAAATACAGGCATGGGAGGCCGAGTTGCAATGGCATCGGAAAAGAAGATAACTCTCGCAGAGGGCGCCGGCGGCGAGAAGATGCTGGCATTCATCAAGAAATTCATACTTCAAAACCTCGAAACGCCAGCTGGCGAGATCCCTCTCGGGATGCTAGATGACAGTGCCGTGATAGACGGAATCGTGTTCACGACGGATAGTTATGTCGTAAAGCCTCTGTTCTTTCCAGGAGGAGATATAGGCTCACTCGCTGTATCTGGCACGATAAACGACCTCTCCGTCATGGGAGGAGAACCGATAGCCCTTTCCTGCGCGATGATAATATCGGATGGCTTCTCGCTTGATGACCTCGACAAGATACTGAGGAGCATGAAGGAATATTCCAAAAAGGCAGGTGTACCGATTGTCACTGGAGACACGAAGGTCGTCGAGAAATCCGCCCTCGACAGCGTCTTCATAAATACTGCGGGAATAGCGAGAAGGTCGAAACACCTTGACCGCAACATCGAACTTGTGAGAAACAGCAGAAAGTTCGACTTCAACTGGCCCAACGATAGCGCGATAGCCGATGGCGATAAGATAATCGTGAGCGGCACCGTTGGGGACCATGGCGTCGCGCTGCTATCGTTCCGCGAGGGATACGGCTTCGAGACGAAGATAAAAAGCGACGCGCGTCCTCTGAACAGGATGATTGAGAAAGCCCTTCAGGTCGGAGGGGTAACAGCGATGAAGGACCCGACCAGGGGAGGGGTCGCGAGCGCGCTCAACGAATGGGCTGAAAAGTCGAAAATCGGCATTATCATCGATGAGGACAGGATTCCGTTCAATGAGGCCGTGATATCCGCCTGCGAGATGCTAGGCATAGATCCGTTGGAGGTCGGGAACGAGGGGAAAGCGCTGATAGCCGTTGTACCGGAGCTGGCAGATGACGTGCTCAAGGCCGTTCGAGCCACAGAAGAAGGAAAGGAGGCGGCAATCATAGGAGAGGCGAGCGCAAAGTACAGAGGAGTCGCGATGAGGACCTCGGTCGGAGGCACGAGGATAGTCGAGCCGCCTGTAGGCGACCCTGTGCCGCGTATCTGTTAGTCATCGCTCAGAGGCCACTTCAGCTTTCAGCTTCGATTTGACAGCGTCTTTCAGTTGCCCTAAGATTTTCGCCGCCTCTCGCGATAACTCGCTCTGGAAGTCGAGCGATTTCGGCTGAATGCCGAACAAGATTGTCTCTTTGCCGGCATTTTGGAGCAGGGCCATCAGCATCGATAGCGGAATCTTATGAGTCGAGATGGTCTCATCTATGCTGTCGAGCTTCAATAACGCACAGGTCCCCGGCTTCGCCCCGATATCGCACGAGTCCACAAAGACGACCTTGGCGATTTCCTTGTCGTTGATTATCGCCAGAAGCACGGACTCCAGGCCGTCTTCCTCGGAAAGGAAGCGTTCCGGGTTCAGGTGCTCCAAATCATCTATGAACATCAGACCTATCGCGTCGTCTCCTCTATCCCTGTTGCCGAGGCCGACAAAGGCCGTACGGCTGTCTATCATCTGCAACAGCTGTCCGAGAGCGTCATCCGATGACATCTACTTCCTTACGACCTTCACGAGGTGCGCGGAGCAGCTTATGCACGGGTCGTACGCCCTCGCGAGCATCTCGAGCTGGAACCTTATCTCGTCGTCCTTCCTGCCTTCTGAAATCATATGCTCCGCGGCAAGGCGGAGATATTTCTCGATGTCCTCGTAGTTCTGCGCCGTCGGCGTGATTATGTCGACCTTCGCCATTCTACCGTCCTTGATTTCGTAGCTGTGGTACAGCGTGCCTCTTGGAGCCTCGACCGCGCCCGTCCCCTTGCCCGATGTCCTGGAAGGCTTGGCCAACGGCGGGTCCTTCAGGTCGACTATCTTGTCGACCAGTTCTGGAATCCTCTCGAGCGCGTACAGCAATTCGATCGCTTGCGCGATGTTGTTGAATATCGGGTTCTTCTTCCAGCGCGGGCTCTTGTACTTCTCGTACATCTCTCTGGCCTCGCCCTTCAGCCGGTCGCCGAGGTTGTTAATCCTGGCCAACGACCCGACCGTGAAAGGCGCTCCCTTGTACAACGACCGCTTCGCGTAACTGTGCGGGACGACTCGCTCGTTCGTGATTTTCTTGTAATCCTCGCAGTCGAATTTCTGGCCGTCCGATAGGATTATCTCGTCCGCGACAAGACCGTACTCGTTATCCGGCGGGTTGCAGCACGCGAACACCGTTTCCTTCTCGTAGAATTTCGGATACTCCATGCTTCCTAGTATATCTATCACGCCTTTCGCGTATGGTATGAGCGTATCGACCTGATCCCTGATTGCGTATAGCTGCTCGTTCGACGGGTACTTGCCGAATCCGCCGATGGTCGGGTTCTCCCCGTGCGTCGCCCTGCCGGAGCACAGCTCCATTACCGAGTTGCCGAACTTCTTGAGAGTCAGGCCTTGAATGACCGCCTCCGCGTGCTTGCTGACCATCAAGACCGCGTTCGGATACCCGAGCAAGTCCGGCAATGCGAGGAGATAGACGTGAAGCGCATGGCTTTCCACCGCTTCTCCCATCATCATAAGCTCGCGCATCCAGTGCGCCTTCTCCGGTATCTCCACGCCGAGGCACTTCTCGAGCCCCCGCAATGATGCGTACCTATGAGAGAGAGTGCATATCGCGCATATCCTCGGAACCACGCTCAGGTTTTCCAAGGGGGTCTTCCCCAGCGTGATCGTCTCGAACAATCTCGGGCCTTCCAGCACCTCGAACTTAACGTCCGTGACCTTCTTGCCCTCTATTTCGACGGATATCGCTCCGTGCCCCTCGACTCTTGCCAGGTGTTCTATCTTGATCTCCCTCATTTCTTCGCCCCCTTGAGCTTCACCTTGTCGAGGAGTTCGGCCATCGTGCTGCCGCCGTACATCATCGCACGGTTCTTGACGTCATTGAAATCGAAGTTGGCGCGCTTCGGGAAGTGCGGGTGCTTCATGTTCACGAGCATCTCCGCTTCGCCGGCGACATTGGCCTCGGTGACGGGGCCTCTGCATCCATAGCAGGGGATGTTGTGATTTATGCAGACAGAGTTGCATCCCGCGACGGTCACCGGTCCGAGGCACATCTCGTTCTTGAACAGCAGGCACTCGTTCTCGTTGTACTTGCACTCGACACAGACGGGGTATTTTATTGCAAGCGGCCCGTCTCCTTTGACGAGCCGTCCGAGAGCCCTCAGGAACTCCCATTTGTCTATCGGGCATCCGGATATCATCAAATCGACATTCACGAACGCGCTCAGCGGCTTGGCGTCTATCGGCTCAGGTATGGAAAGCTTGACATCGCCGTACACCTGCCTGAACCTCTCCTTGAAATTATTATCCAGTGCGCATGCAGCCTGAGGACCGCCGTTGCAGGCGCAGTTGCCTATCGCAATCAGGATCTTCGAGCGCTTTCGGATATCCTCGAGCATTGCCTTGTCGCCTTGGCTCGACACGGAGCCTTCGACCAGCGCGACATCGAGCTCGCCCTCGACGTTGTTGCTCATCGCCATGAGGAACGACTTGATGTCCGCAGCGCCGAAAATGTCCAGTATCTGATCTTCGCAGTTGACAATCGTCAGCTGGTCTCCGGCGCAACCAGTGAGACCATAAATGCCCACCTTCGGGAGCTGCTTCGGCTGTTTCTGTGCATCGGGGCTCAATATATCAACTCCTTCATGTTGAGGACATCCCAGTACGAGAACACGGGGCCATCGATGCAGGTATACACGTGCTTGACCACGCAATGGCCACACTTGCCGATCCCGCATTTCATGCGCCTTTCGAGAGTCATCAATATCTGATGCTTCGGTATCTTTAGCTTCAATAGCTCTTGAAGGACGAATTTGTACATGACAGGCGGACCGCATATTGCGGCATACGTGTCCTTCGGATCTATCTTCTTAAGATCCTTGAACAGGGTCGTCACGAGCCCGACCTTCGCGGGCCATTTGCCCGTATCGTCCTTATCGACCGACAGCAGGCAGTGCATGTCCTCGCGCTCCATCATGTCGAGGAACTCCTTTCGGAAGAGCATCTCTTTGGGCGTCTTCGCACCGTGCAGCAGGTAGATATCTCCGAAGTCGTCTCGATTATCGAGGGCGTATAGAAGGAGCGACCTCAAGGGCGCGGCGCCCATACCGCCCATGACGATTATGAGGTCATGGCCCCGAAGCGTCTCGATCGGGAACCCGTTTCCGTAGGGTCCTCTGACGCCGATTTGGTCGTTCTCCTTGAGCCTGAACAAGGAGTTCGTGACCTGGCCCATCTTGCGTATGCAGAACTCGAGCAACCCGGGCCTCGATGGAGTCGAAGATATACAGAACGGCGCTTCGCCTACACCGGGGCTTGAAACCATCGCGAACGCTCCGGGCTTGTAAAAGAGCGAAAGCGCCTTTGTCGCATCCGACGGCCTGACTTGGAAAAACCTCACGTCCTCGGTCAAATCGTATCTTCTGACTATCCTCATCATTTCCGGCTGGAACGGGTTTGACGGGCTACCGAGGATTTGCGTCCCGTTGCTCATTTGAAGTACCCCCCTTCTCCGCGCAGAGTCTTAGATACGGTGTAGACATTGATATCGACCGGGCAAGTGACGAGGCATCTGCCGCAACCCACGCAGCTGGGCTTGCCGAACGCGCCTATGAAAGCCTCGAGCTTGTGCGTGTACCAGAGCCTCATCCTGTCGGCCTTGGAAGCTCTGAAGTTGTGCCCTCCCGCGACAAGCGAGTATTCATGCAGCGTGCACGAGTCCCAACAGCGATTCCTGTCCCCCGCGCATTCCTTGAGTTCGACAGTGTCCCTTACATCGTAGCAGTTGCACGTGGGACAGACCATCGAGCAGCTGCCGCAGGCAAGGCAGCGTTCGCCTATCTTGTCCCAGATTTTGCTCGATGTGCTCAGCTCGTTGATGCTCGGCATCGCCATAAGATCGATGTCCAACTTGAACTCCTTCTGCCTGGCCTTCTTCCAATCGATGAACTTCTGCATGTCCTCAGGGGAGATATCCTCGCTGAACAATGGCTCGGCCATCCTCATCAGGTCGTCTCCAAGAGACGAGCCTATCCAGACGAGGTAGAAATCCGCGCCTGTCTCGCTGAGAAACAGGTCAAAGCCCTCGTCTACGCTGTCCGTGCCGGTCTCGTTGCAGAAGCAGAATTCGTCGGGCATGCAAGAAACGCCGATTATGGCGGTCCTCTTCCTGCGCTCAATCCAGTATGGGTCAGGATACCTTTCCGTGAAAAGTTTGTTTAGAATTGTGAAACCGGCGAGATCGCACGAGTGAACGCCTATGACGACCCTGTTCGGAATATTCTGGAGATCTTCTGTGTATCCGTTCTTATCGTATTTGAACATCCGGAACTTCGGAGGGATGAAGAACTTCTTCAGCGGCAGTATCGTCCGCTTGCCCTCGAGATCGAGGTTGTCCGGATCGGTCCTCTCGAACACGTATCTCTCGCCCTTCTTGACTGGCCCCCACAGCTCGCCGAACTTAGAGATGCTGTCGAGAAACTTTCTCAGGTCCTTCTTGGGAAGCTTAAGAATTCTCAAATCGTTCCTCTCCTTTGCGCGCGGTCCATTATCATTGAATCTTTCCGTCATCGGGCAATTTCGATTCGGGAATTGCCCGTGCAAGATCTTTTGGTCATCCTTCGGGGTAAAGGCCCAATCCCGCAGGCCTGACTGGCGGGAGTCTTGGCTCCCGATACTCACGGAATACAGCTACATATTTAAATCGTTCTGAGATGACTTGTTTCGGAAAAAGAAGTGATATCGAAATAGCAACCGTTAGGGTTTTCAAGACAAGCATTAGTTCCAAGCTATTTTTCCCATGAGAAGCGCATGATTTTGAAAGCGCTCCAAACAGATTTCGCAAATGATGCTCTCACGCATCTTTCCGATTCCATGTTCTCTCACTGGCGCCTATTTTCTGAATTCTTTCTTACGTAATAGATATCTTAAGATCCGGCTCTCTAATTTGTAATTCTTGCGTTTTTCGTAGCGCCCTGATTGAAAATATGTCCAAATACTCCCAGTTACATTCATAAGAGCTAATAATCCGAAAATGGCCAGGATGAAATCCTGAGCGTGCGATGGCATCTGGCAGGAATGTCATCGAAAATCCTTCGAACGAGGAGCACGAACGAATGCAGGAACCCTCGGATGCTCAACAGGAGGACAATTCTCATGATATCCAAGGGTCAGTTCTTGTGATTGGCGGCGGCATAGCTGGAGCGCAAGCATCGCTCGATCTCGCCGATTCCGGCTTCAGGGTATATCTCGTTGAGAGCGAGCCGAGCATCGGGGGACACATGGCTCAGCTGGACAAGACCTTCCCGACCAACGACTGCTCGATGTGCATCCTGTCTCCGAAGCTGGTCGCCGTGGCGAGTCATCCGAATATCAAGATAATGACTTTGGCAGAGGTAACCGAGCTCTCCGGAAGCCCAGGGAACTTCACGGCGAAGGTGCTGAGGAAAGCGCGTTTCGTGGACGAATCGAAATGCACGGGATGCAACGATTGTTCGAAAATATGTCCCGTGAGAGTGCCGAGCGAGTTCGACCTCGGACTGAAGCAGAGGACCGCCGCGTATATCCCGTTCCCCCAGGCCGTTCCCAGAGCAGCTGTGGTGGAGCGCAGAGGAGCTGCGCCGTGCAAGAGCGCCTGTCCAGCAGGATTGAGCGCGATGGGATACGTGAACCTGATCCGAGAGGGGATGTTCAAGGAAGCCTACAACCTGATAATGAGGACAATCCCTCTGCCGTCGAGCTGCGGTCGGATCTGTCATCACCCCTGCGAGGATTATTGCACGCGAGGAAAAATCGACTCGCCTCTCGCGATTGCGGCATTGAAATCGTTCATCGGGGACTATGCCCGGGAGAACAAGCTAGTTCCCAAGCTAAGAACTGCGCCGAAGAGGAAGGAGAAGGTCGCGGTGATCGGAGCCGGCCCCGCAGGACTGACCGCGGCATTCAGGCTGGCATTGAGAGGATTCACGGTAAGAATATTCGAGAAGACCTCAAAGCCCGGAGGCATGCTTTGGTGGGGCATTCCCGACTTCCGCTTGTCGAAGGATATACTCGAGTCCGAGATCGAGACCCTGTTGAGATCCGGCATAGAAATCGAGTACAACAAGACGATCGGAAAGGACTTGACTTTGGAAGAACTGCGGAAAGAGTACCAGGCGATCTTCCTGGCCATCGGGTCTCACCGCAGGCTGAAGATAGGGATTGAAGGCGAAGACCTGAAAGGCGTGATCCACGGCATAGATTTTCTGAAGATGATCGTCAGTGGAGAGAACGTCGAGATAGGCAGGAACGTGGCGATAGTCGGCGGTGGCATAACGGCGATAGACGCGGCTAGGACCGCCCTGAGAATGGGGGCAAAGGTCACGGTGCTGTACCGAAGAGGACTTGAGGACATGGTCGCCATGCCTTACGAGGTGCAGGCCGCCAAAGAGGAGGGAGTCGAGTTCCAGTTCTATGTCGGCCCTGTCAGAATCATCGGGAAGGACGGCAAGGTCGAAGGAATCGAATGCATCAGGATGAAACCGGGAGAAAAGGACGAAACGGGCAGACCGATACCGATTCCCATCGAGGGGTCCGAGTTCGTTCTTCCGTTCGATATGATAATCCCAGCCGTCAGCCAGGCTCCTGAGGCAGACGTGCTCGGCGAAGACATCGAGCTCACGGACTGGAAAACAATAAAGGTCGATCAGAAGAGCATGCTCACGAACCTTCCGGGGGTGTTCGCCGGGGGAGATGCAGTCTCAGGGCCCGCATCCGCCGTTGAGGCGTTCGCCGCGGGGAACAAGGCTGCAAGGTGCATCGAGCGGTACCTGAACGGACAGGACCCTGCGGAGGAGAAGGAAGAGGAGGACAAGTTCTACCACGTAACGCTCGAAGAGATAATGGCCCGTATGGGTGGCGAGATACCGCGCAAGGAGAGGGTCGCCCGAAAGCGCTTGAGCGTAGAGGAGAGAGTCAAGAAGTTCGCCGAGGTCGAACTGGGCTATACCGAGAGTAGCGCCAAAGAGGAGGCTTTCAGATGCGTCCACTGCAGGCCGTGCGCTCTCTGCGATCAGTGCATCGAAGTCTGCCAGGCGAATGCCATAGATTATTCGATGAAGAACGAGACGGTCGAGCTGAAGGTCGGCTCCGTAGTGCTCGCTCCGGGCATGGATTCCTACAATCCGAAGAACCTCAGGCAGTTCGGCTTTGGGAGATACAAGAACGTATTGACGAACCTCCAATTCGAGCGGATGATGAATTCAAGCGGACCTTTCGGGGGGCACATACAACGATTGACTGACAAAAAGGAACCGATCGAGATAGCCTTCGCCCAGTGCATCGGCTCAAGAGACGAAAAGGCGGGAAAGCCGTACTGCTCGACGATTTGCTGCATGGCAGCAATAAAGGCGGCAATCATCGCGAAGGAGCACAATCCGAACATCAGGCCGACCATCTTCTATATCGACATCAGAGCTGTCGGGAAGGAGTTCGAAGATTATTATCTGAGAGCCAAGAAGCTGGGGATCAAGTTCATCAGATCCAAACTGGCCGGCATCTCTGAGTTGAAGGATGGCAGCCTCGAAGTAAGATACGATACCGACAGGGGCGTTGCAAGCAAGGAGTTCGACATGGTCGTGCTGTCGGTCGGGTTCGACCTCCCTTCGTCCGCCAAAAAGCTGGCTAAAGCCCTGAACGTTCAACTCGACGAGCACGGGTTCATCGAAGGAAACAGGTACAATCCGATGAAAACCTCGAACCCAGGGGTATTCGCGTGCGGGATAATCACAGGCACGAAGGACATACCTGACACCGTCGCGCAGGCGTCCGGAGCCGCCGCCCAAGCCGCGGCTGTCGTGGCGTCAAAGAGGGGAGCACTGGTCGTCGAAAAGGCCTACCCGATGGAGAGGGACGTCTCGCTGGAGCGCCCTCGGATAGGCGTGTTCGTGTGCCATTGCGGGACGAATATCGGCGGAGTCGTTGACGTGCCTTCTGTCGTGGAGTACGCGAAGACGCTCCCGTATGTGGAGTACGCCACCGAGAACACGTACACCTGCAGCCAAGACACTCAGAAAAAGATAGTCGATATAATCAGGGAGAAGAACCTGAACCGAATAGTCGTCGCCGCGTGCTCTCCGAGGACGCACGAACCGCTGTTCAGGAACACTATAAGGGAAGCGGGGCTAAACCAATACCTCTTCGAGATGGCGAATATCCGGGACCAATGCTCCTGGGTGCATATGAACGAAAGGATGGCGGCGACCGAGAAGGCGAAGGACCTTGTCAGGATGTCCGTGAGTCGCGCGAAGCTTCTCGATCAGCTGCCCAAACAGACGTTCCCCGTCACTAAGAGGGCACTCATCATCGGCGGAGGAGTCACCGGGCTTACTGCCGCTATCGGCCTCTCCGAACAGGGCTATCCCAGCATACTCGTGGAGAAGGAGGAGAGACTGGGAGGAAGGTTCTCGAAGGTGAGATATTCGATGGACGGCGGATCACCGAAGGAGTATCTCGACGCCCTCATAGCCAGAGCCGAATCGGACCCCAACATCCAGATACTTACAGGCTCGACGGTAACGGATGTGAAAGGGTTCGTGGGAAACTTCGAATCTAGAATCGAATTGCCCTCCGGGAACGAGCTGACGGTAACCCACGGTGTCGTGATAGTGGCCACGGGAAGCGATGAGCTGGTGCCGTCGCAATATCGCTACGGCACAGACAGGCGCGTCATAAGACAATCCGAACTCGAGGAGCTCATCGCGGAAGGAAGGCTCGAGGCAAAGAGACTCGTGATGCTGCAATGCGTGGGCGCGCGATGCAAGGAGAGGAGCTACTGCAGCAGGATTTGCTGTTCGGAGGCGGTGAAGAACGCAATCGCGCTGAAGAGGAAATGGCCGGATTGCGAAGTGACCGTCCTGCACAAAGATATCAGGACGTACGGTTTGCATGAACTCAGATATCGCGAGGCCCAGGAGCTGGGAGTAAGATTCGTCAGATTCGACGAGGAAAGAGAACCGGTCCTCGAGGATTCAGTTGGAATGCTGAGAATCAGGGTCAACGATGCTGACCTAGAAGATGAAGAGCTGGAGCTCGATGCGGATATGCTCGTTCTCAGCGTGCCGATGATTCCCAATCCGACAAACCAGGAGATCGCGAAAATTCTGAAGGTGCCGTTGAGCAAGGACGGATTCTTCCTCGAAGCGCACATGAAGCTCCGGCCCGTCGACTTCGCGACCGACGGTATATTCATAGCCGGAAGCGCGCAATGGCCAAAATTCGCGGACGAGTGCATAGCCCAGGCGTATGCGACGGTCTCCCGCGCGTGCACCGTGCTATCCAAGTCCTCCATAGAAGGCGAGGGCATCGTCCCCGCGGTCGACGCTTATAGATGCACAGGATGCGGCCTGTGCGCCGCGGTCTGTGTCACCAATGCGATTGACGTTTCGACAGGGGTTGCCGTCGTCAACGAGGCTCTCTGCAAAGGATGCGGCAGCTGCGTCGGGACCTGCCCGTCCGGCGCAATACAGCAGAAGCACCTGAGGGATGATCAGATAATCGAGATGATCAAATCGGCGGTGAGCGAGTGACCGAGCAGACAGCCTATGAGCCGAAAATCATCGCCTTCTTATGCAACTGGTGCTCATATGCCGGTGCGGATCTCGCCGGGACCTCGAGAACGCAGTATCCGCCGAACATAAGGGTGATACGGGTCATGTGTTCGGCTCGCATAGAACCCTTGTTCGTGTTGAAAGCACTGCTAGAAGGAGCCGACGGCGTTCTCCTGAGCGGCTGTCACATCGGAGATTGCCATTACCTCAAGGGCAATTACGCCGCGAGAAGGCGTTATGCGGTGTTCGTCGAGCTGATGGGATACACGGGCATAGATCCGGAAAGGTTCCAGATGAGCTGGGTCTCCGCTTCCGAGGGCGCGAAGTTCGGGAAAGTGGTCGCGGACTTCGCGGAGAGGGTCTCCAGATTGGGGCCGAAGAGACGGCTCGAACTGCCCCGAGCCTTGGAGGGCTTGCTCGAAGGCGGTGATGCCGAATGACGACGACGGATATCGCTGAGCTGCAGAGGGCGATAAGGGAGAAGGTAGGATCTGGAGCAGTGCGCGGAGTCATCTGCTGGGAGAGAGGATCGAACGCGTTCAGGTCTAGGCCAGGAGTGATCAGAACTCCTGGGGAAGCCTCGAACACGGTTTTCTCGCCGGCGTGTTCCGCCGGCCTCGTCAGGTTCCTGATAGAGGACAATAGATATCCTATGAATCCCGAAGATGACAAGAGACCTATCGGGATAGTGTTAAGAGGATGCGACGACAGGGGCGTTATCGAGCTTATCAAGGAACATCAGAAGAGACGCGAAGACATCGTGATATTCGGCGTCGACTGCCGCGGGGTAATCGACTGGATGAAGGCAAGACGGCTGCTGAAGAAAGGCATCCTCTCAACGGAAGATATCGTGTCCGGCAAAATCACCTGGAAAGATGATGAAATCGTTCTTGTAAGACCTGATGGGGAAGAAAAGAAGCTCAGCCGAGAGGGCGTGCTTCTCGAGAAGTGCATAATCTGCGAGGGCCATACGCCGAGGATATTCGACGTCATGATAGGCAGGGAGGACCGCGATAGGAAGAACGCGCCTATCATTGAGGCAATAGAAATCCTTGAGAGAAAAAGCACCGATGAGAGATGGGACTTCTGGCGCTCGGAGTTTTCAAGGTGCGTGAGATGCTACGCGTGCAGGAACGTTTGCACGTATTGTTCCTGCGAGGAGTGCGCGATCGATCCCAGGACACAGGCGATATCCGATAAGTCGTCCGCTCGCGACAAGGCGAATCGTCCTCAATGGACAGGGCAGGACAGCTCCTTGCCTTCAAACGCGTTCTACCTGGTGGCGCGCGCGTATCACGGGGCGGGCCGTTGCACGACTTGCGAGGAGTGCGACAGAGCATGCCCGATGGGACTGTCACTCAGGTTGCTGAACCGGAAGGTAAGGAAGGATGTCAAGAGACTGTTCGATTATGAGGCCGGAAGGAGCATCGAAGACAAGAGCCTCTACGGTGAGTCGTGCGATAAGGACCCGGGTGATTTCATATGGTGAGCGAAAACAGCGCTCCGCGATTTCTCCCCCAGAAGAACCTCCTGGGATTCATCGGACGGCTTATGGAGCTCGGCGAGGTCTACGCGCCGAGGGCCGAAGGCCCTGTAGTCGATCTGAAGAGAATAGGCGACCCGAACGAAGTGGTGATGGATTTCGACCAGACGAGACAGGGCGTGAAGGCCGTGGTCGAGCCGCAGAACGAAATATTGCTCACGTATGACGCTAAAAGCGGGCTCATTGAGCAGGAGACTCTTCCGAAGATAAAGAAAAGGATTGTATTCTGGTGCAGGCCTTGCGACGCGAGGGCGCTGACATTTCTCGACGACAATTTCTATGACGAACCGATCGAGGATCCCTACTATGCGCGTAGAAGGAAGGATCTGGTCATCATAGCTCTCGGGTGCGAGAAACCCTTTCCGTATTGTTTCTGCAGTTCCACCGGGGGCAACCCTTTCGGGAGAGAGAATCTGGACATACTGATGACGCAGATAATGGGAGGTTACCTGCTCGAGATGGAAACTGAATTGGGCCGAGAAATCGCAGGGCAGATGGGAGCCCTGTTGCGGGAGCCGACCAAGGAGCAGATAGCGAGCGCCAAGGAGATACACGAGAAGGCCGCAGAGGGGCTAATGAGAAGGATGCCCGACATACGCGGTCTGCCGAGCAAGTTCCTCGAGCAGTTCGAATCACCAGTCTGGAAGAAATGGGGAGAGAAGTGCATCGGATGCGGGATATGCACCTACTTGTGCCCTACCTGCTGGTGCTTTGACATCAATGACATCGAGACGAAGGGCAAGGGTTACAGGATGAGGTCCTGGGACAGCTGTCAGTTCCCTCTGTTCACCCTTCACACTTCAAGTCATAATCCCCGTCCGGACAAGGCGAGCCGAGTGCGACAGAGGGTGATGCACAAGTTCTGCTATCATCCGACTAACTATCCTGGCCATATCGCCTGCGTCGGGTGCGGCAGATGCAGCGAGCTGTGCCCGATGGACATAGACCTCATTGCGATACTGCGGGACATCTCCGGGGAGGGCGATGAGAGTGCCTGAGAACCCGTATCTTCCGCATCCTGCAATCGTCACAGAGGTAAGGCAGGAGACGGCAGGCGAACGCGCCGTCAGGACGTTCATGGTCGATTTCGAGGACGAGCGCCAGGCCTCAGAGTTCAAGTATCGCCCAGGCCAGCTTGCGATGCTGTCGGTCTTCGGCAAGGGAGAAAGCATGATCTCGATAGCCTCGTCCCCGACGGCGGGCAGGACGCTACAATTCACCGTGATGCGCGTCGGAAGGGTCACCTCGGTCATGCACTATCTCGAGCCAGGCGAAAGGATAGGCGTGCGAGGACCTTACGGGAACGGCTTCCCGATGGACGATTGGAAGGGGAGGAACCTCCTGTTCATAGGAGGGGGCATCGGTTTGCCGCCATTGAGATCGGCATACATGTACGCACTGGACAATCGTGCGGATTTTGGAGATATTACCATAGTCTACGGCGCGAGAACTTCAGCCGACCTGGTTTTCAGAAAGGAACTTGAGGGAATCTCGGAGAGCGGAAAGGCCAGAGTAGAGCTATCGATTGACAAGCCGGAGGAGAAATGGAAGGAGTTTGTCGGCTTCGTGCCTGCGAATGTTAAGCGTCTTGCCCCTGCACCTGAGAACACCATCGCGGTGACCTGCGGGCCTGTGGTGATGATAAAGTTCGTCATCAAGGAGCTCATAGAGCTGGGCTTCAGGCCAGACACCATCTTCACGACTCTCGAGAACAAGATGAAGTGCGGCATAGGTAAATGCGGGAGATGCAACATCGGTCCAATCCTGGTATGCAAAAAGGGGCCTGTCTTCTCATACGAGCAGATTCAGAAGATGCCGAATGACTTCTAATGCTCGATGACGGTATATCCCCGCGCCCGTCTAGAGGATTGATCGGCAATATCGGATCGCTGCCCCTCAGCGCACTTGCGTCATGCTCTGCGTCGGTTTCAAGAATCCCTCGAGCGGCACGGTAACGCTGCCCTGCTCGATGAGCTTCTCCAAGAGATGCCTCGCGCGGAACTCAGGTATGCCGATCTCCCCCGCCTTTCGAATCAACACATCTGTCTGAACGCCTATCGCGTGATATCCGGAAACCCGATGTATGAGATCCTTCAGCACCCTCATTTCGTTGGATTCCGGGGTTTCGGCTGATCTGAATCCGTACTTGTTTCTCTCGGCAGGCTGCCACATATCGGTCCTGGGGATTCCGTATCTGCTGCATGACAGGCATATTTCGCTTCGGGCCTGGTCCGAATATTTGCAGCTATTGCAACGGTTCTCTTCTTCTTTTCGCATAGATTCCCCAATAATGTATACATCGACTTGATTGTTTATCTTCTTTCCGTTTCTTGATTTCCTCGAAACGACTACCTCTCGTTCAACGATTGACAATCCCTTTATGCAATCTTCCAATTGAGAATATTGCCTCCCATGGATAGCAATGCGAAAATCGAATCTTGCGCGAAAGTCCGCAGGCATTCATTGGATGTAGCCAGCGCATCCATTCCCAGGGTGTTCATTCATTGGTCCTAACGATTCTTTTATCTGAGAGGTTGCTGCAATAACATATATATGCTGTATTCTCGATTTTAGTAGCATAGAATCTATCTGCTGGGGATTTGGCTTGTCTGAAAAGAAATTAGGATTGATACCGCGTGTGGTGGTACAGGGAGCCCTTGGACCGAAAGATTACGGAATATTATGCACCAACGAGAGATTTATTTTCATAAGGGAAAGCACCTCTCTTGCAACATTAGGATATTTCATTGGAGGAATAATCGGTTCCGCCATTGCAGATTCTGCAAAGTCAAGGAAAGAAGTCGATTATTTCAATGAACCTATAGAAGTTTTATCGACGAGCAAGGATGCTATGACTGTGTCTTACTCGTCAATATTGAGTATCCAAGTAAGAAGACGCTTTTCTGAATACAACCTGAACATTGATTACTACGATTCGAATCGGAGAAAGAAAATCAGGGCGATTATCACCCCACCAGACCAGTTTGTGACACAGAAAAAAACCGAAGGAGTGAGATTGAAAGACATAAGGAGAGCCTATGCTGAGGATGTGTGGAAAGCCTTTGAGAAGGTTCTTCCACTTGGAGTGGCGCAAAAAGTAGAGGTGAAAATATGAAAAGGAGCGTTATGTTGAGGACAATTGGAGGAATATTGATTACAATTGGAATCTTGATAATTATTTGGTTTGGCATATTCGGGGACCAGACGGAGAGATTTGAGATTCCTGCAGGAGACGAATACTATTATTATTTTGAGACCCCTAGCTCGGCAATAGGGCAAATCAAAGGAGATTTCAGCGCGCAAGTAGGCACCGTAGACATGTACATACTGACGCAGTCGCAGTATACGACCTATAGCTATTGGGGAGAGCCGAGAGCCGGAAGCCTTTATGCCACCAGTGGCTCATCAGGGACATTCTCCTGCAACCTTTCTGGGAGCGGTAAGACGTATATTGTGTTCGATCATGGAGCTGGCTATGCCTCTGTTGCCCAGAGCGTGACGGTTCGTCTTGATACAACGGCTATTGATGTTATGACGATCGTCGTAGGGCTAGCATTGATAATCTTGGGAGCTATATTCGTCTTCTACTCCAATAAGATGAAGAAGAAGGAGATGTCAGCGGAACCTCAACAGCAGCCGTCGAGCGTTATCCTGTTCGAAGAAAAAAAGCAATGAAGAGAATTCCAAGTCAATTCCTTGAAAGCTCATCGACAACAACATCGATCAGCGCAGGCAGGCTTTTCTTTACATCAGGAGTCAATGACTCTGAGAATGTGTCCACGTCCGCTGCCTGCATCGCATAGAATACGATTTCTTTCGGCATCCGCGAAGGCGCGGTCTTCTTGCCGAGCATGATAGCAGTCGATAAGTTCACGCCGTGCGGAGAAGCGCCGTGGACCGTGTGAGAGAAGTCCTTCTCCTCCAGCCTCATAATCTCTCCGGGGCTCCTGTCCGGGAGCATTATGGCGTCGACTATCACGACCTTATCATAATCTAGCATGAGTTCCATCACCTCGATCCCGCTGGCCGCGATCTCCTCGACATCGACGTCGGGCAGGCGCATCTTCGATATCTCCCTTGCGACCAGTATGCCGATGGCGTCGTCCGTGCGGATAGGATTGCCTATCCCCAGCAGCAAGGTCTTGCGCTTCACTCGAATCGCCCTCTTTGAAAGAAATGAAAATTGATGGGAGTGTAAGGGGTTTTCGGTCTCGCAGAGCGAAATCAGAAGTTCCTGATGCTTCGTCTCAGCTTGCCTTCGCTATCGAATATCCTGACCTCGAGCGCCCGCTGGCCGTTCGGCAGGATGTGCGTCCCGCACGAGTTGCACGGGTCATAGCACCTGAAACTCATCTCGATAGTGTTGAGCAGACCAGGGGAGATCTCCCCGTTCTTGATCAGCGCCATCGCGTTCTTCTTCACCTCGTGCGCAATGGCCGCGTTGTTGTTCGTCGTCGCGACAATCATGTTGATCGCCGTGCATATGCCTTCCTTGTCGCTCTTGTAGTGGTGTATCAGCGTGCCTCTCGGAGCCTCGACTATCCCGACCCCTTCCTTCGGCTCGCCGACCTTCCCACGGACGTCCTTGCTCGTGATGGACTTGTCAGATGCCAGCTCGAGCATCCTCTCAGCAGCGTACTGAAGCTCGATGACCCTCATCCAGTGATATGCGAGCGTGTGATGTACCGGTCCGGTGACTCCCAGGCTCTTGACGATGCTCCTCATGTTCTCATATGCGGCCTGAGCGAGCGGTGTCGTGAACCCTTTGGAGACGTTCACTCTGCCCAGCGGTCCGGCTCTGTATATTCCGCTCGAAGCACCATCCACTAGGCCTTTCCAGCCGATTGGCTTGAAGTACGGCATCTTCATGTACGTCCACGGCTCGACGTGCTCCGCGATGTAGTTGAGGTAGTCCTTCGGGTCGAACTTCGCGAGCTCCTTCCCGTTCGGATCGACCACCTTAACCTTGCCTCTGTAGAAGTTGACCTTGTCGTCCTTGTCGACCAGGCCGATGTAGTTCGTCGTCTGGTAGAACACGTTCCCATTGGTCACGAGAGCCATGTAGTCCTTGTTCTTCAGTACTACATCCTCGAAGAGCTTCAGGGTGAACTTGCCGAACTCGACGCAGGACTTGGCCATCTTCTCGATCTCGGCTCTCTCTTCCTCGGTTATCGGCTTCGATACCCCGCCTGGGATGCCGAAGACCGGGTGCGTCGCCCTGCCGCCGATTATCTCCTGCACCTTCTGCCCGTAGTGCCTGTGCTTGATGACCTCGGCACCGATCGGCACTCCCACGGCTTCGACGACGCCCAGGATGTTCCTCTTTTCGTAAGGAGCCGCGGGGCCCAGCACGAAGTCCGGGGCCGCGAGGGCATAGAAGTGTGCGATGTGGCTGTGAACATATTGCCCCATGTAGAACAGCTCCCTGAGCTTGTGCGCCGTCTCCGTCGGCTCGGCGTCGAACACGGCATCGAGCGCTCTAGCGGCCGCCATGTGGTGAGCCGCGGGGCATACTCCGCAAAGCCTGTTCGTGAGCACCGGGAGTTCCGAGACGTGTCTGCCGACGCAGAACCTCTCGAACCCTCTCAGCTCTGGCACCTGCCAGTAGGCATTCTTGCAGTTGCCGTTCTCGTCCAGGAAAATATCTATCTTCCCGTGTCCCTCGAGCCTCGTCACAGGGTCGATTGTTATCCTCTTCTTGTCCGTCTTGACTTTCTGATCCGAAATGATAGGTCCGGCCATCTCGATTCACCCCTTCCTCTTCTTCTCCGTATAAGTCCTCTTCAGCAGGGACTTCGGCAGCGTGAACGCGTAGAAAGTTCCGAGCGGGTCCTTTATCTGGTCCAGGAGCTTCTCGATGTCCTCCTCGCTCAGCTGGCTTTCCTTGTCTGTAATGTTGAATATCGATGCCAATGCGGAAAGCATGCTGCCGCCCTGGTCTATGACCGCCTTCGTCGGCCCCATGCATCCCCTGCAGGGCATGTTGCCGTTCGGGCACATGGCGCCGCACCCGGCTCTCGTCGCGGGTCCGATGCAGATGATGCCCTGGTCGATCAGGCACTTCTCCTGGTCGGGCAGGATCTCGTACGGCTGCACTATCTTTGTGATGTTCCTCCCCGTCTCGGTCCTCTTCCGCCTGCACTCGTCGCAAAGGGTCTTGTCCGAGGCGATGACCGCTCCCTTCGGGGGCAACGGAGCGCCTTCCTTGACGTGCTTCATCACCGCCCCGATGGCGGTCGATATCAGCTCGACGGTCGGCGGGCAGCCGGGCATGAAGTAATCCACGTCCATTATGTCGTCCAGCGTCAGCACTTGATCGTAGAGGTCGGGCAGCTCCAGCTCGCCCTCGGGCACCTTGATGTGCTTCGACGGGAACACCCGACCCGGGTTGTCAGTAGACGGGGTCTTGTCGGTGTATACCGTTTCCAGTATCTCCTTCTTGTTCGTGACGTTTGCGAGCCCCGGGGTCCCTCCGAAGCAGGCGCACGACCCGAAAGCTATCATTATCTGCGACTTCTGCCTGAGCAATCTGGCGATATGCTCGTTCTCCTCGTTCCTTATCGCACCGTTGTAGAATGATATCGTGATGCTCTTGTCAGGCATCTTCTCGATGTCGCTGTACTTCGTATCGAAGCCTATCGGCCAGAGCGTGACATTCGCTATCCCCGCGACGTCCAGAATCGCGGCGTCTATGTCGAGCACGGCGACGTCGCATCCTCCGCATCCCGCACCCCAGTATAGTGCGATGTTGATCTTGTCTGCCATTCTTATGCACCTTCCTTGTCATCGTTGATCTTTACTTCCCCAAGCGCCACGTACAACGGAGAACGGCCTTTCATCCCGACCTGCTCGATTTTCCTCCATCTGAGCAGGGCGATAATGTTCTCCACTATCTCCTTCTTGGGCATCCCGGTCAGCTCGTGGAGCTCGTGGACCGATCTCGGCTCTGTGAGGTTGGCGAGCAGAAGGTTCCGCCTGTATTCCACAGCGGCCGCCTTCTGAACGATGAACTCGTACCTGCTTTTCTGGAGCTGCTCTCCGAACACGTTCTTCCCCTCGGTGAGCGCCTCCTGCTTTCCGACGAGCCATCGCACTCTCTCTCCGTCCAGCGTCATCTTCGCCGCGTCCAACCTCGCCTTGAGCGTCGCCATCGAAATCAGCCTCCCTCTGCGGCCTCCTTTATCGGGCTCGGCCCGAGCTCGGTAATCTTGTTCGTGAATTCGACTATCGTCTGCTGGAACCGGTCCCCCTCTCCCGCGGATATCCATTCGAGCCTCAGACGGTCCTTGTCGAGCCCGAACTGCTTCAGCAGCATCCTGAGCAATGCCATCCTTCTCCTCGTCCTGTAGTTCCCGCCTATGTAGTGGCAGTCCGCCGGATGGCAGCCTGCGACGAGAACGCCGTCCGCCCCTTTCTGGAAGGCCCTGAGGACGAACTCGGGATCGACCCTCGCCGAGCACATGACCCTGATGCTCCTGAAGTTCGTGGGCATCTGGAGCCTGCTGACACCGGCCAGGTCCGCGCCCGCATACGAGCACCAGTTGCAGCAGAAGACGAGTATCTTCGGCTCCCAGGCCTTCTCCCCGGCTTTCGTCGCGCCCATCGGCTGTGCCTCCGATTCGCTCATCTCAGTTCACCTCCTCCTCGAACGCCGCATCTATCATCGCGAGTATCTGGTCGTCCTTGAAGCCTTTCTGCGACAGAGCGCCTGACGGGCATGCTCCGACGCACGCTCCGCAGCCCTTGCACAGCCCGATATTGATCACCGCGAACCTCTTGTTCGGGTCCTTCGGGTGCGGCCCTATCTCGATTGCCTTGTACTCGCAGATAGGCTGGCAGATAGCGCACCCGTCGCACAGGTCCTCGTCGACCTTAGCGACAATGCCTTCTGCCTCAAGCTTGTCCTTCGAAAGTATCGTGACCGCTCTCGCGACCGCCCCGAGCGCCTGAGCGATGCTCTCGTCGACGAACTTCGGGCCGTGCGCCGTCCCGGCCAGGAACACTCCCTCCGTGGCGAAGTCTACCGGCCGGAGCTTCATGTGCGCCTCGAGGTAGAAACGCTCCTTCGTCAAGGGCACCTTGAGCATCGGGGCTATCGTCTCGTTATCTGGGTTCGCCCTCGTGCCCGCTGCGAGCACAAGGTTGTCCGGGTGGAACACGAACGCCTCTTTCGTGTTCGCATCCGTCACATGAACGGTCAATTTGCCGTCCTTGTGCTCCACCTTCGGCTTGTCTTCATCGGCGAACCTCACGAATATCACTCCGAGCTCGGAGGCCTTGTTGTACCATTTCTCCCTGAAGCCGTAAGTCCTGATATCCCGGTACAGAACGACCACCTTCGCGTTCGGGTTCTTCTGCTTCAGCCTGATCGCGTTCGTCATCGTGCTCGTGCAGCACACGCGGCTGCAGTTCGGGTGGTCGCCTTCCCTCGACCCGACGCATTGGATGAAAACGGTCGTGTCGCCTTTGACCTCGTTCTTCGCGAGCAGCTCCTCGAACTCCAGCAACGTCTTCACCTTCGGGTCCTTGCCGTAGAGGTACTCATCAGGCTTCAGTTCCCGCGCGCCCGTCGCAACAATGACAACTCCGTGCGCGAGCTCCTCCCCGGAAGAAAGCTTCGTCTTGAAGTTCCCGACATAGCCGTCAATCGATGTGACGCTCACGCCTTTGTAGACCTTTATCTTCGGGTTCTTCTCGACCTCGGAGACCATCTTCCTGAGCGCTTCCTGAGGGTTCGTGCCCTCTTCGGCCATGAAGTGGATCTTCCTAAGGTATCCGCCAAGCTCCTTTTCCTTCTCGACAAGGTATACCTGGAATCCCTGCTTGGCCAACTCGAGAGCGGAAGTCATCCCGGCGACTCCGCCGCCGAGTACGAGCGCGGACTGCGTGACAGGTATCGTCAGTTTCTCCAGAGGCTCGAGCAAACGAGCCTTCGCGACTGCCATCCTTACCAGGTCCTTCGATTTCTTCGTCGCGTTCTCCGGTTCGTGCATGTGTATCCAGGAGCACTGGTCCCGGATGTTCGCCATCTCGAACAGGTACGGGTTGAGCCCCGCTTCCCTTATCGTGTTCTGGAAAAGCGGCTCGTGAGTCCTGGGCGTGCACGACGCGACCACGACCCTGTTCAGCTTGTGCTCCTTGATTATCTCCTTGATCTTCTCCTGGGTGTCCTGAGAGCAGGTGTAAAGGTTGTGGGTCGCGTAGACCACGTTCGGGAGCTTCTTCGCGTACTCCGTCACCTCGGGAACGTTCACGACTCCGCCGATGTTGATACCGCAATGGCAGACGAAAACGCCTATCCTCGGCTCCTGCCCGGAGACGTCGATCTCCGGCGGGTACTCCTTAGCCGTCACGAGCGTGTTTCGGGCCTTGGCTATGATCGACCCTGCCCGCGCGGCCGCGGCCGATGCCTCGGCAACGGTCATCGGGATGTCCTTCGGCGCCGAGAACGCGCCGCTCACGAACACGCCCGGCCTCGTCGTGTCAACCGGAGAGAATATCTTCGTCGCGCAGAAGCCGTCCTCGTTGAGGTCGACCGAGCCCGCCCTCGTAGAGCTCATCGCATTGCTGAGCGCCAGCGCGCTTGCCGGAGGCCTGAAGCCGACGGCGAGAACCACCAGCCCGAACTCCTCCTCTTTAGGTTCGTCCCCCTCGACGTACCTCAGTTTCAGGTTGTTCGTGACCGGATCCTCCGAAACGCTCGCCACTCTGGACCTCACGAACCTGATGCCGTGCTCCTTCTGCGCCCGGTTGTAGTAATCGTCGAACTCCTTGCCGAACGCGCGCATGTCCATGAAGAATATCGTCGGCTCGATTCCGTGCGTGTGCTCCTTGGCTATCACGGCCTCCTTGATGGAGTACATGCAGCATACGGACGAGCAGTACTCGTTGCCAACTTTCTTGTCCCTCGAACCGACGCATTGGATGAACGCGACCTTCTTCGGGATGTCCCCGTCCGATGGCCTCATGACGGTGCCGACATAGGGCCCGGTAGCGCTGAGCATCCTCTCGAACTCGATGCTCGTGACGACGTTCTTGAACCGGCCGTACCCGTACTCGGGCTTCAATGTCGCATCGAACTCGTCGAATCCCGGGGAGAGGATTATCGATCCGACGTTCAGCTCTATTATCTTCTCGGTCTGGTCGTACTCGATCGCCTTCGCCCTGCACTCGTTCTGGCATATCCCGCACCCTATGCACAGGTCGGGATCGATGCTATAGACCAGGGGCACCGCCTGAGCGTAGGACACCGATATTGCCTTCCTCCGCTTCGTCTTCTCGTTGTACTCGTCTTTGCCCTCTATCGGGCACTTCGACGCGCACGTGCCGCATCCGGTGCACTTCTCCTCGTTCACCCTGAGCGCCTTCTTCTTCAACGTGACCCTGAACGCGCCCTCGTGTCCCTCGACGATCGATACCTCAGCGTTGGTTATCAGCTCGATGTTGTGATGCCTGCCGCACGCGACCAGCTTGGGCGCGAGAATGCACATCGAGCAGTCGTTCGTCGGGAAGGTCTTGTCCAGCTGAGCCATTGTGCCGCCGATGCTCGGCCGCCTGTCGACCATGTAGACCTTGTACCCCGAGTCCGCGAGATCGAGCGCAGACTGAATGCCGGATACCCCTCCTCCGACAATCAGCACCGAGCCGATCGGCTGACTTGAAACCGCCATTCTAGTCACCTCCCAATGACAATGTATGATAAGTCGGAGTGTACCCCTCCGCGTGGTCCATCGCTATCAGATTCTGCTGCCTGAGAGTGACGATGTGCTCCAGGACCCTGCTCGAAGGCACTTTCATCTCTCGTGCGAGATCTTTCACGGACAACCTGTTCCTCTTCGCGAGCGTGAGTATCATCGCCCTCTCGAACTCCTCCTCTGCCGCCTGGTGCGCTATCTTCCGAAGCTTCTCGGCGTCGACCTTTTCGCCATAGACGTTGCCCTTCACGTTGAGCGGATATTCCTTCGATGTCAGCGCCGTTAGCCGGAAGTTCTCTGCGGCCAGCTCGGCCGCTTCGAGCCTGAGTGCCAGTTCAGGGTTCGTCTTCACGGGCGTGGGACCCAGCTGCTTGACCTTGGCGGTGAAATCCGTCACCACCTTGGAGAACTTCTCTCCCTCTGAGGCCGAGACCCATTCGAGGCGTATCCTGTCGGGCTCGAGGCCTGCGAGCGAGATGAGCTTGAGAGCCATGTCGAACCTTTTCTCCGTGTAGTAGTTCCCGCTAATGTAGTGACAATCGCCCAAATGACAGCCGCCCACCATCACGCCGTCCGCGCCTTCGCGGAGCACTCTTATTATCATCTTCGGGCTGATCCTCGTGCTGCACATCACGCGAACCACTCTCAGAGTCGGCGGGTACTGGTATCTGCTCACTCCGCAAAGGTCTGCACCGGCGTACGAACACCAGTTGCACATGAATCCGACGATTTTTGGCTTGAACTCCTCTGCCATCTCAGATCGCCTCCTTCAAAGCCGCGGTCGCCTCTGCTAGAAGCTGGTCGTCGGAATAGTTCGTCATGACTATCGCCGAGCATGGGCATGACGCGCCGCAACAGCCGCAGCCCTTGCACGCGGCGGCGACGACCTCCGCCAAGCCGTTCTCGTTCTTCGATATCGCGCCGTACGGGCAGACCTCTATGCAGGTCCCGCATCCAACGCAGAGTTCCTGGTTGACCTGCGCCATGATGGCCTCCGCCTGGACGTATCCCTTGCGGAGCGGTATCGCCGCCCTGGACGCCGCCGCTTCTGCCTGGCTTATCGCTTCTGTGATGTCCGCGGGACCCTTGGCCGTGCCGCAGACGTATATCCCATCCGTGGCGAAGTCCACGGGTCTTAGCTTCACGTGCGCCTCGAGCAGGAAGCCGTCCTGGCCCACCGGGACTTTCAGCATCTTCGCGAGCTGCTCCTGGTTCGGCGGGGCTATTAGTGGCGTGGACAGGATGACCAGGTCTGCCGGCATCTCCCTCTCGACCTTCAGGGTCTCGTGGAAGTACTTGACGAATAGCTGATCGCCCTTCATGATGACCTCGGGCCTTCTTTCCGGCGTGTACCTGACGAACCTGATGCGCTTCTCTCTCGCCTTGTTAAATGACAGCTCGTGATCGAGACCGTAGCTCATGATGTCCCTGTTGAAGACCGTGATCTCGATCTTGTCCGATGGCCCGATCTTCTCCTCCTCGACGACCTCGCCCTCCTCGCCTCTGCCTCTCCGGCGCCGTCTCCTTTCGGTTATCTCGGGGGTCGGCGATTTCGGCTCGACCGGCACCTCGGGAATCACCTTGCCCAGCTGCTGAGCTATGCCCAGCATGTTGTCGTAGTTGTCGGCGATGTTTATCGCGTTCTTGATCGCGACGTTGCAGCATATCCGCGAGCAGTACGACTTGTCCTGGCCACGCGACCCGACACACTGGATGAAGACGACGTTCTTCAGCTTCGGGAGCGTCTTGTTCTTGCACATTATCTCGAACTCGGTCAGCGTGACGACATTCTTGTACATGTTGTACCCGTACAGCCCTTCTTTCGTGTACTCGATCGCTCCGGTCGCCACTATTATCGCGCCGACCTTCAGCTTCGTCTCCTGGTCGTCCGTCTTTATTTTGATATCATAGTTGCCGATGTATCCGAAGACGTCGCTCACCTTCGAGTTCAGGTAGACCTTGATGTTCGGATGTGACATGACCTGCTGTATCAGAGGCTTTATCGTCTCCATGGCGTCCTTCGTTGTGACATACAGGTTGTTGAGGTTCCTGACGAACCCGCCCAGCTCCTTCTCCTTCTCGACGAGGTGGACCGGGAATCCCATCTTTGCCAACGACAGAGCGGCGGTCATCCCCGCCACTCCTCCGCCGATGACAAGAGCGCTCTTCTCAACAGATATCCTGGGCTCCGTCTGCGGGGTAAGGAGCCTCGCCTTTGCGACCCCCATCCTGATAAGATCCTTCGCCTTCTCGGTGGCCAGCTCCTTCTCCTTCATATGAACCCAGGAGCAGTGCTCCCGGATATTGACGAACGTGAACAGATACTTGTTCAAACCCGCTTCCTCGCATACCGACTGGAAGAGGGGCGCATGCGTCCTCGGGGTGCAGGCGGAGACGACCACCCTGTTGAGCTTGTGCTCCTTGATGGCGCCTCTGATATTCGCCAGACCATCCTCCGCGCACGTGTACATATTGGTCGTCGCGAAGGCGACATCTGGAAGCGTCTTGGCATATTCCGCAACTGCCTTGACGTCGACAACGCCCGCTATGTTCGACCCGCAATGACAGACGAATACTCCAACGCGCGGTTTCTCGGCCTGCTCTGCCATCTCTTTCAGCCCCCTCCGGTCTGAGCTATGATTTGCATCGCCTTTGCGGCCGCGCTGGAACCCTGTGCAACCGACTCAGGGATGTCGGCGGGACCCGCACAGTATCCCGCAATGAAAATTCCAGGAACGTTGGTGTTCCCGGGGCTCATTACATTATCGGTCGAAGCGAAGAATCCGAACTCGTCCTGCTTTATCCCCAGAACCTTGGCGAGCTCGCCTGCATCCTTCCGCGGTATGAGAGTGTTCGCCAGGACCACTATATCAAATTCCTCTTCGACGGGACGCCCCCCGACATCATAGACCACTATCGGGTTATGGTTGTCCTTGTTCTCCTTGACCGTACCGTCCGAGTTGATCGTCCTGACGCCGTAGTCTCTCCTCGCCCTCTCGGCGTACTCGAAGAAGTTCTTCGCGCACGTCCTGAGATCTTTATAGAAAATCGTCGACTGGATGTCGTCGTAGTGCTCCTTCGCCAACATTGCCTCCTTTACGGAGAACATGCAGCAGACCGCGCAACAGTAAGGATGACCCAACTGCGGGTTCCTGGAACCGACGCATTGGATGAACGCCATCCTCTTCGGGTGCTCGCCATCGGATCTCCTCTTGATGTGCCCCCCGGTCGGTCCGGCGGCGTTTATCATCCTTTCGTATTCCATCGCAGTGAAGACGTTGGGGTATTTGCCGTAGCCGTACTCCGCGGCGACGGACGGGTCCCAAAGGTCGAATCCTATGGCGACGATGATGGCGGCGACGTTCAATTCGACCTCCTCGTCCTTCATCTCGTAGTTGATCGCTTCCCTCTTGCAGATCTTCTTGCATACACCGCATTTGCCCTCCTTCAGCATGCGGCAGTTCTCCTTATCTATAGTGACGACCCTCGGTACCGCCTGCATGAACGGTAGATAGATTGCTCTTCGCACGCTGAGGTTCTGCTCCCATTCGTTCGGGACCTTCGTAGGGCACTTCTCGATGCACTCGCAACAGCCAGTGCACTTCGACTCGTCCACATATCTTGCCTTCTTGAGCACCTTGACGGTGAAATCTCCGGCAGTCCCCTTGACCTCTTTCACTTCGGAGTACGTCATCACATTGATGTTCGGGTGCGCATAGCAGTCTGCCATCTTCGGCGCTAGGATGCAGATTGAACAGTCGTTCGTCGGGAACGTCTTGTCCAGTTGCGCCATCCTGCCGCCTATGCTCGGACTCTTCTCGACCATATGCACCGGAATGCCCTTGTCGGCCAAATCCAGCGCGGCCTGTATGCCCGCGATCCCGCCACCAATCACCAATACAGCTTTGTCCATCGCTTCACTCCCCAAATTCGTTGTGCGATCCTAATCCTGAGCGCGAATGCAAGTAGCCAGTGGTTGAAGCACCAGCTCGACTTGCTCGGTATTTGCTTTCATCACTTATTATTTTCGACTCCATCATCGGCATCTCTTCTCTGTTCGTTCTTCACGCGTTTTCGATTACTGTTGATTTTCCCATAGTTTTGGGACGAATTCAGTCACTCATCATTTCTTGTGGATTATCTCCTTGACCTGCTTGTCGCCCTTCAATTCCGTGACCGAGACGACAGGGGTCTTTGTCTTGCCGGTCACCTTCTTCGACCGGACGAACCTCTGGCAGTTAGGGTACGTGCAGGGCGAGCACTTCGCCTCCGTGCACGAGAGCTCCGCGAGTATGTATCTGTTCACGTGATGCGGGTACCCGATTTCAGAGGTGCTTTTCAGCTCCGATTCCTTCGGCGCGTTTATCTCGAGCGCCTTGGACGAGATAGGTCTGATCGTCGCCGCGAGCTTCTTGTTCTTCGTCTGATGTCTGACGTATCTCTGGCAGTTCGGGTACGTGCATGGCTTGCACTGGGTCTGGTCGCAGGATAGCTCTATCATGAGATATCTGCGAGTGGGTTCATGCGATGTCCTGTCCATTCAAATCACTTTCCTTCCAAGGCTTTAGCTATCGTAATTGTGAAATCTTCAACTGGAATGTCGACCAGCGATTTTTCCACAGGGACCTTGTTGTGCGTCGCGCAGTTGAAATGCACCTCGCATTTCGGGCAGAAGGTGAGCATCGCATCCGCCCCCGTCTTCTTCGCCTCCATCAGCCGGTCTATCTGCATCTTCTTCCCCGTCTCGTCGCAGTTCGCCCAGGCGTTCACGCCGCAGCAGGTCGCCTTGTCCCTCGACCGGTCCATCTCGACGAGCTGCGCGCCCTGGATCGCCCCCAGGACCTCTCTCGGGGCGTCATAGACCTTCATGTGCCTGCCGAGCCTGCAGGAGTCGTGATACGTGAATTTCCTTTCCAGCTTGCCAAGCTTCAGTTTCCCTTCCGCGATTGCGTCCGCGACGAACTCCGAGATGTGCACCATCTCGAACGGGAGATCGCCCGAGAAATCCTGGTAATCGATATCGAATGTTCTGTAGCACTCAGGACAGGTGAACACGACCTTCTTCGCTCCAGTAGCCTTGATGAGCGCGATGTTCTTATCCATCAGCTTGAAGAAGCTGTCCTCGTCCCCTAGCCAGAGCAGGTCGTGGCCGCAGCAGACCTCGTCCGGCATGACGACCGGCGTAACGCCAGCCGCGTTCAATATCTTCACGGCCGAAGGAGGGACATCTCTGAGGTAGCTTATCCTGTCGGAATAGATGGTCCCGAGCTGATATGCGCATCCGGTGAACAGCAGGACATCGCCCTTATCCTTGGAGATTTTCAGGTCATCGGTGAGCCATCCGAGCCTGTTCTGCCTCAGCGACTCGTTCGCCATCAGGCGCTGCATCGTATGGATCAGCCCGCCCTGGGAGCAGATTGGCAGGTTGCCCTCCCGGAACGAGTTCGCCCTCAATCCCTGTATGAAGCCCGAGTAGTTCACCTTGTACGGGCACATCGAATTGCACATCTCGCAGGTGAGGCAGACCCACATGTTCTTCTGCGTCACCGGATCGTTCTTGATACCCTCGAGCGCCTTCACGACTATCAGTCTCGGGGCGAAATCGGGATTGAAAACGGCTGCCGGGCAGACGCTCGTGCATTTCCCGCACTCGACGCAGTCGAACGCCCCCGTCTCCTCGATTAGCTTATTGATCTCAGCCAGTCCCGCCACCCCCCTTGCCCAACGGGTTCGGCCCGAGCGCCCGTATCTTCTCGGTGAACTCTCGCATCGTGTCCGCGAACTTCTGACCCTCGGATGCCGAGATCCATTCCAGCCTCATCCTCTCGTGTCCGATGCCGAGTATGTCCAAGAGCTCCGCGGTCATCTTCATGCGCTTTTCCGCCTTCTCGTTGCCCGCGATGTAATGACAGTCGCCGATATGACAGCCGCAGACAAGGACTCCGTCCGCGCCGAGTTCGAGCGCGCGCAGGACGAACTGAGGCTCGACTCTGCCGGAGCACATGACCCTGACGATCTTGACGTTCGGGGGATACTGGAACCTGCTTACGCCCGCGAGGTCCGCGCCTGCATACGAGCACCAGTTGCAGCAGAACGCGACTATGTTCGGCTCCCAGCCCTCGCCGGGCTTTATGGCCTGCTCGGCACTGGCTTCGGCGCTCATGCCCTCGCCTCCTTAAGCATCGACTCGAGCATCTTCATAATCTGTACGGACTTGAAATGCCGGCTGGTTATGGCACCGTTGCAGCACGCCGCGACGCACGTCCCGCAACCCTTGCACAGTATCTCGTTGATCTGTGATTTGAACACACCGGGCTTGACCTCGACGACTCTCGCAGCGCCGAACTCGCAGACGGACTCACAGTCGCCGCAGCCGCGGCACTTGTCCTCGTTGACAACCGACACCGCGCCTTCGGACTCGACCTCCGTCTTGGAGAGGATCGTCATCGCCCTCGCCGCCGCGCCGTTCGCCATCGCGATGCTCTCTCCTATGCGCCTCGGGGAGTGCGCAAGCCCGCACAGGAATATCCCGTCGGTCGCGAAATCGACCGGCCGGAGCTTCATGTGCGCCTCGAGGAAGAACCCGTCCTTCATCCGGGGGACCTTCAGCATCTTGGCCAGGGACTCGTTATCGGGGTTCGCCCTAACGCCTGCGTTGAGGACCAGGTAGTCGGGTCTTATCTCGATCTCGTCCCCGATGAACTGCTCGTGGACCCTGACGACGAGATGCCCGTGCTCCTCCTTGACGACCGGGGGCTTGTCGACGTCCCATCTGACGAAAAGCACGCCGAGCCTGGCGGCCTCGTTGTAATGCTCCTCCGCAAACCCGTACGTCCTTATGTCCCGGTAGAGGACGTAGACGTCTGTCTTCGGGTGCTCCTTCTTGATCCTGAGTGCGTTCGCCATCGCGGTGAAGCAGCAAATCCTGCTGCAGTTGGGGCTCTCTTCGTTCCTCGAACCGACGCATTGTATGATTGCGACGCTGTTCGCCTTGAACTGCTTCTTCGCGAGCATCTCCCCGAGCTCCGTCTGGAGTATGACCCGCTTGTCCTGGCCGTACATGTACTCCTTGGGCTTGTACTCCACGGCTCCGGTGGCTACTATCACCACGCCGTGCTTGACCTCCGAGCCGTCGGACAGCTTCGAGACGAAGTTGCCCAGGTATCCGGACATCTCCGTCACCGTTGAGTTCAGGTGGACTTTGACCTTGTCGTTCTGCTCGATCCGCTTCTTCAGCTCCGCAAGGACCTCCTGTGGGTCGAGCCCGGTTAGCGTGTGGTAGATATTGTTCAGATGACCCCCGAGCCTGTCGCTCTTCTCGACGAGGTGAACAGCGAAGCCGCCCTCTGCGATGGCAAGCGCAGCTGTCATTCCCGACAGGCCGCCGCCGATGACGAGCGCCGACTGCTCTACCTTGACCTTCGGGACCGCGAGTGGCTCGAGCAATCTCGCCTTCGCGACCGCCATCCTCACGAGCGTCTTCGCCTTCTCGGTCGCTTTCTCCGGCTCGCGCATGTGAACCCAAGAGCACTGGTCCCGGATGTTCGTCATCTCGAACAGGTACTGGTTCAGGCCAGCCTCTCTGACCGTGTTCCTGAACAGGGGCTCATGTGTCCTCGGCGTGCAGGAAGCAACTACCACTCTGTTCAGCTTGTGCTCCTTGATCACCGCCTTTATCTTCTCCTGGGTGTCCTGAGAGCAGGTGTACAGGTTCTGCTCGGCGTATACCACGCCCGGGAGCGTCTTGGCGTATTCCATGACCGCGGGGACGTCGACGACCCCGCCGATGTTTATCCCGCAATGGCACACGAACACGCCGACGCGCGGCTCCTGGCCGCTCACGTCCAGCTCGGGCGGGTATTCCCGCGGAGTCACGAGCGTGTTCCTCGCCTCGCCGAGCAAGGTGGCGATCTTGCCCGCCGCGCCGCTCGCCTGCGCGATGGAGTCGGGTATGTCCTTCGGGCCGGAAAACATCCCGCAGATGTAGACTCCCGGGACGTTCGTCTCTATCGGAGTGAAATCGTCGGTCTCGCAGAACCCGAACTTGTTGAGCTCTATTCCCAGAGCCTTCGCGAGCGCCCGGGCGTTCGCAGGGGGCCTGGCGCCCGCGGAGAGCACGACCATGTCGAATACCTCTTCGTGGATCTCCGCCTCTTCATGATACCTGAGTATCAGATTGCCGTTCTCGTCCTGGTTGAGGTTCGATATCCTGTTGTTCCTGTGAACGACGACACCGTATTCCCTTTCGGCCCTCTGCAGGTATTCCTCAAACTCCTTGCCGAAGGCCCTGGTGTCCATGAAGTAGATGTGCGTCTCGAGCTTCCCGGTGTGCTCCTTCGCGATGACGGCCTCCTTCAGCGCCGCCATGCAGCAGTAACCGGAGCAGTAGGTGTTTCCCGTCTGCTCGTCTCTGGACCCCACACATTGGATGAAGGCTATCCTCTCGGGCACGTCGCCATCGGAGGGCCTGATGATATGCCCCCTCGTCGGCCCAGAGGCGCTCAACAGTCGTTCGAACTCGATGTTCGACACGACGTTCGGGAATGCGCCGTATCCGTACTCTCTCTTCATCTTCGAATCGAAAAAATCGTATCCGGGCGCGAGCAGGATAGCGCCGACGTCGAGCTCCTCGATGTTCTCCCTATTCTGGGAGTAGACTATCGCTCCCGCCTTGCAGAACTGCTTGCACTCGCCGCATCCGATGCAGAGACCGGGGTCGATCGCGTACACCAGGGGCACCGCCTGCGGGAACGGTATGTAGATCGCCTTCCTCGGCGCCAAGTTCATGTCGAACTCGTTCGTCCCCTCGATCGGGCAATGATCCGCGCAGACTCCGCATCCGGTGCATTTCGAGCTGTCGATGTACGTCGAGTATCTCTTGATCTGGACCTTGAAGTTCCCCGGCTTCCCCTTGAGCCCCGTTATCTCGGCGTTCATTATCAGCTGTATGTTCGGATGCCTCCCGGCCGCTACGAGCTTCGGCGACAGAATGCACATCGAACAGTCGTTCGTCGGGAAGGTCTTGTCCAGGCGCGCCATGTTGCCGCCTATCGTGGTCTTCTCGTCGAGCAGGTAGACCTTGAGCCCCATGTCCGCGAGATCGAGAGCCGCCTGGATACCGGCGGGTCCGCCCCCTACAACGAGGGCCGCACCTATTTTATCGGTCATTGCATCTCCTCCCCGATCGGCCCGAGAACCTTGAGCTCGTCTACCATCTTCCTGACCGTCGTCGCGAACTTTTCCCCTTCGGAGCCCGCGATCCATTCGAGCTTGAACCGCGCTGGATCTATTCCGACCTCTTCGAGAAACGCCTTGAGAAACTCCGCGCGCGCTTCCGCCTTGTGGTTTCCGCTGATGTAATGGCAATCGTTGATATGGCATCCGGCCACTATGACTCCGTCCGCTCCCTTCCGGAACGCCTCGAGCACGAACGATGGGTCCACCCTGCCGGAGCACATGACCCTGATAATCTTGACGTTCGGGGGATACTGGAACCTGCTTACGCCCGCTAGGTCCGCGCCCGCGTACGAGCACCAGTTGCAGCAGAACGCGACTATCTTCGGCTCGAAGGATCCGTCGGTCACTTCGGCACCTCCCCTATCTTCGCGAGAAGCGGGTTGCAGGAAATGTTGTGCAGTTCGAACGCCATCTTCGAGATGTCCGCGCCCATCGCGATTGCCATCAGCTGGGCGATATGGATGACCGGAATGCCGCGCTTCGTGAAGGACTTCTGGGCGTTATCGAACTGGAGAAGGCAGAACGGGCAGGGAGTGACGATCACATCCGCGTTCTCGTTCGAGATGTTCTTGAACTTGTCTTCCGTGAGCGCGTTCGCGAGCTCTATGATATGGCTTCGTACGCCTCCGCCGGCGCCGCAGCAGGCAAGCTTGTCTTCGTAATCGATGCTCTCCGCGCCAACGGCCTTGACGAGGTCATCGACCTTGACAGGGTCGTTCGGATCGTCGATGGCCGTCCATTCCGTCGGCCGCAGATAATGGCATCCGTAGTGCACCGCCACCCGAAGCTTGCCGAGATGGCGCTTGATGTTCTCCGACAGGAGCTTCATCGAGTGATCCGTGTGCACGACATCCACGAAGTGCCGGACCGAGACAGGCCGGAACACCTTCCTGGAACTGCCCTCGACTCTTTCCGCAATTCCGGTGTATTTCATCCCTATCTTCGAGAGTATCTTGTTGGTCTGGCCCATCCGTTTCGGCTCGGCGAGGTACTCCGTCGCCTTGAGCAAAGAACTGTAGCATCCGTTGCAGACGGTCATAATCTCCGTCCTTTCCTTCTGCGCCAGACACAGGTTTCGTCCAGCCAGTGCGAGCCAGGTATCCCTGTCGGTCGAGTAGAAAATCCCTGGAACTGGACAGCAGGAGAACTCGGGGATGTCCATGACGTCGAGCTTAAGCCCCTCCTTCCCGGTGACGTACCGCACGGCGTATTCGATGCCTGGGTATCTGCTAGGTATCACGCAGCCGAAGAAGTACGCGAAGCTCATTCGCCCTCCTCCTTCTTGGCGATACCCAGAAGCCTATCGTATTTGGTGGCCTCGATGATGGTCGCTATCTCCTTCTTAACGGATTCCCATTCTGGCAAGGCGGAAGGGGCGACCGGCAATCCCAGCTTCTTCCGCTCCTTCATCATAGCCTCGTCCGGTCTAACGGTCAGGCCGAACTGCAGCAGGTTCGATGCCGCTGTCTTGACGAACGGCGGTATTATGCCCTCCCTCACCGCGATGTGCCTGAGAGCGATCATCACCTCTGCCGGGTTGAGGTCGGCCGGGCAGTGCTCGAAGCATCTGTAGCATGTGGCGCAAACCCATCTCGTTCCGAGCGTGTAGTTCTTCATCCCGAATTGGCAGTATTTTATCGTGGTCCTCGTCTTGTACTCGATCTTGAGGCTGATTGGACAGACACCAGTGCAATTGCCGCACTGAAGACAGGTCATAACATCCTTGCCGCCGTATCTTATGATCTCCGCAGCGAATTCTGGGTCTAGGTCGGTTTCGGTGATCACCTTGTCTTCGATCAGCTTCTCCCGTAGACCGCTTATGAAGACCTTCTCCGCCTCTCCCATCACTGCTCGCCTCCCGAGACCTTTATCGTGCTGAGCGCGGCTGATATCTCGTTCGATATCTGCTGGTCCGTGAATTGCAATTGCGAGATCGCGTGCTGGGGACAGCCTGCGGCGCACGTGCCGCACCCGTGACAGAGCGCCTCCGTGACGACAGCCTTGGTCTGTCCGTCCTTCTCGACGAGCTCTATCGCGTGATACGCGCACAGCTCAGCGCACAGGCCGCAACCGACGCAGAGGCGCTCATCGATAGACGCGCAGAGCGGCTCGACTATGTGCTTGCCCCTGATCATGAGAGTCGCCGCGGCCGATGCCGCCGCCTTCGCCTGTGCAACGGAATCGGGGATATCCTTGGGCCCCTGGGCGCACCCGCAGATGAACACTCCTTCGATCGCCGTCTCGACAGGCCTCAGCTTGGGGTGCGATTCCATGAGAAAACCGTCGTCCGATACCGGCAGGCTCAACATCTTCTGTATGGGAGAGGTCGCGGGATTCGGCGTAAGGCCGACGGAGAGCACGACGAGATCGAACTCCCTCTCCGTGATCTTTGCCAATAGAGTCTCCTCAGCTCTGATAATGATGTTGTCCGTGGCGGGATCCCTGAGGAGCCGCGCGGGCCTTCCACGAATGAACTCCACGCCATATTCTTCTCTAACTCTGTGATAGAGCTCCTCGAACCCCTTGCCGAACGCGCGTATATCATTGTAATATATGGCGATCTCCGCATCCGGGTAATGCTCCATGATGATCTGCGCGTTCTTGATCGCGTACATGCAGCAGACTCTGGAGCAGTACTTGTTCGCGAGCTTCAGGTTCCTGGATCCGACGCATTGGATGAATGCTATCCTTTTCGGGGCCGTGCCGTCCGAAGGCCGTATAAGATGGCCGCCGGTCGGTCCGGCGGCGTTTATCAATCGCTCGAGCTCGAGACCCGTTATTACGTTCTTGTATTCCCAGTACTTGTAGACGCCTTTCCGGATCGGTACGTAGGTGTCGTAACCCGTAGCGACGATAATGGTTCCCACATTGAGCTCTATCTCCTGCGGCTTCTGCTCGTGGTCGACAGCTTTCATCACGCACGCCTTGGCGCACAGCTGGCACTTTCCTGTCTTGAAGTATAGACAATTGTCCCTGTCGATGGTGTATTTCAGCGGCACCGCCTGAGGGAAGGGCACATAGATGGCTTTTCTCATCCCGAATCCGAGGTCGAACTCGTTCGGAACCTTGACGGGGCATTTCTCGGCACAAACTCCGCAACCAACGCACTTCTCTTCGTTCACATAACGTGGCTTCTTCCTGATCTTGACCTTGAAATTGCCGACGTACCCGTCAATGCTGACGACTTCCGAGTACGCGAGTATCTCAACATTCTTGTTTCTTGCGACCTCGACCATCTTCGGCGCAAGGATGCATATCGCGCAATCGCCCGTCGGGAAAGTCTTGTCGAGCTGAGCCATATGTCCGCCTATGCTGGGCTCCTTCTCGACCAGATACGTCTTGAACCCCTTCTCGCCCAGGTCCAGGGCCGCCTGAATCCCGGCAATCCCCGCACCGATGATGAGGCAAGATGGCTCTACGTTCACCTCCCGAGGCGAGAGAGCCGTTAGAAGGCGCGCGCGGTCCACGCCCATTTTGATCAGAGCCGCGGCCTTCTCAGTCGCCTTCTCGGGCTCCTTCATGTGCACCCAGGAGCACTGCTCCCTGATGTTGACCATGTGCATGAAATAAGGATTAAGCCCGGCACCGGAAACGCAGTTCCTGAAGGTGAACTCGTGGAGCCTGGGTGAGCAGGACGCGACGACCACCCTCGTCAACCCCTTCTCCTTGATTGCCTTGCGTATCTCCTCCTGACCGAGGTCGGAGCACGCGTATTTCAAGTCCTTAGAAACGACGACACCAGGGAATTTCGATGCGAGTTCCGCGACTTTCGGACAATCGACGACCCCGCCGATGTTCGTCCCGCAATGACAGACGAATACCCCGATCGCCTGCCCCTCGGGTTTCTCCGAGCCAGTCCCCAACTCCTCAGCGGTCATCGTGACACCCCGTGCATATCTTGGGCAGATATCCCCGCATCACTAGCCCCCCTTCATCGGCTTTTCCGCCCCGGAACCGCACAAGGGTTGGAACCGATTTCGTGTAGCTTGCCAGGGAGTCCAAGATATCGAATGACAAACATTCGTCAGAAAACATGGATGTAGGAACCAATAATTAACATTTCGGCACTATTTTGTCGAAATTAGATTGAAAAATGACGATATTGAGCATGCATCATTTTCAGAGGCCTCCAAAATGATGAGTTTGCTGGCTTGGAAGGAATGAGAGAAATATTGATATATGAAAATGTTTCATTGTATTTGATATTTGTTTGAGGAATATTGCGTCAAATTGAAAGGAAGACCCAATAGACGAATATGTTCAGGAGCGTCAGCGGAATCCCCACCCTGGCGAACTCCAGGAAAGTCAGGGTCGCGCCTTGCTTCTCCGCGTTCTGAATTATTATCACGTTGCTCGCGGCGCCGAGGATGAGCATGTTGCCCGCTATCGTGCTCCCCGCCGCGAGCGCCATCATATGGACGTTCGTTGCACCTGCAAAGGTCATGATGGGGAGATAGAGCGCGACGAAGGGCACATTGGATACCAGCTGGCTCATCGCGACGCTGACCATCAATATCGCGGGGATCGAGAGAACGTCTATGCCTTCGATCTTCTCCTGGAAGAACATCGACAACCAGACGCTCTGCATGAGCACGAACATCGCCGCGAAGAAGACCAGCGTCGACCAGTCTATCCTCCTGACGACTTCTATGCGCCTTCCGCTGAAGAGGATGATAGGCGCGGCCGATATCAGCGCGATGTACGTCAACCTGAAATCGATCTGTACGGAGAACAGCACGAAGAGCATTTTCAGGGCGACGAGCGCCAGTATCAGTACCAGGGAAATCTTGACCAGGAACGCCAGTTTCGGATCTGTCACGGGCTCGTCCATGTGATTCAACGAGTTGTTGTGGAACTCGTCCCGGAAGAATATCCTCAGGAGCAGGAACGCGAGGAACAGGTTGACGACGGTCGGCAAGAGCAGGTATCGGAAGAAGGTGACGAACGGGTTGACGATGCCTCCGTTGAGCGCGATGAGGAGGTTCTGCGGGTTGCCGATGGGGCTCATCACACTGCCAGTGGTGACGGATATCGCAAGCGTCAGGAGCAGCAGCTTATTGGAGATATTGTGTTTTTTCGCGAACATTATCATCAGGGGCGTCGCGATTATCGCGAGCGTATCGTTCATCAGGATGGCGGAGAAGAAGCCTATCACGAACAGGATTAGGAGTATCAGCTGGTCGACGCTCTTCGCACGCTTGAACATCTTGTAGGAAAGATGGGCGAGATAGCCGCTTTGCGACAGGGCTTCTCCGATGACGAACACTCCGAAAAGGAAGAGCATGACGTCTATATTGATTGAGGCAATCGCGTCCAGGGGGGATATCTCACCGAATAGCAGGACTACAAGTGCCCCGATTGACATGATCTGCCAAATCTTCAGCTTGAATCTGCCGACCTGCCTTACTGCGATAAGAATGAAGACCGCAAACAGTACAATAACTGAAAGCGGCAGGCCAGCAATCGAAATCATGGTTTGATCTGTCCGTGCATCAGGATGACATTAATAAACTGATTGCTCCAACGACGCTTTTTATGGCATGATTTCTGTCGATGATTTATCATCAAAATTAGGCTAAGAAAATCTCTTATCTTCATAATTCGATGAAGAAGCTGATGATTGCCGACAGATCATCGCCTGGCACGAGAAAAAAAATCGTTATCATCGTTATCGCATTGATTCTCATTTGCTCGGGGCTTTTCGCAGGCTGGTATTTTTTCATAAAGCCTTGGGACATCAGACAGCTTGCAGCTAGTATCATCGACCCGAATGATTATTCTCCTGGGTTTTCCGAGGATTTGGCAGGGCGAACCGTCCAAGTAAGTGGAAGATTAACGAACATCACTATACATAATACAACCCAGGGGCCTTTGTCTGTAATATGTCTCGATGATTACTATTTGCTATCGCTCATGCTGTGGGGCGATCTCTCGAATGATTTGGGAAAGAACATTCTCGTCGATGTGTCCTTCGAATGGAGCAAGTTCAACAATGTGACAAAGGTTCGTTCCCCGCAGGTGTTCTTTCCACCTGGCAACGGAGTTCTCCTTCCAATCGGTAGTGTTATTGAAGCAGTCAATTCCGTCAGAGGGGCATTCATTACATTTGCTTCGCTCGGGGGTTCAACCGTCCGAATCACGTTGAACGATGTTAAATATCCTAGCGAGCTGGCACTGACCAATTGCTCTCTGCGAGCTGGATTGCGGGACGGAGCATTAGAGTATATCGATTTACTTAGCGATTATATTGATAACCCCGAGATTGACAGAATTCAGAATCTTTCTTTGAATCATATTGGAGAGAATGGCCGTCTGAAATACAACGATTCAAATCATAACGGCTTGTTGGATAGCGGAGATTACCTGGACATTGAAGGAGTTACCTATCCTAGCACTGATAGCGGTGCCCAGACCTATCTGCTTATCATTGCCAGGAAGATTGATCCGTGCCCGATTGATGATCCGATCATCCTTGGGTATATTGTATTGTTCAAGAATGGCCCCATTCGGATAGTTGACGGTAACGCACCATATTCGCGAATGACGCAGGAATTCACTCCGGACGGTGGGTTGAAATTGAAGGTTGCATATGTGAGCCGTGAAGCAAAGTTACAAGATTTCGATGAAATCTTTTTCATGAATATTGGTGGCACATTTGGCAGATGGGAATTCAAATATTGCGGCAAGTACACGAACCTAAGCGGTTCGATTGGCAGTCCGCCATACAAACTCGATCTATTATTCTCTTTCGTCGATGTGCAGAATAACGGATTGTTCGATATAGATGACTATTTGATAATCAGGCCGACCAATGGGACTCATTTCTTGAACAGTTCCGATCTATCGGCAATCTACGGCCCCACGGATATAGATGTCAATAATATATTCTACAAGATTGAAATGAATTATAGGTTCCCAGAGGGCTCAGTAGTTTGTGAATATTTTAGGCTGGAATGAGATTTTCTGTTTTCATAATCTAATCGCCGGCAAGCTTTCGATACTTGTAGCTGATGTTGCAGCTACCTTCCCTGCTCACCATGCATGGGCCGACGGGGTTGTCGGGAGTGCACTTCTTGCCGAACAAGGGGCACTCTTCCGGCACGGAAACCCCTCTAAGGAGCTCGCCGCACTTGCATCCCGGCGGCTCACGGTACTTCGAGTAATCCACGGAGCCGATGATCCACTTGTATTTCTCCCTCGCGTTCAGCGATTGAAACTCGGGCCTGAAATCCAACCTGCTGTTCGGAATCACGGGAAAGCCTCGCCAGGCGACATCGGTAGTAGTGAAAACTGTCCGGAGCATTTCAAGGGCTTTCCTGTTCCCCTCGCGCCTGACGACGCGACGGTATTCGTTCTCGACCTCCGCCCTTCCCTCGACGTTCTGCTTCGCAAGCATGTATGCTCCCATCAGGACGTCCAGGGGCTCGAACCCGGCTATCACCTGCGGAATCCTGTATTCCTTCGAAAGGAACAGGTACGGATCCGAGCCGATTATTGCGCTGACGTGCCCGGGCTCGATCAGGCCGTGGAGCTTGACCTCGCCGAGCTCGACTATCGCCTTCAGCGCCGGCGGCAACACCCTGTGAGTGCTTAGAATCGAGAAATTCTTGGGCGGATTTGATAGCGCGACCGCTGCCGTCGTCGGAGCCGTCGTCTCGAATCCTATCGCGAAGAACACGAACTCCTTGTCCTTCTCTCTCCTCGCCATCTCGACCGCATCGTCTATGCCGTAGACTATCCTAACATCGGCTCCCTCGCCCATCGCCCTGAGCAGAGAACCGTCCGTCCCGGGAACCCTGATAGCGTCCCCGAATACCGCTATCGTCTTCCCAGTCTTCGCGAGCGCCAGGACCTCGTCTATCTCCTGAGGAAGGGTGACGCACACCGGGCAACCCGGGCCCTGCCTGACGTCTATCCCGACCTCCGTCAGGCGGTCGAGCAAGCCGAACCTGACCAGGGTGTCCTGATGCGTCCCGCAGACGTGCATGAAGGTGAATTGAACGTTCATAGCCGCGATCCTCGAGAGAATCATCTCGGCCATGTTCCTGTCTCTAAGCCTCAACATCTGGAACCACCAACGAGATGTCCCTCACCGTGCAGCCGAGGCCTTCCTTGACTCTCGCGATCTTCCCGCATCTCGGGCACTTGAGGATAGGCGCGAGGGAATGAATATCCTCCGGACGCTCCGGGGAACCAGAGTAGCCGCAGCTACATTCTATCGTCCCTGGCTTCGTGGAGATATCTAGCTCAGCCTCCTCAGCTATAGTGTCCTTGGTAAGAATCTGGAAGGCGAACCTGAGCTGCTCCTCGCCGAGGAAAGTGAACTCGCCAATGTCGAGATTCACATGCTGCACCTTTTCCGCGTTCCTCTTCTTCGCCTCGAGCAAGATGAGGTCGACTATCTGAGACATGACGGAAAACTCATGCATCCAGCACATCCTCTCCAGAGAAGTCCTGGTCGAGGAGCTGGCGGAACAGCTCCAGCGTCTCCTCGGCTTCCGACGCGTCGAGTCTTTGAATGGCGTAACCCGCGTGGACAATCACGTAATCGCCTACCTTGGGATCTTCGATGAGTGTCAGATTAGCCTCTCGGACGGTACCGCCGTAATCGACCTTCGCGCGGTCTCCCTCGATCTCGAGGATCTTCGCGGGGATGGCTAGACACATGGTTGCAAACAAGATTCGCCTGTTATTTTAATCCTTTCCGTCCAACCGAGCGCCGACGATGGCGTTCTGCCCCGCGGATATCCCGCCGTCGCCATTGGGTATCTGGTCGTGTACGAAGAACTTCAGGCCCTGCCCTTCTACCGTCTTCTTCAATATATCAGTAATTACGCCGTTGTATGAAACGCCGCCGCAGAACCCGACATATCCCAGACCTTCGGCCTTGGCGACCTCGCACGCGGACAGCCCCGCCTCTCCTACGAGCGCCTCGACGAACGACCGCGCTATGTTCGCCCGGCCTCGCTCGCCCTGCCATTGCTTCTCGAACAGCTGGTCGAACAGCGACACCGTGTCGATGACCTTGACGCCGTCGATCACATCGCATTGCACGTCGAATTTATATGTCGGCCGGCCGAGCGCCAGCAACCTTTCCAACTTGATCGCAGGCTCGCCCTCGTACGTGCGTCTACATGATACATCCAAGATACAAGATAGAGCGTCCAGGACCCTCCCCATGCTGCTCGTGCGGTGGCTCCTCGACATCATCTTGGAAAAGACCTCGATTTCTGACTCGGAAAAGTCTGTGACCGGTCTTTTCAGCATCAGCTTTATCGCCGCGACTATCCTCCGGATATCAACAGCGGCTCTGTCTCCGCCGAGCAACGGAATCTTCCTCAGGCTCGCAACTCTCTTATAGCTCTTGAAATCGGCGACAAGCGTTTCCCCGCCCCAGCTGCTGCCGTCATCGCCATAACCCGTTCCGTCCCAGGTTATGAACACGCCGGGCTCACTGAGGCCACAGTCTATCATCAGAGAAGCTGCATGTGCGTGGTAGTGCTGCGTCTCGACGAAGTCGCAGCTGAAATACGCCGCCAGGCTCCTCGCGACGATCCGCGTGGAATACTTCGGGTGCTTGTCCCCGGCAACTGCGTCTATTTCCTTGACACCGAGGAGATCCTTCAGATGGTATATGGCGGATTCTAGGTATCTCAGGGTCTCGTACTTGTCTGTCTCACCTATGTATTGCGTCAGGAAGAGTTCGCCGTTCCTCGACACAGAACCGGTAACATCCCACTGCGCGCCCACGGAGAGCACCGAGGCCTTGTGATTGAGCGGTATCGGAACTGGCACGAATCCTCGAGATTTTCTGATGAACGCTTTCTTGCCGGCGTTGATCCTCACGACGGAGTCGTCGCACCTGTTGACGATCTCCCTGTTGTGCAGGAGATAGCAGTCCATCTTCAGCGAGAACGCCTTCTCGTTCTCTATTATCATCGGCTCGCCGGGAGGGTTCGCCGAGGTCATTATCACGCCATCGACCGACAGGTTCTGGAAAAGCAGGTGATGCGCCCCCGAGTACGGGAGCATGATGCCGATGTTCATCAGCCCTGGGGAGACTCCCTGCAGCCGGGGGTACATTTCGGCTCGCTTTCTCACGAGCACTATCGGACGCTGCGGAGAGGTCATAAGGCTCTCCTCATCGGGCGTTATGATCGCATACTTCTTCGCGGCCGCGATGTCTCGCATCATTACCGCGTAAGGCTTCTCGCCGCGCCTATAGAGCTTTCTCAGCCGACCCGCGTTCTCGAAGGTGGCGATGATGTGCATCCCTCCCCAGCCTTTCAGCACGCCGACCATGCCGGATTCTATCTTCTTCGCGAAGGTATCGAACGGGTCGGTCGTCCTTATCTCCTGGCCAGTCTTGTCGTAAAGCCTGTACCTCGGACCGCAGTGCGGGCACGACATCGTCTGCGCGTGGAAACGCCTGTCCTCTGGAGAAGAATACTCGTGCTCGCATTTCTTGCACATCGGAAAGGCGCTCATGGAGGTCCGCGCTCTGTCGAACGGCACGTCGACTATTACGGTGAACCGGGCGCCGCATTCCGTGCAATTGGTGAAAGGGTATCGGAAACGCCTGTTCTCGGGCTCGTTGAAATCCGAAAGGCACTTGTCGCAGATTGCGGTGTCGGTCGGGATCAGCGAGGTCCTGTTCCCGTCCGAGCTGTTCCTTATCTCGAACGCTCCCAGCTTCTCTTCGACATCATCCCGCTCTATCCTGTCGATCCTTGCGAGCGGCGATAGGAGCTGCTTCAATCTATCTACGAACTCGTCCGGCTTCTCGTTGATGTGGACTTCGACATTGGACCCGTTGTTGAGCACGTATCCCTTGAGCCCGAGCTCCTTGGCGACCCTGAACACGGTCGGCCGAAATCCGACTCCTTGTACGACGCCGTAGAAAGTGAGCTTCATCGAACTTGAACCCCGAATTGCTCATAGCCCGAGCGCGCGCATCAGATCCTCCAATCCCTGTCCGTGTCGGGCGTCCGTGAGGACTATCTTGGCTTTGGGATTGATCTTCTTCACGTCATTCACGAGAGACTGAGGATCGACCTCCATCGCCTGCGATAGATCAACCTTGTTTATGACGACGACATCCGAGAACGCGAATATCATCGGATGCTTCCTGACCATATCGTCCCCCTCGGTGACCGAGATGACGACGATTCTCTTGTCCGTGCCGAGCGGGAAATCTATCGGACAGACGAGGTTGCCGACGTTCTCTATGAAGAGGACGTCTATCTTGTCCAGCGGGAGCTTCTCTATCGCGTGCTCGACCAGATGCGCGTCCAGATGGCACTCCTTGCCCGTCGAGATGTTCTCGCCGATTATGCCATGGCTAACGAACCGATCGTAGTCGTCGTGCCCTGCGACGTCGCCGGCGATCGCCGCGACCCTGACTCCCTTCTCTTTCAGGCGGTCGATGATCTTCTCGATGAGCAGCGTCTTGCCCGACCCGATAGCTCCCATGACGTCGAACGACTTGATTTTGTACCTCTTCAAGAGCTTGTGATTTTCGTTCGCGAGCTCCCGGTTCGCCTCAAGGATGTCCCTCTCCATCTCGACCGCGACTGTCTTGTGCATGATTGTGAATGAACCGCGGTAGTTCCTAAAGGTTTTGGTGCAAAATAATTCTTACAATGTTATTTAAATCTGGACTATTTAATCAGGTCAGTAAATAGACTATATGCGGGAGCCTATAAGGAAAAAGACCGGAAGGCAGCCAACGATTGCGGTCACGAAGATCAGCACGATCGCGAGGATGAACTGCATTGTTATGAAGCATAGCAGAATCGAAATCGCGAGGACGACGAGCATAATAATCCAAACGGCCGTGAAGAGCATCGCCCTCGGTCCGGGCGTTCCACCTATGAATGGGAAGTCGTTGATGAAGTCATCCCTCCCCTCATTACTGGCCATGTGCTGCAACATGTGCTCGCTGGGAGGGCGCGAGAGAAGCCAAGTGCCGCAATATGGACAAGCGTTGCCTCTGACATTGAATCCGATACGCCTGTGGCAGCGAGGGCATCTCATCTATCCTACTTCCGAATCATGAGAGCGATGCAGGGGATTTGAATTTCTCGATTGAACCGGGATCATTTTCCTGCTTGCGCTATCTCCTTGAAGGACTGGTCCGCGGCCTCGATGGATCTCTCGATGTCCTCATTCGAATGAACTATCGACGTGAACGCGTGCCCATCCGGATGTGGAACGCCGAAGAATACTCCGCGCACGACCATCCTCAGGAACCAATCCTCCCATTTCGCCCTGTCCGTCTCCTGCTCGTCTCTCCAAGTCCTCACTTCTCTATCTGTGAAGAAAATCTGTCCTAGGGACCCGATGTGCTCGGACCACAGGTCGACGCCGCGGTCCTTGGCAACATCGAGGAATCCGTTGAACAGGGAATCGCCGATCCTGTCGATCTTCGAGTAGATCCCGGGCTTGGAGAGTATCTTGAGAGTAGCGAGACCTGCTGCCACGGACACGGGATGCGCGTTATACGTCCCACCGTGATACACGTTCCCGTCATCGGAGGGCAAAATCTCTTCCATGATCTCCTTCTTTCCGCCGAAGCCCCCCAGCTGATACCCGCCTCCCGCGACCTTGCCGATGCACGTGATGTCCGGTCTGACTCCGAACTTCTCCTGAGCGCCTCCGAAAGACACTCTGAACCCCGTGAGCACCTCGTCGAATATCAGGACTATCCCGAGATCCTTCGTCAGCTTCCTCAGCTTCTTCAGATAATCGTCCCTGGGAAGAACGCATCCGCCACCGGCATGAATCGGTTCAACTATCACTGCGGCGAGCTCATCAGCGTTCTTCGTGATGATCTCCTCGGTCTCGGGCCACTCGTTGAACGGATAGATGACCGCGAGGTCGGAGATGCACTTCGGCACGCCCTTGCCCCATGTGACCGCTGGCTGGCATTTCTTGTCTCTCTGATACAGGCACTCCGGGATGTCGACGCTCTGCATCATGTAATCATAGCCGCCGTGGTACGACCCTTCCGCCTTGGCGATCTTCTCCTTTCCCGTGTAGGCCCGGGCTATCCTAAGCGGATGCATCGTCGCCTCGGTGCCCGAGTTGGTGAACCTGAACAGATCGATCGAAGGCAGCGCCTTTTTTACGAGCTTGATGTACTCGTACGACAGCTCGGTCGTCGCGGCGACCTGAGCATGCTTGTCCACCTGAGCCTTCACGGCTCTGACGACCGCAGGGTGACTGTGTCCGAGTATCAGGGGGCCGAACCCGAGCGAGTAATCGATGTACTTGTTGCCGTCGATGTCGTAGATGTACGGACCCTTCGCGCGCTTCACAACGAACGGATGCGGATTTATGACGCGGATATTGCTCTCCACGCCCGCAGGCAGAACCTTCTTCGCCTTCTCGAAATGCGCTTTTGACTTCTTCGTCTTCGCGATATATTCTCGGACATGAGCTGGCAGTTTTGTCATCTGAGATGCACCTCGCTTACTTCAAAAGGACTACCAGACAGAACCCAGCAGCCTTGGCAGCATCAAAGAGCTTTGACCCACGTTGACAATGCCAAAGTCCTATGGAGCCCTCTCGGCATGATTCCGAAATATGGGGTCATAGAAGTATTTTTCTGAAAATGATATCCGCGCGTCTGGAATTCTTACGAAACGATAAAGCGCCGATTGAACGATATCCATTTGGGAGGGAATAGACACGCGCAAGGAGAAACCGGAGCTGCGGACAAGGCTCGAAAGGATCGCAAGGCGTGGAGGTGCGGTCGTTTTCGGAGTGGCATCTGCCGAAGATGCAGACGCGCTGAGGAGAGTCGAGATTGACGAATACGGGCCCGTAAGGTCTCTCAGAGTCAGGGAGATAATGCCTGACGCGCACAGCGTCATACTGTTCGGCATCAAGGCATCCGATGATGCCGATGAGCTCGCGATCCGCAGAAGCAGGCGGCGCTGGGATTACCCGGGATATTTTCCGCTGAAACTGATAGGCAGGGATTTGATAGCCGCTCTCAGAAAGATGGGATACAAGGCCGTGATGCCTCAGGAGCGCATTCCGAGAAAGGCGATTGCTGCACTGACATCGATAGGCGCCTATGGAAAGAATTCGATGATTCTATCCGAAAAATACGGCCTGTCGTTGCGCATAGAAGCGGTCGTGACGAACGCGAGAATCAGAAAGGACAGGCCGTTCAAGAAGGACCTTTGCAAGGACTGCGACAGGTGCATCAGGGCATGCCCGACGAAGGCTATCATCAAGCCGTACGTGCTCGAGCCTCGTCGGTGCTTCGTCAGAATCTCCGAGATGGGCACCGACGATGAGGAATTGATGAGGGAATTCAAGAGAAGAAGCTTCTGGCTCACGCCGAACACGTACCTGATGTGCACGATATGTCAGATGGCGTGCCCGTACACGTCCGAAGAAAGGAAGCGCAACAGGATGCGATGAGCTGGTCCTGCGCGCGTGAATTGTGAAACCAATTTTCGCAATCACTTCTGGTCCAGTATCTTTATCAGATGATATCCGAACTCAGTTTTGACTGGGCCAACGACCGCGCCTTTCTTCCCATCGAACGCGGCGTTCTCGAATTCCTTGACCATCTGGCCGCGACCGAACCATCCCAGGTCTCCGCCCTGCCTTCCCGAGGGGCATTTCGAGAACTTCTTCGCCAAATCCGCGAAATTCTCGCCCGCGTTTATCCTGCCGAGGAGTTCGAGAGCCTTGTCCTCTCGCTCGACGAGAATGTGTGCGGCCCGCACCTGCTTTGCCATGCCCCTGCGAGGATGAAGAAGGATATGAAGATTGTTGAAGGAGCATAGTAAGAATCATTGCGCAATTTCTGCATGATTCTTGAAAATTGACGCGTGCGCTTATGCAAACGCTTATCTTGAAGATAGAAATGCAGATATCATTCGGGGCAGGGAGGTAGTTGAGCTATGCCGGCATTTGCAGACAGGTTCAAAGTCAGAAAGCCAGCGATGATACTGAGCGAGGAGGACAAGAGACGGATACACGAGGCCGCGCTGAACATCATGGCCGAGGTCGGAGTGAGGATACACAGCACGATGGCGCGCAATTCGCTGAAAGAGGCGGGCGCGATAATCGACGAGAAGACGAAGGTCGTCAGGTTCCCCGAGGACCTGACGAAGAGCCTTATCTCGAAGATACCCGAGAAGATCGTGCTCGCGGGCCGAGAGAAGGACTTCGACTTGCCCGTCGATGGAACGCACTGCTACTACACGACCGACGGCTGCGGAATCTCCGTCTGGGAGCAGAAGACGAGGAGCAGGAGGCTCTCGGTCCTCCAGGACATCACGAATACCGCCATCATCGGCGATTACCTGCCATATTGCAGCATCTATGAACCGATGGTCGTGCCGTCCGATATCCCCGAGGAGGTCCACGTCGTCACTGGCATGAGGGAGGCGTTCAAGCTGACGACGAAGCACATCGAGAGCGAGTCTACCACGACACCCGAGGAGGCAAGGCTGCAGATCGAGATGGCCTCGGAGATAGTCGGAGGCATCGAAGAGCTCCGAAAGCGGCATCTCATCTCGGCGATGGTCTGCACCATGTCTCCGCTGACGCTGGACGAACATGCGACCGACGCCGCGATGGTCTGGTCGGAAGCTCATGTGCCCGTGCACATCACAGGGATGGCGATGATGGGCGTCAGCGGCCCGGCGACGATCCCCGGGACTCTCGTCGTGAACCACGCCGAGACTCTCGCGTTGGCGGCGGCGATTCAGGCGCACACGCCCGGCGCGCCGGCGATATACGGCTCGGTGTTGTCGAACATGAACCCGCGGACCGGGGCGATACAGCTCGGCTCGCCCGAGGGCACGCTCCTGTGTTCCCTTGCGCACGAGATGGCAAGATACGTCAAGATGCCGTCGTCGTGCGGCGGCATCGGCTCGAACGCGAAGGTCCCAGGCATACAGAGCGCGATAGAGAACAGCATGATGGCGCTCGGCAGCGCGTTCCTTTCGCAGGAGATAAACAACGGGATCGGGCTCCTCGATTGTTCGACAGTGCTATCCTACGAGCAGATGATAATCGACAACGACATAGTCGCGAGATCCCTCGTCCTCGGCAGAGAGGTCCATGCTACCAAGGAGAACCTGTGCTTGGACGAGATTAGGAATGTCGGTATCCTCGGCATCGGGCCCAAGAAAGGCAACTTCCTCGCCGAGAGGACCACGCTCACAGAGGCGAAGAAATTCTTCATATCCGAGATCTTCCCCAACGAGCCCTACGAGGAATGGGAGAAAAAGGGAAAGAAGGACGAGGTCGTCGTCGCGAAGGAAAGAGCGGACTGGATAATCAAGAACCACAGGCCGGAGCCGCTCGACAGAGACATCAGCGCACGATTGGATCAGATAGTGAAGAGGGCCGCGAAGGCGCGCTGAGTGAACGGTCTTAGGTGCTGGCTATGGCGAAGGCGAGAATGACGTTCCTGTCAGAGGACGAAGAGGAGCTCATCCACGAGAAAAGCATCGAGATGCTCTCAAAGATAGGCGTGCTCGTCCGGAGCGACGCTGTCCTCGATGTCCTCGAAGAGAACGGCGCGAAAGCGGATCGAAAGAAGAGGATAGCATACATTTCAGAAGAAATGATTAAGGAAGCCGTCTCGTCCGCGCCCAAGAATTTCTATCTGAGGGCAAGGGAGAAGGAGAACGACCTCGAGCTTCCGGCTCCCGAGTTCCCGTATATCACGACCGACGGACTAGTTGTCAACGTTAGAGATATCGAGACGGGCGAGACGAGACTCGCGACGAGAAAGGACTTCGCGCAGTTCGCAAGGCTCGCAGACGCTCTCGACTCGATAAGTTTTTTCTGGCCGATCGTGACGATATCGGATGTCCCTCCTGAGCTCCATAACTTGTACGAGCTCTGGGACTCTTTCGTAAACTGTTCGATGCACGTCCAGGGGGATTGCCTGGGCCCCGAGGATGCGAAGAGACAGCTGAAACTCGCATCCCTCGTCGTCGGCGGAGAAGAAGAGCTAAGGAAGAGGCCAGTATTCTCGACGGCGATAGATCCCATATCGCCACTGTCGTTCGACGGTGCAGGACTGGAAGCGCAATTGATCTTCTCGAGAGCGGGGATCCCGGTGATGTGCCAGTCAATGTGTCTTGGAGGGGTATCATCGCCGGTCACTCTCGCCGGAACGATCGCCATGATAAACGCCGAGAACCTCGCGAGCCTGGTCATCTCGCAGTCGGCCGCGCGGAAATCTCCGCACATATACGCATCATCGTCGACCCCGGCAAACATGTCAACAGGCGGAATAAACTACCTCGCGCCCGAGTTTCTGCTGATCTCCTCGGGAGCAGCGCAGATGGCGAGGAGGTACGGGAGGCCGTGCATGGTATCGAATTGGGGCGCCGGCATGAAGGGACTCGGGATACCGATGTCCTTTTGCGAGCTGTTCGGATACGCCGGAACTGTCCTGGCCGGCGGAGACCTCGTCCCAGGCATGGGCGGGCTCGACGACGCGATGAGCTGCTCGCTCGAGCAGGTGGTGATAGACTCATTCATCTGGGACAACTTCAAGGCGTTCATGAGGACCGTCGATGTCACGGAGAACACCATAGCTCTAGATGTCGTTCAAAAGGTAGGGCACGGGAACAGCTTCCTGTCGCACGCGCATACAGCGAGGAATTTCCGGAAAGAGCTGTTCTTCTTTGATAGGGAGAAGCTCTCGATGGAGTCGACGCTCTCGGACAAAATGGTCCCGAGAGCGAAGGAGATTGCGAAGAAGATATTGCGAGAGCACGAACCCGTGCCCCTCGATAAGGCGGTCATAAGGGAAGGCGAGAAGTTGCTGAAGGAATACGCGAGGTTGATCTGAAAGAGGTGGGACCACGGCGGTTGCAAGGTTGAGATTCCTGGATAAGGACGAAGAGGACATCATTCACGATCAGACAATCGAGTGTCTCGAGACCATCGGAGTCAAGGTGAGGAGCGAAAGCGTCCTGAGGATGCTCGGCGAGAACGGGGCGACAGTGGACCTCAAGACGCAGGTCGCGAAGCTGCCGGGAGAGATGGTGATGGAGGCGCTCAAAGCGGCTCCCAAAGAGATGACACTCCACGGCCGCGACCCGAAGAACGATATGCGAATCCCCGTAGATTCTTGGCCGCACACGGGCACCCACGGACTCGCGACATATGTCGTAGATCTAAGGACCGGAGCGAAGCGCGACCCGACGGTGAAAGACATAGCGGAATGCATACGCGTGGCCGACGCGCTCGAGGGGATATCGTACGTCCAGACATCGCTGACGGCGACGGATGTGCCGAGGCTGACTCACGGGTTGCACGAGCTCTGGACGGCGTTCAAGAACACGACGAAGCACGTACAAGGGGTCGAGATACTGAGTGCCGAAGACGCGCGGAAGCAGATCGAGCTCGGAGCGCTGATCGCGGGAGGAAAAGAGGAGATGCGCAAGAAACCGAGCTTCACGGTAATCCACTGCTCAATCTCGCCTTTGATGTTCGAGCGCGACGCCGTGGAGGCGTTGGTAGAGTTCGCAAAGGCAGGCGTGGCAGTGACTACCATGACTATGTCCCTGTCGGGAGGCACTGCCCCTGTCACGATTGCCGGGACACTTGTAAACGCAAACGCTGAGAATCTCGCCAGCTTCGTAATAGGCCAGACTGCCTGCAAAGGCGCAAGGACTATCTATTGTTCCTCTTCAACACCGGTGAACATGAACACCGGGATGATCAATTACGAGTGCGCGAATCATCCGCTCATCGCTGCAGGGCTGGCACAGATGGCGAAGAGATACGGCCTTCCATGCATGGTCGGAGATTGGGGGCTGAACGACTCCACCGAGGTCGGTATGCCCCACACCTTCAGCGAGACGATGGGTATTGCCCTGAGCACGATGACAGGGACGGATCTGCAGGGGGGTATCGGGAGCCTCGACAGCGCGAAGGGTATGGCCATCGAGCAGCAGGTGATCGATTCGTACGTCTGGGAGAACGTCAGGAAGTTCATGACGCCGATTTCAATCACCAAGGAAGCTTGCGCGCTTGAAGTCATCAAAGCGGTCGGGCACGGGAACACGTTCCTGTCGCACATCCACACAGCCAGGAATTTCAAGAAGGAAATCATATTGAGAGATCCCGAGAAGGGGAAGTTCGAGGCGACAATGTCGAATCGAATGGCGGCAGATGCGCGGGAAATCGCGCTGCGAATATTGAAGGAGCACGATGTTCCCGAGCTTGAGAAATCGATATTGAAGCAGGGCGATGAGATCATCAGAGAGCACGAGAAAAATCTCGCGAAAAAGGGGCTTATTTGAAGTCTCATCTTGCTACATGCCCGCACGGGACAGGAAAAGGGTATAAACCGAGACATGAATAGTATCTCTCGATGCTGGAGAAATCGGAAACCTTTGAAAAAACGCTCGATATTCTGAGAAGGGACTATCGAGGCTTCCCGAAGGATCGGGACGAGAGCGCCATGATTGCGGTAGCTTCGCTGATCGCTCATTCAATCGATTCCGATTCTCCCGAAAAGATAGCGAAAGAGACTCTGACAGTGATTCATCGGCTGTTCGACTTCCAATACGTGTACATAGCGCTGAAGGATGAACAAGGCATATTCAAGTACGTAGCGCAGTTGGGCCTGCCCAAGGACAGGGAGGACGTGTTATTCGGGATAAGATATTCGAAGGATGACGTATTCGATGAGTCTGAATATCCTTCCACGCAGCTGTCGGACATCACTCGATTTTATATGGCCGAGAGCAGCCCTTTCAAGGAGAACGAGATAGGCACGTTTGGCCGCCCTGTCATGATAGGTCAAAGGAGATCGAGTCCTGACGAGATGATAGAAGCGGACTACTTCGACGTTTTCATAACGGACTGGAACCAAGAGCCGATAGGATGGATCGAGCTGAGCCTCACCAGATCGAGGATGATGCCGGACCGAACATCGATTGCCTGGGTGGAACTTATTGCGACCCTGATAGGCATGATATTATCGAAAAAAAATCGAGGGGCGATAGATGCAATCGAAAGCTAAGAGCGCCGAGCAGGAAAAGTTCCTCCTAGAAAAATACGCCTCCGATAGACAGGAGCGTTTCGAGAAATTCCTGCGGCAGATATTGAAATTCCTTAAGAATTCGAAATCTTCTGATAAGAACCGCGAGACCGTTCTGATGGAAGCCCTGCAGACCATACAATCGTTCACGAAATTCAAGGAGTGCACCATCGGATACAGAGATCCTGACGGGCTGTACCGCTTCAAGGCCATGGTCGGATTCAAAGAGGAAGCGATGAAAGCCAGACAGGAGATAGCATACACATCGGACGACATGATGGACATCGCGTCCTACCGCCCCGTGACCATCTGCAGGTTCGCATTCCTTCATCTTTCCGAGAGGAAGCCGTACAAGTCCGGGATGGAGAATACCTACAATAAGCCCGAACTGTTGAACATGCCCCGCAAGTATCCGGATGACATGATCGAGGGCGATTATCTCGAAATCCTGATACGAGGCAAGGGTCAGGAGATAATCGGATGGATAGAATTGTCCGGGACATCGGACGGAAAGCTGCCCAGCAGGGAAGAGGTGCTGAAAGCCGAGTTCTTTTCGTCGTGCCTGATACCAGTTCTCGAGAGAATTATGAAATAGGTTTGTTGCAGAGTTCGTTGTATCGATAAATTCGATAAAATCTAGAACGAGTCCGCTTCTCAATCATCCTCATTTAATATCGCCTACCGCATGTCTTGTTCGGTAATTGAATGAAAATCGAATACTATCACGCTTCGAAGTACGGCAATGGAGCCATGGTGGCCGAGGAGTTCAAGAAAATCATGTTGAGCAAAGGCATCACGGTCAATGTGCATCATATTCGAGATGCCAAACCGAAGGAAGTGCCGTCTGCCGATCTATACGTATTCAGCTCTCCTGGTCGTATCGGCAAGCCGATAGGCAGCATGCGCCGTTTCCTGAAGAAGGTTCAGTTGCCGTTGGGAACGAAATACGCGATTCTGACTACCGAGGGGGCACCTCGGCCCAATAAGAAGACCGGTAAGATGCCTACGGAAGAGGAGCTCGCCAGATACCAGCGGGTCAGGCCTATAATGAACGAGATACTCCAATCCAAGGGTCTCAAGAACATCGCCGAGGATAGAATACTGGTCACAGGAATAAAGGGGCCGCTCGAGGAGGGCTGGCAGAAGAAGGTTGAAGCTTTCGCCGAAAGTATACTTCTTCAGCCAAGGTAAGTGTTCCGGCGACGATATATCGAATCATCAAATCGAATCGTCAATAATAACGATTAAGAACCCTGTACTATTACACACTCTCGAAATGAGAATCGCAAGAGCGTTGGTGGGCGGTTTTCCCCGTCTAGACCCGGATATCGACAGGGCAATCGATGCGTCGATAGAATTGCAGCTGAAGTACGGGATCGACATCCTTTCTGATGGCGATCAGAGAGGTGATATGATTTCGTATTATTCGAGAGACATACCGGGTCTGGGCGTAGAAGACGGCTTCTCCATAGTGTCTGGTAAGGTCAGACCTCCTGCAGACGTTATGGAAGTCCAGAAGGTGAAGGATGCCCTGAGGTTGAAGAAGAAATATCCAGATATGAAGTTCAAAGTCTCTGTGTCCGGCCCAACCACGATGGCCCTTGTCTGCGGTAGCAGGAAGATAGTCGATGGCTACAAGAGCTATGTGGATTTTTCGCTCGCTTCGGACATCGCCGCTGCGCTGAAGGAGATAATCGCCCCATTGGCCAAGATGGGAACCCTCATCCAGATAGACGAGCCCTTTCTCTCGCAGGGCATAAGGGATCTCAGGGAGAGGATTCGTCTGATAGACGGTATCTTGGAAGGAATCGATAGCTCTAGATGTTCGATTCATATCTGCGGCTTTCTAGGTAGGCAGCCTCTATTGCAGGAACTCGCTGGGCTCGAGAATGTAGGTACGCTCAGCCATGCCTTCTCTATCGATCGCGACAGGGAAAGAGATAACATCGCGCTCCTGCGCAGAGAAATTTTCGAGGACTCCGGCAAGAAACTAGCCGCCGGCATAATCTCTGTCTCTGCCAGGACCGTGAAAGATATCGAGCAACCTGATACAGTCGCAAATAGGCTGAGGACTATCGTCGACCGCATCGGTCTCGACAATCTTGCATATGTCACTCCAGATTGCTATCTCCGCGGGATGAATAAGGAATTGATTGAAAGCGTGCTATCAACATTCGCAAAAGGGACCGATCTATTTTCCGGACAATGAAATAATGGCCAGTGGGGGCAGAGGGATTTGAACCCCCATCGACGGGTTTCCACCACGCGGAGAGCGACTCCGCATGTTACGATCATGGGTCATTGCTCCAGTCAATCATCACCGGTCAGCAAACCCAACGTAAATCATTCCCATAACTGGAGCCCGTAAGGATACCAGGTTACCCCATACCCCCTTTGCCGAATTCCTGCAGCTCCTCCGGCGGGACTATCGCTTCCTCATCTTCTGCGCACGCTTCCTGCGTCTCATGCGCTTCTTGCGCCACTTCCAGCGCATCTGACCGCGCTTCTTCCACGCCCTGGAGCTGCGTTTCATCGATACTCCTCGGTGACTGTTCCGCTGCGCTGAAAGTGATTCCCCCTTTTAAAGCCTTTTCTGGGCAAATCGCACTTCTAAGTCGAAAAAAAGCGCAAGTAGATGCGAATTTGACCTTGCAAATTGCGAAAAAATTGGCAATCATTATCTCTTATCAGAAATATTTCCGCATTCACGATGAGTGGCATTTGGGTACTTTCGTCATTGGCATTCCTGTCAATGCTAAACCTTACCCTTATAGTCCCTTCATTGAACGAATTCATCGTGATCCGTCTATCGGTATCTGAAACCCTTGCATCTCTCTTCATGAGCGTCGAAATGATCGCATATATATTGTTCGGGATCGTCTGGGGAGCGGTCTCCGACATCAAGGCGAAGAGAAAAAATCTGATAGCAATCGGATACGTCGGCGCGGCGATATGCTACATCTCCATGACTTTCGCTCCCGATATAATCAGCCTTCTCGGCATCAGGTTTATCCAGGGAATGTTTTCGGTTATGTCCTGGTCGCTGATAATGGCGATGGGGCTCGACATTGCACGCCTGGGAGTTTACGGCAGGACGATGGGCATCATTGGGATGGGGTTGATGCTTGGAATAGGACTCGGCGCGCCTTTCGGTGGGATTATAGCTGATCATGGAGTCTTCGCACCACTTCATGCCGCCGCGATAATATCGGGCATCGGCGCGATCCTCGTCATACTCCTATTGAAAGAACCAGACCTTGCAGCTGCAAGCAAACCGGAATCTCTAAAGGACGCGCTCAAAACGATGATTCAAGAGCCGAAAATTGCCGCGCCCTGCCTCTTCAGCTTCCTTGAGAGATACAGTGCAGGGTATTTCGTGTTCCTATTCCCGCTGATGCTCGAGGAGATGCTGGGAGCACCTCCTTCGGCAAGGGGACTCTATCTCGCGGCATTCCTGTTCCCGTTCGCGCTTCTGCAGTATCCATTCGGAAGGCTTGTTGACAGATATGGATGGAACTGCTTTTTGATCCTTGGCGGTATGGCTTACGCTGGATTTTTTATGACGATAGGTTTTGTTATTGACTTCCTGTTGCCCTTTATGATTTTATGCGGGACGCTCGCCGCGATGCTCTTTCCTGCATGCCTGGCACTTCTCGGCGCTCTCGCTCCTGCCGGAGAACGAGGGACCTTTATGGGGACTTTCAATCTGTTCGGGTCGATAGGGTTCGCCATTGGTCCATTTGTATCGGCTTTGGTCGCGGACGCGTATGGCTATCAGAACAGCTTCTTGATAGGTGGCATCATCCTGCTGATGCTGGTAGCAGCCACTATCCCTATCCTGATAAAGATGCCGTACGTCGGCAGAAAATAAGCGGGCCGGTCGGGAGTTTCGGCATGTGGCGCATGCTTTCGAACCCGAGACCACTGGCTCGCTTCCAATCCCTTACGGGCGTTAGAAGGCCAGTGCTATATCCTGACTAAGCCACCGGCCCGCGGCGTCCGGAACAATAATGACCCTCGCCTCTTAAAGATTGAGGGGCTAGCCGCTCGTCGAAACATCCGAGGCATCTGCTAATAATTAAGTATCAAACCCTCTCATTTGGTCTATCGTGAAGGGGCCTAACAATTTCGAGATACGCGAGATACGAAGAGTCGATTTCAGGAACGCCATTCTGATAGACGGCTTCCCCAGCATAGGTCTCGTCAGTTCAATCGTGTCCAACTATCTGATTGCCCTGCTGAGGCTGGAGTATGTCGGATTCATCGACTCGCCTTACTTCCCTGCAGTCACATTCATCAGAGACTCTATCCCGATGGCCCCCGCGAGATTGTATGCGAGGGGCGACGCACTTCCAGGGGACCAGCAGCTGGCGATATTCACGTCGGAATTCCAGCCGAGCCAGAACATCACGAAGCCTCTTGGCATGCTTATGATAGACTGGGCGCAGCAGAACCACTGCAAACTGATAGTCTCGGTCGGAGGGCTCGTCATCGAGAGGGAGACGAACGAGAAGAACGAGGCCGCGGCAGAGGCCGACCAGGTCGCGGTTTACGGCATTGGAAGCACTCCGAGAGCGGAGAAGTATCTGGCGGAGGCCGACGTCGAGCCGTTCGTGGAGGGCGTGATAACGGGCACCTCGGGAATGCTCCTCAGAGAGGGCAAGAAGAGAGGGTTCGACGTCGTCGTGCTTCTGACTGAGGCGAGACAGAACGTGGCTGACGCGAAGGCCGCTGTGCTTCTGGCTGCCGCTATCGACGACATGGTTCTCAAGATGAACCTCGAGCTCGACCCGCTGCTGAGAGAGGCGGAGAAGCTAGAGGAGAAGCTGGCGATTCTGAGACGTCAAGCGGACTCGAGGGCGAAGCACTTCCCAGAGGGCGGTCCTGCAGGGTATCAATAAGGACTCAGTCGAGCAGCACGATGTTCTCGCTGTCTATCACGACTTTGTTCCCGCTTTTCTTGATCCCGGCCTTTCTCTCGTTGATGCAGTTCTCTTTCAATTTTGTCAGTTCTGATGATGAATAGTTCACGATGCCCTTGGCAAAGCTCCCGATCCTCACGATGTCTCCTTCCTTGAACTTCCCCTCTACGGCGTCTACTCCCCAGGGCAGGAGGCTCTTTCCCTCCCGCAGCGCCTTCTCCGCTCCCGAGTCTACGAATATTCTCCCCCGCGGGCTCCCGAACAATATCCAGCGCTCCTTGTTGCTGTACCTCTTTTTCGGAGTGAAGAGCGTGCCTATCTCTTCGCCGCGGACGGCACGGAGAATCACGTTCTTAGCCCTGCCGTTCGCGATTATCATGTTGCAACCCGATTGCATCGCTATCTTCGCCGCGGCGATCTTCGTCTTCATTCCGCCTATCGAACGCTCGTTCTTCCTCGCGCCGGCAATGCGTTCTATGTCCTTCGTGATCTCGTCAATCTGCGATATCAGCTTCGCGTCCTTGTCGAACTGGGGATTCCTGTCGTAAAGGCCGTCCACGTCTGTAAGCATGAGCAACAGGTCCGCATCGATCTTGCTCGCGACCAGCGCGGAAAGCTTGTCATTGTCCCCGAAGCTTTCTTCGATCTCATCGGTCGATATGACGTCGTTCTCGTTCACGACCGGTATCGCGCCGAGCGAGAAGAGCTCGTCGATCGTCCTCCTCAAATCGAGATACCTTTTCCTGTCGGAGAATGCCCCGTACGTCAACAGGACCTGCCCGACGCACTTCCCGTACTTCTTGAACGCGTCATGATACGCGAGCATGACCGCGGGCTGGCCGACCGCGGCGCAAGCCTGTTTTTCCGCGATGGATTTCTGCCTGCCGTCGAGCTTGAGCTCGGCGGAGCCGGTTCCTATCGCGCCCGATGTCACGATTATCGTCTGTATCTTCTCCTTATCGAGCTGGACTATCTGACTCGCCACATCCTCGATATAATCCCGGTCGACGGTGCCGTCGCTCTTGCAGATTATGTTCGTGCCTATTTTGACGACGATCCGTTTCGCGTTTATCGCTCTCATTTCAATTTCCTGTGCGTGAACTTCTTTGCCTTGTCCCCGACATAGTCGGAAACGACGTGTCCCTTTCCGATGAGCCTGTACTTGTATATCGTCAATCCTTCGAGCCCGACTGGCCCCCGGGCGTGAGTCTTATTCGTGCTTATCCCGACCTCGGCGCCGAGACCGTATCTATATCCGTCGGCAAACCTCGTCGAGCAGTTCCAAAGCACCGATGACGAGTCAACCGAATCGAGAAACTTCTTGGCGGTAGCAGAATTGCCCGTCACGATGGCATCCGTGTGGTGCGAACCATACCTATTGATGTGATCGATCGCCTCTTCGGCGGACGCGACGACCCTTATGGAGAGTATGAGATCGTTGTACTCGGTCGTCCAATCCTTCTCCGTCGCGGGCTTGCTAGGGATCATCTTTCGCGTTGCCTCATCTCCCCTGAGCTCGACCCCGGCGGACTTGAACTTCTCAGCCATCTTCGGGAGGAATCTCGATGCGATGTCCTTGTGGACCAGCAAGGTCTCCATCGCGTTGCAGACCGCGGGATATTGACACTTCGCGTCATACGAGACCGCTATCGCCATATCGATGTCGGCATCTTTGTCGACATACACGTGACAGATGCCCGCGGCGTGCCCGAGAACCGGTATCCGGGTCGAATCCTGGATGGACCGCACAAGCTCGTTCGAGCCTCTGGGGATGACCAAGTCAATCATGTCGTCGAGCTCGAGCAGGTTCTTGACCTCTTCTCTGGTTGAGACGAGCTGAACGGCGTTCTCGAACCGCTTATCCACGCCGGTTATAGCGTCGACGATCGCGGACGCCAAAGCCCGATTGGTGTTCTCGGCTTCCGAGCCACCTTTCAGAATGACGGCATTGCCAGACTTGATGCATAGAGTGGATATCTGAACCAGCGCGTCCGGCCGCGATTCGAATATCACGGCGATCACGCCGATTGGAGTTGTAACCTTCTCGAGAACGAGCCCCTCGTCGAGCTCCGTTCTCGAAAGCACTTTTCCTATAGGGTCCTCCACGGATATCAACGCGTCTATCGACCTCAGCGCCTCATCGAGCTTCTGCTGGTCGAACCGCAAGCGCTTCAATAAGACGGTCGATATGCCGGCCTTCTCGGCGCTGTCGATATCACGCCTGTTCGCGGCGAATATCTCTTCCTTCCTCTCGGTGAGCGACTTTCCAATCGCGACGAGCGCCCTGTCCTTCGTCTCCGTCGAGATGTTCTGCAGCCGATAGGACGCTTCTTTGCTCTTTCCGGCAATCTCTTTTGCGCTCTCCATGGCAGCCATTGGCATTGGCGGAGATATCATAAGACTTTCGCTAGGTGATCATATATCGGGAATCGTAAGAATGAATGCTCATCCATCGCGCAGCAGAGAAAACGAGCATTGGGAAAAGTTAATATCTGGATATCAAGGTATTCAGATGAGAGTGGAATCATGGTAGACGTCAAGGATTTGGCGGCGAAGGCCTCGGCCTTGAGCAAGAAGGGGCTGGGCGTGAGGGAGATTGCCCAGGAGCTGCATTTGGCCACGGAAACGATATCGTATCTCTTGGAATACGGGCCCGAGGGCGTGCCCCCGACGGATGTCAAGCTCGGCTGGAGGTCAATCGGAGTCTCCGGCACGAGGATCTCGCTCCTTTCCGAAATATTGGCGGACATCATTCTCGAAGAAATGGACAAGAGGCAGCAGGAGGTTCAGGCGATAGTCGGGATTTCTCTCAACGGAGTCCCGTTCGCGACCCTGATATCAGAGATATTGGGAATCGACCTCGCAATATACCGCCCATTGGGCGATGCCGGAGGCGGAGGCGCGTTCTCTTCCAACTATGCAAGCGTCAACGGCAAGAAGGTGGTCATTTTCGATGACGTTATCAGCACCGGCCAGACCATGAGGGGAGCGATAAACGACATAAAGGAGGCTGGCGGAGAGCCCGTGCTCGTGCTATGCATGGTCAACAAGAGCAGCGCGAACGAAATCGACAGCGTGCCTCTCAGGGGCCTTATCAGGGCGAGATCGCTCGGCGGGACGCTACTCGGTGGCGGATTGACGAAGGGCGGATTCCAATACTGAGCATGACGCTCGGCCGACCGCCGAGGGATGACTCGAAAAATCCTTACTTTTCTCTTTGAGCCGCGCTCTTGAGTGCCTCTATCGCCGGTAGCGGCTTCCCCAGCAGGAAGTTCTCGAGAGCCCCTCCGCCGGTGCTGATGTATGATATCCGCTTCGCGTAGCTGAACTGGTTCGCAGCCGCGGTCGTGTGTCCTCCCCCGATGACGCAGAACGCGCCGTGGGAGACGCTTTTCTCGAACACCGCCCTTGTGCCCAACGAGAACTCTTCCCTTTCGAAAACCCCCACCGGCCCGGATATCAATATCGTCTTCGCCTTCGAAAGGATGTCCCCGAACTGCTTGATGCTCTTCGACCCGATGTCGAGCGACTGATGGGACGGGGGATCGTGGTCGATCTCCTTCTCGACTCTCCGTCCGTCCCGGTCCATGGCAACATCAACGGGAAGGGCTATCTTGTCGCGAAATCTGTGGATTATCTCCTTTGCGGCGTTCAGATGATCGGGCGTGAGTTCGCTCTCGAGCATCTTCAGATTGTCTGCACCTATGTTCTTTCCTGCGGCTGCGGCGTAGGCGAGCCCCACGAGTCCGCCGAGGATAACCCTGTCCGCGATGCCCGTCCCAAGAAGATGATTGATGATGGGGATCGAATCGACAAACTTCGTGCCCCCGAAGACGAAAACGCAGGGCCGAGCGGGAGATTCGACTATCTTCGACAGCGACACTATCTCTTTCTCCATCAGCCTTCCCGCCGCGCTCGGAAGAACAGCCGTGAATCCCACAACGGACGCATGCGACCGATGGGCGCTGGCGAATGCGTCGTTGACGAACAGATCGAACATGCCGGCGAGCTCGGACACGAGTTTCCCTTTCGCATGGTGCTCAGGGCTCAGCTTCTTGTCCTCGTCCTCGTAGCATCTCACGTTCTTCAAGAGCAGGAGCTCGCCACTCTTCAACGAGGATATCGCCTTCTTCGCCTCGCTTCCGAACAGATCATCCACATATCTGACACGCCTGCCGAGCAGGGAAGAGAGGACCTCGGCGTGCTTGTCCAGCTCGCAATAATCCCAATGGCCTTTCCTTCCCTGATGCGCCAGTATCGTGACCTTCGCGCCCTTGTCCGAGAGCTCCTTCAAGGTCGGCACGGACGAGGCGATTTTCGAATGGTCCTTCAAGGCCTTCGTGTTCCTGTCAAGAGGGGAGTTGATGTCTATCCTTACTAGGACAGATTTGCCCCTGACATCGAAATCATCCAGCGTTTTGAAAGCAGACATGATGTGCGCCTCCGATTTTGAAAGCAGCGCTCCTGAAAAAAGTTCGAAAACAATGGCGTGCCGAAAACACCGAGCCTCCCGTCAGGTCAGCCATTGCATTACCGATACAGAGGAGATTACTTGCGCATATTTATCGTTGGTGCCAGCAACATCGGCTTATGCCGTTTGCAAAGTTTTAAGAACACGCCGACATTAATGCAAACCGCTGCAAAGGATTTCAGTTGTTCGCAGCGCGCATGAATCGGGGTTGACGGTTTTGATTGAACTGGGCAGTTTATCTATCAAGGACGTGATGTCGAAGGACATCACATACGTCAGTAAGGATGAGAGGATTTCCGACGTCATCGCAAGGATGAGCGAGGAGGATGTCCACGAGCTCCCAGTAGTTGAAAACGGGAACGTCGTCGGCGTCGTGACGTACAGCACGCTTCTCAAGAAGAAGTATTTCCCGCTGACCGCGAAGGCGGAAATCGTGATGCAGCATTTCCCGCAGCTGAGCGAGTTCGACCCGCTCACGAAGGGCATCGAGATCATGATAAACTCTCACATGAGCGACCTGCCAGTATCGAGAAACAACAAGCTCGTTGGAATCGTGCACAAGAGAGACGTGCTCGATGTGCTGTCCAAGGTCCGGGGACTTAGGACAAGGGCTATCTCGGAGATAATGACCCCTGCCCCAGAGGCCGTAAGAGAGTCGGACGACATTCGGAAGGCGCTCAGCATCATGCGCGGCCTCGACGAGAAGAACCTGCCCGTTCTCGACAAGAACGACAGGCTCGTAGGCGTCATCGGCATGATGGATATCATGAAGTTCACCTGGAAACCGATGAAGGGCAACAAGAGAGAGCTGGATGGCGAGAACAAGCCCATCGAGGTGTCCGTTGGCAGCCTAATGAACAAGCCTGCGATAGCCATGCCTCCGACGGCGACGGTTGAGGATGCAATACGTACGATGGTCAGAAAGGACATATCCACCCTGTTCGTGGCCGAGGACTCGAAGCTGGTCGGCGTGCTGACCCTAAGGGACGTGCTCGAGCAGGCAATGAGCATGGAGAAGCGCGAGGAAGGCGTGTACGTCCAGCTGACCGGGCTGCAGGCAGAGGACCCGGACATTTACGATTCGCTGTACGCGGTGATACAGAAAGGCCTGATAAGGATATCAAAGATAGCCGCACCGAGGATCTTGAACGTACACGTGGCCACGTACAACCATGAGGGACTGAGAAGCAAGTACACGATTCACGCGAGGCTGACGACCATCCGCGGGCTGTATTTCACGAAGACGACGGACTGGGACCTGTTCAGGGCGATGAACAACGCGCTCGAAATACTCGAGAAGTCGATCAAGAAGGAGCGCGAAATCGACCTGACAATGAGAAAAAAGAGAGCGAAGTAGTCTCACTATCATCCTAGGTTCCAGTACTGCCTGTGCATCTGGGCTATCGCCGTCAGCGACTCAATATCGACGCCTCTCTTGTCCCTGACCTCTACGCACGTCAGAGGAGTGCTCTTACCTTCGAACAGCCCGACGGTGTGCGTGATTATCTCAGCGAGGACCTCGAGCTTGTACCCGCCCTCCAGGAAGAATGCTATCCTGTTGTCGCAATGCTCTTTCGCGAACGCGAGCAGGGCCTCGATTTCCTTGGAATATCCCTTGCTGGACAATGAGAGGCTGGCGAGCGGATCGAGATAGTGCGAGTCCGTGCCGATGCTCACCATCAGCATGGACGGCCGGTATTCCGAGAGTATCGGCAGGATAATCTTCTGATACGCGAACTCGAAGCTCGCGTCCCCGGCGCCCATGTTCATCGGGATGTTTATCGTGTATCCCTCTCCCTCGCCAACGCCGTACTCGTCCGGGCTTCCGGTCCCAGGGAAGATCCATTTCTGGTGGGTCGATATGTATAGAACATCCTTGCTGCCGTAGAAGATTTCCTGCGTGCCGTTCCCGTGATGCACGTCGATATCGACTATCGCTATCCTCTTCGCCCTCCCGAGCATCTTCTTTGCCGCGATGGCGACGTTGTTCAGGTAGCAGAAGCCCATGGCCCTATCGGGCACGGCATGATGCCCCGGGGGCCTGACTAGCGCTATCGCCGGCTTCTTATCGTTCCAGGCGCGCTCGGCAGCGATTATCGAGCCTCCCGCGGCGAGCCGGGCGACCGAGAAAGTATCCCTGTGCGACATCGTATCCGGAGTCCACTCGTAATCCCCGAACCTGTCCAAGGCCCGAAGATACTCCAACGAGTGCACGCTCTGCATCTCCTCGGTCGTGGCGTCTTTCGGCTCTATCACGTTCTTCCAAAGACCGTGAGCCTCGAGGGAGTCTCTGATGGCATCCAGCCTCTGCGGGGACTCCGGATGCCCAGGATTTATCACGTGATCCTTGTATTTCTCGCTATATACGATTGTCATGCTCTGCAGCCCGAGATCGTTGCGCCGATTGCCTCTGTTGCAATAAGACTCTTTCTGTCCTAATCTATGTGCGTCCGTCGAAAGCGTCAATATCCCGGATGCCATTCGAAATCAGAGGAACGAGGAGGATGAGAAGGTTGAGGACGGAGGTCACATATTTTGCCGAGCCTGGAAAGCAGAATACCAGAAACACCGTCGAGCTGGCCATAAGAAGAGCCGTCGCGAGGAGGATCAAGCACATAGTCGTCGCGAGCGGGACCGGCAAGACCGGCGTTTTGGTAGCCGAGAAGGCCGCGAAGAGAGGCATCAATACCGTAGTAGTTACCTATCATTCCGGGTTCGAGAAGAAGGGCGAAGGCACTTTGACACGGCAGAACTTGGAGAGATTACAAGAGTTGAATGTGAGAATAGTATCGGCGACGCACGCGCTATCGGGGATAGAAAGAGCCATCACGAAGAAGTTCGGCGGGTTATCCAGAGTGGAGGTCATCGCGGAGGCCTTGAGATCGCTGTTCGGCCAGGGTATGAAGGTGTGCGTCGAGATCGGCGTTATGGCTGCAGACAGCGGGTGCATACCAGTGGATGACGAGACGGAAATCATTGCGATAGCCGGGACAGATGAAGGAGCGGACACCGCCGTCGTAATGAGACCTTCGAACGCGAGCAGCTTCTTCGAACTCGAGATAAGAGAGATAATCGCGATGCCGAGGAAGAGATAATCTTGGCAAATCATTCATAAACAGGTCGACTCATCCGTGTTCGCAGAGGTGCTACATTGGAGATAGGCGAAATCCTGCTGATCATCATAATGCTGATCATCCTGACTTTCGTGATATACATCGCCGCGGGGATATCTACAAGCGATTGGGATCTGCCGCTCGGCATTTGGCTGAGATTCTTCCTCATCGCAGCCTGCGCGACCGTGCTCATCCCTCTGCTCCAGGTCGGAGCGCACTGGGTGGGCGCAGGGGATCTCGGGCTGCTGATAGCGTTCATCATACTCATGCTGCTCGTGAGATTCATCGTGATGTCCGAGCTGACTGTGGTTGACGAATGGATGGCGACGGTCATGACATCGACCCTTGTGGTCATCATCCTGTACGTCATCGAAAAACTGGCGGCCTTCCTATTCAATGTGAGGCTGTTCTCTTTCGTATGATCGGCGACGTCGAGAGAGGACGCACCGGCCAATCCTGAGAACGCATACCGAGCCAGTCCTACTGACACCCTATTTATATGACATTCGCAGATTATATCGCGTGCAAGGATTGGATGTAATCAAGGTCCTATTGGCCCTCGGATTTTTCATTTACGCATCCCGTTCCGACTGGAAGACGAGGAGAGTTGACGACATCGTTTGGGTGGTTCTCGGCTCGATTGCCTTCGTAATTCTGGTGATCGAGCTGACATTCAGACCCGCGACCTTGCTCACAGGCACTCTCCTGTTGCCGCTCGCGTTCGTCTTCTACGACATTTTCTGGGACAGGCAGCACGGCTGGAGAACTAGGACCGGCGCGCTCGCGATGTTCCTATACGTGCTTTCCTTCGTTTGGGTGATAATCGTATTGCTGGTGGAAACTGCCAACTCATCCTACGGATTCGTCATCCCGCCAACGACAGCCGCGCTCGTGACAGTGTTCGCCCTCGTCATCCTGTTCGAGCTGTTCTACATGTTCGACATCATCAAGGGGGGCGCGGACGCGAAGGCCATCATCTGTCTCGCAATCCTGTTCCCCTGGTACCCGGAGATCACGGGCTCGCTGCCGATTATCACGCCGGGATCGGAAGCAATGCTGACCCTCTTCCCGTTCGCACTATCCGTGCTGTTCGTCGCGGCGTTGATCTCGCTCTTGATCCCGCTCTATTTCCTGTTCAAGAACATTTCTGCGGGGAACAGGATATCGCTCAGATCGTTTGTCGGTTTCACAATCCCGATCACCGAGGTCGAAAGGAGGTTCGTATGGCTCATGGAGTGGGTGGAGGGCGGAAAAATCAAGTTCAGCGCCAGGAGGTTCAGGTCGAGCGATACCCTGAGCGCCGACCTCGCTGCGCTCCAGGCGCTCGGATTGAAAGAAGTCTGGGTGACCTTCAAGATACCGTTCATAATTCCGATGACGATCGCAATCCTGTTCGTCTTGATAATCGGGAACCCGCTGTTTGCGCTCTATTAAGAGAATACGACGTCATCTGAAATGTTCGTAGCCCCGGTCGAGAAGTAGTTCGGTTCTCCCGCGCCTCGTCTGCACTATCTCCTTTCTTTCGACAACTTTTCCGATGACCGCGAATTCTTTGCCTACATGCGATTCGTACACGGTTCTCAAGTCATCCAGTCCTTCCTGCGATGCGGTGAATACGAGCTCGTATTCATCCCCTGAGCGCAGCGCGATATCCGTCTTCTCGTCCTCGTCGGCATCATATCCCCTGAGGGACTCATGAAGCGGGATTTTCTCGACGTCTATCTCGAACCCGTTCCCGCTGGCACGCATGAGCTCGTACAGCTCGGAAGAGAGTCCGTCGGAGATGTCGATGCACGAGGTCACAACACCGGACTTAGCGAGAATCCTCCCTTCCTTAATCCGGGGCTCCGGGCGCCTGAGCCTGTCCTCGGCCGGTCCGATACCCAGATTCTCTCGCATCGATTTCAATCCGAGCGCCGCTCCGCCAAGAGCACCGGTGACACACACGACGTCCCCTGGCTTAGACCCCTTCCTCAGCAGAACTTCCTTCTTGTCGACCGTGCCGATTGCCGTTCCCGTGATTGTCAATACCCGATGCTCCTTTGTGTCCGCGCCGACGAGGGGGACGGAGTATTTCGAAAGACACGCGTCAATCCCCGCCTGAATCTGCTCAAGGTCGGCGAACGGCATCTCCCTCGGCAGGCCGTACGCTACGAGGAACGCTATCGGTATCCCGCCCATCGCCGCGATGTCGCTGAGGTTCGCGGCGGCAATCGACCAACCCTTGTCGAACGAAGAGAACCGCTCCGGGAAGTGAGTATCGGAGACCTTCGTATCCGTCGTAAAAAGTATCAGCCTGTCCTCGAATTCTATCGCCCCGCAATCGTCCCCGGGGGGCACATAGCTCCTGGACGGAAACGCCGAAATCAGCCTTTTGACGATCTCCCGCTCCCCGAGCTCAGACAGCGAAGGATTTTCTTTTTCGCTCATCTGGAACGAAAAACGTTTCGGCAACTATAAAGGCTTGCGCAAGCGTGCCGTGCTAAAGAATAGCAAACTACTAATATAGCCGCCCGTATTGAGCCGACCGGGTGCGAGATTGAAGCTCGACATACCCTACGGGAACACGACGGAAACGGTTGAGCTGGACGACAGGAACGTCGAGCTCGTGCTGTATCCGAACTCCGTCCGGTCGGGAAACGAGATGGAGATTCTCAGGAAGGCGATTGACAACCCGATCAACTCCCCTGGGCTCGAAGAGTTCCTCAAAGGAAAGAAGAACATCGTATTGGTGGCCAATGACGCCACCAGGCCGACCCCCACCTCGAGAATAATGGAGATAATCTATCCCGTCCTGAAAGACAAGAATTTCAAGATCCTGATCGCCACAGGTAGCCACAGGGCTCCGACGGAGGAGGAGTACGAGTTCATCTTCGGCAAGCTTTACCCTCGAATAAAGGACCGCGTAGTCGTGCACGACGCGAAGAAGAGCGAGTGCGTCTCGATAGGCAGGACGAGGCACGGCACGGAGATGTGCCTGAACAAGCTGGTCACCGACGCGGACGCCATTATCCCGATAGGCAGCGTCGAGCCGCACTATTTCGCCGGCTACACTGGAGGCAGGAAGTCTCTCCTGCCAGGTGTAGCGTCTTACGACACAATAACCGCGAACCACAAGCTCGCAATCTCCCAGCAGGCGCAGGCGTTGAAACTGAAGGGGAACCCCGTCGCGGAGGAGATGGACGACGCCGAAGCGCTATTCCTGAAGCTCAACATATTCTCGATAATGACCGTGCTGGACAGCAACCACAGGACGTACGCCGCGGCCGCGGGCAACCTGAGGGACTCCTTCCAAGCGCTGACAAAGAAGGCTGACGAGGTGTTCTGCGTGCCGATCAAGCGACAGGCGGAAATCGTGGTGACAGTCGCAACGGAGCCCACGGACATAGATCTCTACCAATCGCAGAAAGCATTGGACAACGGGAAGTACGCAATGAAGGAGGGCGGGATCATCATACTCGTCTCCGCCTGCAGGAGCGGCATAGGGTCGCAGACGTTCCTCGACCTGCTCGGCTCCGAGAAGACCTGCCAGGCGGTCATTGAGAAGCTGAACAGGGAGTACAAGCTCGGGTATCACAAGGCGGGAAAGATGGCGGAGATCGGACTGAAATCGCAGATGTGGGCGGTGACTCCGCTCGACCCCGAGATAGTCAGGAAAGCGCACATGAGGCCTTTCAGATCAGTGAAGGAGGCGCTCAAGGAAGCCTTGAGAGAGAAGGGCGCGGGCGCCAAGGTTACCTTTATAATGGACGGCGGACTCACAATCCCAAGGCTGACGTAGGAACGGAGAACGCGAGAAGAACGAGGATGTGACATGAGCGAGAAACAGAAAATCATAGAGACTAAGCACACGTGGAACCTAGAAAAGGAGATGATGACCTGCACGTACTGCGGGTTCTGCAAGGCCGTGTGCCCGGTGTTCGACATATCCAACTGGGAAGGCGTCGGACCGAGGGGGAAGATAATACTCGCGTACGGCCTGAGGGAAAAGGAGATCCCGGCAGATGCTTCGGTTCTCGAAAGGATATACCAATGCACGACCTGCAAGAACTGCGAGAGGAGGTGCCCCTCAGACATCCGGGTGGTCGACATCGTCGAGAACATCAGGAGAGACCTCGTCGCGAACGACTACCTGTACCCGGCGCATAAACAGATAGTGGACAGATTGATGGCTACCGGCAATCCGTACGGCGAGACGAAGAAGGTCGTGTTCAAGCACGAGGACAAGCCGAAGGCGAAGGTCGGGTATTTCGTCGGGTGCACCGCGAGGTACAGGTTCCCGAACATCGCGAACGCGACGATATCCGTGCTCGAGAAGCTCGGCGAGGATTTCACAATCATCGACGATGTCTGCTGCGGGAGCACGATTGAAAGGATCGGCTGGACGGCAGACGAGGTCAAGAAGCTGATGGAGAAGAACATCAGGAAAATCAAGGAGAAGGGTGTCGAGAAGGTCGTCTTCACATGCGCCGGCTGCCTCAAGATGTTCAAGAAGTCATATCCGAAATACACGAAGATAGATTTCGAGTGCAAGCACATCGCCCAGGAAATAGCGGAGAAGAGCCCGAAGCTGAAGCCGCTGAAGAAGAAGATAACGTTCCACGACCCGTGCCATATGGGCAGGTATCTCCAGGTGTACGAGGAGCCTAGAAAGATAATCAAGAGCATACCCGAGGCGGAGTTCGTCGAGATGGAGCTGAACCGATCCACAGCGCAGTGCTGTGGCGGCGGAGGAGGGCTAAGGGCGGCGTTCCCGGACAGCGCCAAGGAAATCGCCGCGAGGCGTGTCGACCAGGCGGAGGCGGTGAAGGCGGAGCTATTATTGACCTCCTGCCCGTTCTGCGTGACGAACCTCTCGAACGGCAAGGACCTGAGGAAATCGAAGATAGAAGTGAAGGACCTGATAGAGGTCGTAGACCAACTTATTTAATCTCCCCGGTGTTTTTCTGGAAGGCTACGGAAGGAGTGCGAGTTGAGGGTCAGGGTCAGGACGTTCAGGGACCTCCAGGAGGCGGAGAAGCAGATAGCCGATATAGGAGCGGAGCCGGTGTCGATAGACCTTATGGCTCCGAAAACGCTACACTTCAACCTTCTGATAGAGAACGTGCGCGCGCCTGTCGCCATAATCATCAAGGAGAGCATGCTCGCGGTCGGCGCGGATGCCGCCATCAACAGGAACGCGATAACCGGGAAGATAGACAAGTGCAACGTGCTCGTAATGGCGACAAGGAAGCAGCTCAGGAAGGCCGCGACGAGCTTGAAGATGCAGCCGTTCGGAATAGACGAGCTCGCCATGGAGATGCTCAGAGCCGCGGACAACTATTTCTCGACCCCTGCTCCCTGGAAACTGCCGAACGGCTCGGAGATCAATTTCGAATACACCAGAATCATGGGCGTCGTGAACGTCACTCCTGACTCATTCAGCGGAGACGGCGTAGGAGACAATGTGGAGAAAGCGATTGAAAGAGCGCTGCAACTCGAAAAAGACGGCGCGGACATGATCGACATCGGCGGAGAGTCGACGAGGCCGGGCGCGGAGCCAGTGGACGAAAAGATCGAGATGGAGAGGGTCATACCAGTCATCCGGGAGCTGAAGGACCGGCTGAAGATACCGATTTCGATAGACAGCCGAAAGCCCGCAGTCGTTGAAGCAGCCATCGCGGCCGGGGCGCAGATTGTGAACGACGTCGGTGGACTGTTCGACAGAGAGATGATCAATCTCTGTGCAAGAGAAAGGGTTCCCGTCATCGCGATGCACATGAAGGGCACGCCGAAGACTATGCAGGAGAATCCGCATTACGAGGACGTCGTCGGAGAGGTCATGCAGTACCTCGCGAACAGGGTGGATGACGCCGTTGCTGCCGGTATAGAGAAATCGCAGATAGCGATAGATCCCGGGATAGGGTTCGGAAAGAGATTGGAGGACAATATCGATTTGATCCGGAGGATAGGAGAATTCAAGACGCTCGGGCAGCCAATCTGTCTGGGCGTCAGCAGGAAGTCGTTCATCGGGAAGATAACAGGCTTGCCAGCGGAGCAGCGGTTGGAGGGGTCGATAGCTTCTGCCTGTATAGGCGCGTGGAACGGCGCGGACATCATTAGATGCCACGACGTCAGAGAGACGAAGCTGGCACTACAGGTCGCGGACGCGATAAAATATTATACGAAGCCCGATTAGGGCAGAGAGAGGCTATATCGGATGAGCGAGAACGTTGCATCGGTTTCGAAGGCCGAGATGAAAAAGCCGGCGCTGCCAACAAACAAAGTCCTCATTTGGATATTGGAGCTGAGAGCGCCGTTCTTCACGGCGGCTATTCTTCCCGTCATCATCGGCGCGGCGTTTGTGTACTGGGCATACGGAACTTTCGACCTCGCATTGATTCTGATCACAATCGCAGGGACGGTCTCGCTTCACGCGGGAACGAATATGATAAACGATTACTTCGACTTCAGGAGCGGTGATGATCCGAGGAATCAGGCGAGGACCCCGTTCAACGGCGGATCGCCGTTCCTCGTGGAAGGCGTCTTGAAACCGAGACATGTGCTCATCGCTTCCTTGCTCGCGTTCGGCATCGGTGGGGCCATTGGCGTGTACCTCGCCTGGACGATCAACTGGCTTATATTGCCGCTCGGGATAATCGGCGGCCTATTGGGGTTCCTTTATGTGGCTCCTAAGGTGAATCTCGCGGGCAGGGGTGTCGGAGAGATAGCAGTCGGGCTCGGGTTCGGTCCGTTAATGGTTCTTGGGACCGTATTGGTCTTGACCGGCGAGGTGGATTTCGTCTCGTTCATGGCGGGAGTCCCGATAGGATTTCTGATCTTGCTCGTGCTGTACATCAATCAGTTCCCCGATATGGAGGCGGATGCGAGCGTCGGGAAGAATCATTGGGTCGTCAGGCTCGGGAGGAAAAAAGCCTCGATTGGATATCCGATTATATTGATTGCGACCTATCTGTTTGTCATCTTGGCAATTCTGCTCAACTTGTTGCCATGGCTCTCGCTCTTGTTTCTGCTGACAATACCATTGGCAATCAAGGCTTCGAAAATAGTACTGAATAATTATGATAATGTTCGTGAGCTTATTCCGGCTCAGGCGATGACGATACAGGTGCACCTGATTGGCGGATTGCTGCTTTCTGCAGGGATTACCCTGAGTGTATTGATTAGATATTTGTTCTAATATAATATAGATTCATATAAAGACTATTGCTACGTCGGCTTTGAATTTCTTGCGAGCGAGTGAATTAAGTACATACCACCTTCTTCGACCGCCTTTCCCACTCAATATGTAGGTACAAACCAAAAGAACCCTACAATATGCTTTTATCATGATCTGGTTTGCTAACGATAGACAATTTTGGGTTAGAAAGCCTCAATTTTAAATCATATGTTTATTAAACTCAATCTCCCATTAGAAAAAGTAGCCGAAACAGGCGGATTCCGTCTATATTGCATAATTTCGTTTATGAATAAATCGGGCATATCTATATTATCAAGTGGAATGCAATAGAGAAATTTCGGAGAAGTTGGGAATCCGATTAGTCCTATTATCACATAGACCTTCTCAGGACGCACTTCTTCCTGAAATTTCTTATATCTACGAAACTCTGCAGAGTCTTTGCTCCAACTTATTACTCCGAACCTCGCTGAGGACCTGAATTTGCATTCAACCCAAAACCGATAGTGCGATTTGTGATGAATAAATTGAAAATCTGGCAACAAGAGCAATGATGCAGTATCGGTCATAGCCGAGCATTTTCTAGTGTCGTGCAATAATGAGAAAGACTCTTTCGAAAACAGGTCGGCTACATAATTCTCAAAAGATTGCCCCTTGGCATATCTCCTAATTGCCTTGGCTTTTCTTTCATTGATGAGCTCATGATGTCTCCTGATTCTCAACTTTCTATTCTTTTCAATCATCAATCGCATAAATTCAAGAACTAAACATAAGTCTTTATCGATAGATGTGATTCTAATCAATCATCTAAAATCAGGCGAATGGGCCTGTCCGGATTTGAACCGGAGTCACCAGCACCCCAAGCTGGAAGGATACCAAGCTACCCCACAGGCCCTCGGAGAAATTTGAAAGGTTTTTCTCGCAAACGGCTCCATCAGCCGTAGGGCGCGAGCTCGTCGATTAGGTCGACGTGCGTCAGCAGCATCCTCCGGCAACAATACCTCTCTACGCCCAGAGCATCCAGCACGTCCGCGGGCTTCTCGCCCGTCTGGACGCGCCTCACGAACTCCTCGTAGAGCCCGCCGACGACCTTCCCGCACGTAAAGCATCTAACCGGGATTATCATTCCATCATCACCTGTATGATTTCTGCCTCTTCTTCCTCGCGCCGCGCCCGAGAGGCTTCTTCGGGAGCTTCCTCCTCGGATCCGAGACAAGCAACGATCTGTCATACGCGACGTACTTCCTCTTGAGCTCCTGGTCCTGGGTATATCCGACTATCGCCTTCGCGATCGCCGTTCTCGAAGCATCCGCCTGTCCCATTACTCCGCCTCCGGAGACGTTCACGTCGATGTCGATCTTCTTGACGATGTCGCCCGCGAGTATTAGCGGCTCCATGATCTTCTGCCTCGCGATCTCGGGCTCGTGGAACTCGAGCGGTCTCGAGTTTATTCTAATCCGGCCCACGCCCTCGGTGACGCTCGCTCTGGCAATCGCCATCTTCCGTTTCCCGCTTGCCACTGCGACCTTTACCATCGAACCTCACCTCTCCTCAGAACTTCGCCCCGAGCTCGCGCGAGATATCGCCGAGCGTCATGTACTTCCTCAAATCCGCCTTTCTTGCCGCCTCTATCGACTCGAACTTCGCCTCTCTAAGATTTTCAGGGACTCCGATATGCACCGTGAGGCGCTTCAGCGCCTCCTTGCCCTTCGGCTGCCGGTGCTTCATCATCCTGGATACCGTCCTTTTCAGGATCCTGTCGGGCATTCGAGGATAGAAAGGCCCGGCCTTTACCTTCCCCTGGGCCCTGCAGCGCTCGTACTCCTCCATTATCGAGTTGCTATTGCCCGACACGAGCGCCTTCTCCGCGTTGACAATCGTGATCTCCTCGCCGTTCAGCAGGCTCTTCGCGACCACGGAGCACATCCTTCCGAGCACGAGGCCGTCCGCATCTATGACCTTCATACCAGAATCACCCCATGATCCTCACTTTCGAGCCTTTCGGGTTGCTATCCAGCAACTCCTCGATCGACACGCTCTTGCCACCTGCCTTGGCGATCTTCTCCCTCGCGGCTTCCGAACACTTGAACGCGGCAACCGTCACCTTCTTGCTGATGACTCCCGCGCCGAGCAGCTTGCCGGGAACGATTATCACGTCGTCCGCATCGGCGTAGCGCTCTATCCTGCTCAGGTTGACCTCCGCCCAGTTGCGCCTGGGCTTCATCAACCGTTCCGCGACGTCTCGCCAGACAGGAGCTTTCTGTTCGAAGCTCTCCCTCTTCAGCCTCTCGACGAGGCTCAGGAGGTTCGGGTTCGTCTTGTACGTCCTCTTTCCCATGTCTGACTCCTCCGACTGACTACGGAAGCAACGGCTCCTAATGCCAGGTCCCTTTAAAAGGTTTTGGTGGCACGGGAGAGGGACGAACTGCTTCCTGGCAGCTGACAATCACTCGACAAGCAGTCTCACGGATTCGTCGAATACTTGCGTGTGGTAATCGACGTCTTTCGCAGTCGTGTAAGGGGATATGAGCGCCATGTTATGGAAGGGGGTCATGAGGATTCCGCGATTGAGCGCCATGAGGTGCAGGAGCTTCTCGAGTTCGGGATCCTTCGTCTTCTCGTACTCCGAGCCGTTCTTCGGGGGCGTGGGGGAGTTATGATACTCTATCCTTACGCCGAGCCTCGTGACATGCCATGGCACGTCGTATTTCTCTATCACGTCCTTGACGCCCTTCTCGAACCTCTTGGCCAAAGGAAGCATCTTCTCGAAGTTCCTCCTCGTAATGACCTTCTGAAGGGTGGCTTTCATCGCGGCAATCGCAAGAGCGTTTCCTGAGAGCGTCCCACCGACACCGCTTTCGTCCGTGCCGTCGTCGAGTATGCTCTTCATGACCTTGTCCGCGACGAACTGATTGATGCCGTACGCGGCCGCCGGAACGCCGCTCGCGAGAGGTTTCCCGAGAGTCACGATGTCGGGCTTCAAGCCGTACTCGGCCGTGTATCCGCCTGGTCCGCAGCAGATGGTGTGAGTCTCATCGATCAGGAGCATCGTCCCGTATTTCGTGCACAGCTCGCGGATCTTCTCGTGATAGCCTGGTTCTGGGAGTATTATGCCGTGGTTGGTCATCGCGGGTTCGAGCATCGCGCAGGCGACATCCCGCGGCCTGAGCGCCTCCTCGAACGCGTCGACATCGTTGAACTCGATGGTCTTCGTGGTGAGCGCAGGATCCACTGGCGGGCCGATGTTGTCTCTCTTCGGAACCGTCCGGCCGTTCGCGAGCCTCACGAGGGCCTCGTCGACGCTGCCATGATAGCAGCCGTTAATGACCAGAACATATCTTCGCCTCGTAGCCTTTCTCGCCAATCGAATCGAGAACCTGTTCGCATCCGTGGCAGTCATCGCGATCTGCCAGTAAGGGAGCCCGAACCTTCTAGCGAGCTCCTCCCCGACCCAAACTGAATCCGGAGTCGGGAGCATCATGGTGATGCCTTTCTGTATCTGCTTTCTGACGGCATCGACGACGGGCTCCGGTGAATGGCCGAACATCGAGCCTGTGTCCCCAAGGCACAGATCGAGATACTTGTGGCCATCTATATCGTAGACGTACGCCCCTAAGCCACGCTCTATGAATATCGGATACGATCCTGCCCACCGGATCATCCAGTTCATCGGAACTCCGGCAAGAAGCGACGATTTCGCCCTTTCGAAGAGCTTCTTCGATTTCTTGTGCATCCTGATAAATGACTTCGTCTCCGATTCGGTTAGCTCCCGGATTCTCCTTCTTTCAATCTGCTTCATCACGAGTGCCTCACTCACGGTCTATATCTCATTATTCTTGAAGAGATAGAAATAGATGCCATATCAACTAGATTTGTATGTGAGCACAGATTGTCCGTCTCAGACAGGCACATTGCAAGACAAGGTCTGCATAGTGATTAAATACTTTCAAACTAATTCGAAGTCTAATATCGTAACGCTCTGATGGGGAGGGGTGTTAAGTTGACAGAGGTTTTTGCAAGGAAGGCAAGCGGTTTAGTGCGTGAAGCTTCGCTCCTGGATACCTTTGGCATCGGTTTCATGAACAACGGCATCGGCGTGGGCATTTGGACGATGGCAAGCTGGGGGTTGTTCATCTACCCACAAGGCAATATGGCCTGGGCATCCGTCATCGCGACGATAATGTGTGTATTCGGCATCGCTATCGTCTGGGGATTCCTGGGCGGCTCGATGCCGAGAAGCGGTGGGGACTACATTGCCAACTCCAGAATATTGCATCCTGCGGTTGGCATCGCAATGTCGATGACGAATGCCGGATTCGTCATGACCATGTGGATCGCCACCTTAGGGCCGTGGATGGCCGATCCAGGCATGACCACTTTATTGGGATGCTTGAGAGCGGATCCAGATTTGATAGCATGGTTCCAGGAACCGATCGGGATTTTTGTGATGGCAACCGTGACGAACATCTGGGGATTCATTATCGTTGTCATGGGGCTGAAGGTTTACAATTGGAATCAACGCGTGATAATGTTTGCAGGATTTTTCTGTCTGATTGTCGCGGGCATTGTCCTTTCGACCGCAAGCCACGATGACTTCGTGGCCAGATACAACGACATGGCTGCGGCAGCGGGTTCGATGGATTATCAGACCACGATTGACACCGTCAGAGATGTCGATGGCGTCCCGCTCGCGACGAGCAACGACAACTGGGACTGGTATTCGACGATAGGGCTTTTCCCGGCAGTCGCATGGGCTACGGCTTACGGGTATCAGATTACGTACATCTGCGGCGAGGTGAAGCGCCCGCAGAGGAACATTGTCCTCGGCCAGGCGTTCGCGGCGCTCATTCCTGGGTTCTTCCTCGTCTGGTTCGCGATCTCGCTCGTCAACGTGATGGGCCAGGATTTCCTGGGAGCGATCGCGTACATGGACAATATGTGGGAAGGAGCGGGATACGAAAATTACACTATGCCTGTCGGGCTTAATACATTCGGCATCATTTCGATTCTGACGGACAATACAGCCTTACAGTTCATAATCGGCCTGACATTCATATTGTTCGACATGCTCTGGATGCCCATATCATACATCGCGTTCAGCAGGGCGGCATTCGCCTGGGGCATGGACCGTTTAGGCCCCAGCTGGATGGCCGACGTTAGCCCGAGATGGAGATCCCCGGTAAAGAACAACGTCGTGATGCTTGTGATGTCAGAGATAGGCATCATCATCTATGCATATAACGCAGAGTACCTCCTCGGCATCGCGATAGTTGCGCTGGAGGCGCTATCGGCATGGGGCGTGATGGCAATATCCGCATTGGTTTTCCCGTACGTCCGGCGCGCGAAGACCATCTGGGAAGCATCGCCGTATAAGTTCCGAATCGGGCCGATATATGTGCTCACCATTGCGGCGATAATCAACATCCTGTTCGTCGGCATCCTGATATGGTTCTTCTTCACGAATCCGAACTTGGAGGCCATCAGTGAAGGGGGCGCAATCGTCTACGTGACGATATGGATATTCAGCATCCTGTGGTACTTCGGATGGGTCAGGCACTGGAAGAAGAAAGGAGTCGATCTTTCGCTCGCGTGGAAGGAGCTCCCGCCAGCGTGAAGCAGGAAAAACTTTCCCAAATCCTTTCATTATATTTCCTTTTGACTGGATGAGGACACTATCGCAATGTACACCTTGAACTTTTGTCTAAAGAATAGGAGCGATCTCGGGTAGAACGAATCCGTCACCTTTATGCCGTCGTAATCATCGTAGAACAGCTTTACCGGGAAGTCGTACGGGTCTCTCCTGCTCCTCCGGATTTCATCCCGAAGAATATCAATCATGCGCTGGCACGCCCTCGCAACCTTTTCGACGTTCTTCTCATATTTGTCCATCGTCTCGTTCTCGAACTTGACAACTTTCCTCCGTATCCGATAATCGAGAGCGATTGCACCATATGTAGTAATGACAAGTCCTAGTATGACGAACGCGAAAAACCATACCTCCCGGAAGAAACCGAGATATGGACGGTAAGCGGAAACGAAGAAAGCTCCGAGTATTATCGCGAAAAGTATCAGGAAAATCCTGCTAGCTATCCTCAGATAGTGATTCATGCGTATCATCGTAGGAACTCCCGGTATCTCGGTTGGCATGTTTACTATCCGATCAATGTCAGGTTGCACTTCCTTCCAAATCTTTGTCGCCTGGCTGGCCGACCTCCCCTTCAAGGCCTCAAACTTCTTGTCGAGACCAACACTGCTGCGTCTGCGATACCCTCTGATGCTGTCCAAGCAGGTGATGAGATCGGTCAGTCTATTGAGCTGCTCAGTTTCTGGATCCACAGGCCTTCGAGACCACATTTAACGGCGATACTGGAATGAATCTATTTAACTCTTGATAGAACGAGATATGCCCGCTATCAGGTTATTTCGATATTTTGAAATATGAAGATTGAGGTTTAAAATTCTTGTTCGGGCAGCCTTGCCCGAGCAGGGAAGAAAATAATGAAGCTATTCTTCGTGACAGACGTACACGGCTCTGAGCTCTGTTTTAGAAAGTTCATCAGCGCAGTGAAGATTTACGGAGTAGATGTCGCGATCCTCCTCGGAGATCTTTCTGGCAAGATGATCGTCCCGATCATTAAGAAGGATGGCGGGAAGTACGAATGCAAGTTCTTGGGAGAATATTTCCTGCTGGAGAACGAAGAAAAGCTGAAGGGCATGATTGATAGGATTGCCTCGATAGGATTCTACCATTACATTACGACAATGGAGGAGTACGAGAGGTTGTCCAAGGACAAGGCGACTATCGATAAGATATTCTTTGAAGAGATGGTCAAACGCCTGAAGCACTGGATGGAGCTCGCTGATGAGAAGCTCAAGGACGTGAATATACCCATCTTTATGGCGCCGGGGAACGACGACCCCCTTGACATAGATAAGGTAATCAACGACTCAAAGACAATCGTGAACTGCGACATGAAGAAAGTCACGTTCGACGAGTACGAAATGATAACGATGTCCTATTCTAATTCGACTCCTTGGGACACGCCGCGGGAGCTGTCGGAGGAAGAGCTCGAGAAGAAAATTGACGGATTAGTATCGCAAGTCTCGGATATGTCGAAGGCGATTTTCAATTTCCATGTCCCGCCGCACGGCTCAGTGCTCGACCTGGCGCCGCTACTGGACGACAAGATGCGGCAATCTGCCGGGACGAACGTGCATGTCGGGTCGCATGCGGTCGCCAAGGCCATCGAGAAATATCAGCCTCTCTTGGGGATGCACGGACACATCCATGAATCCAGGGGGGTGCAGAAGATAGGCAGGACGTTCATATGCAATCCTGGGAGCGAGTACGGAGAGGGAATACTGAAAGGGATAATCATTAATCTCAAGGGCCCGAAGATTAAGGGCTATCAGTTCACTTCTGGTTGATTTTTTAGAGGAGGCGATTAGGATGTTCAGGCTACCGTCAGAGATACCTTTGAACGAATATCCACCGCCGGAGGCGTTCATCTCCGAAGCGGAAAGACTTGTGAGCGAGGCGAAAAAGGAAGGGCTGATCCTTCGAGTCATGCGAGGCATGGCTATCTCCATGAGATGCGCGCCCGAACATAGAGAAGTCTGGAGAAGGCTCGGCAGGCTCGAAGGCAGGGTGTTCACGGATATTGACTTCGTCTCATACGGGAAGCATCAGAAGGCGATGATAGAGTTCATGAAGAAGAATGGATACCAGATGGACCCGAGGATGCTCTTTATGATAGCCAAGAACCGCCATATCTATTTCGGCACTAAAATCCCGATGGTTGAGGTTTTCTACGACGAACTGGACATGAATCACCGGATAGTCTATAAGAACAGGTTGGAATCGAGCGACATTACCGTGCCACTTGAAGAGCTGATGCTCCAGAAACTGCAGATTGTGAAGATAAACGACAAGGACTTGAAGGACCTCATGATTCTATTCCTGAGCAACAATCTAGGGAAGGGCAAGGATTCATTGAATCCGGACCTGGTTGCGGAGAGATATATGGCCTCCGATTGGGGGTTCTACTACACATCGACGATGAACCTCAACAAATTGAGGGAGGCCGTGAAGGCGAATGAAGTCCTCACGGCAGATCAGAAGAAGGTCATAGATGACAAGGCCGCGGCAATCCTACAGAGCTTCGATTCCGTGCCGAAGAGCGCCGGCTGGAAACTTCGAGCTAAGGTCGGGACGAAGAAGCAATGGTATAATGTTGTAGATGAATGGTAGAAACTAGAGACGTCGCGCTCATCGTCTCAAACCTTCTGACTTTTCCACAGCTGATATGACGTCCACGAATATCTCAATACCTTTTTCTAGCTGATCCGTCGAGATGACCAGCGGAGGAGCAACTCTGAACACATTGAACTCCATGCCTGCAGTGATCATCATCAGCCCCTTTCTCCAGGCGAGCTCCTGCAACTTTCTCACTGGGTAGGGCTCTTTCGTTCTCGCATTCTTGATTATCTCAACGCCTATCATGAGCCCCCTTCCCCTCACGTCGCCTATCATAGGATGATTTTCTTGAGCTTCCCTCAATAACTTGAGTGCGAACTTTCCGAGGTTGGAAGCACGACTGGGAAGGTTCTTGTCGATAATCTCCTTCAAATGAGCGTACCCGGCGGCGTTGCTCAAGGCATTGCCTCCAAAAGTGCTAGAATGAGACCCGGGAGACCAGACGCTCATTATGTCAGGCTTTGAAACCACGCCTCCGAACGGTAGTCCGCCACCCGCAGCTTTCCCAATCACCATCAGGTCGGGAATGACATTAGAATATTCGCAAGCCCATAATTTGCCAGTTCTTCCGCATCCGGATTGCACTTCGTCAATGACAAGAAGACATCCGAGGTCGTCGCATATCTTTCTCAACCTCGGGAGGAACTCCTTTGGTGGAACGACATATCCGCCCTCTCCCAGGATTGGTTCGACGAAAACCGATGCGATATCCCCTGCAGTTCCTCCGTAGCCGAGGAATGTATGCTCGAAGAATTCCATGCAGAAGAGTCCGCAGGACGGATATTCCTGGCCGAATGCACAGCGATAGCAATAAGGATAGGGCGCATGGTAGATTCCTGGCATCATCGGTCCGTGCTTGAACTTGTATCCCTTCTTGCTTGTCAGAGTCAGAGCAGTACCGATCCGTCCATGATAAGCACCCATGAAGGCGATGTGCTCCGTTTTGCCAGTATAAAACCTCGATAACTTGACGGCGGCTTCGACGCCTTCCGCTCCGGAGTTGCCGAAGAATGTCTTCTTCAAGGCCTTGCCGGGAGATGTCTTAGCTAGTAGCTCGCCAAATTTTGCTTGATATTCGAAATATGCATCGTTCGCCAGCGAATGAACCAGTCTTGTCGCCTGCTCCCTAATCATCCTCACGACGGCGGGATTGCCCCATCCGGCATTCACCACGGATATTCCGGACGAGAAATCTATGTAGATATTCCCGTCCGCATCCATAATGCTCGCACCGGCGGCTTTGTGCATCACGAATTTGAACAGGCGGTCGTACGATGGAGAGACATGTTTCTCATCGAGATCGATTATCTTCTGGCTCTTCGGTCCCGGCGGGACCACTTTCAATAGCGGAGCCTTCCGGGCCCAATCCGGCACCCAATCTGGGAGCTGATATCTATTCCTGCTCATGAGTATGCCACCTACGATTCCTTGCCGATCATGATGCTAATGAATGTCTTTGACGATATTGTTTCCTATCGCAAAAAACTCGGAACAGGTTATTTGCAATCTGCGCCATAGATTTTTCCAATTGGGAGCAATCGCAATGCTGGCAGATGCTCGACAGATAATCATTTAAAGGAAATCGGAACACTGGGCAGATGACAACCAATATGGCAATATAGCTTCAAGAATGTTAAATACAAGTATCGAGATAGCCCCGTGGCTTACCTTCCGTTCGGTGCTTTCCTATGATACGTTTTGGTCCCGCAGGGATACCGCTATCTTGCAAGGGCAGGACTCTGAGGGACGGAATCGAGGATGTTCACAATCTCGGGCTACACGCGCTCGAGGTTCAGCTTCTCAGGACGAACATGGCGGAGAGGCCTGCAGACGTCGACGATATCGGCAAGACACCGAGGGACATAGCTAGCGAGCTTGTCATCGAGATACTCCGGGAGAAGAACGGGCAGATGGAGCCGCTCTCCGATCTAAGCAAGCCGATAAAGAAAGGCGATACGCTCATAAGCCTGGCATGCGGGATAGCCGGAGGATACGGAGAGCTGAAGGAGCTCGGGGAGATGGCGAAGGAGCTGGACGTGAAGCTCGGCGTCCACACGCCCTATTACATGGACCTGGTCAGCAACGAGGACATCTGCTACCGCAGCATGGATGCAATCAGGTGGGCGTGCATAATCGCAAACGAGCTGCAGGCGGAAATCGTGACGACGCACATCGGGCTGTACGGTGACGTCACCCCGAAGACGGCGATGAACCGCGTGAGGAATCGCCTGGACTCGATCTCGAAGTGGATATCGAAGAACAAGATGAACGTCAAGATAGGCGTCGAGAACTCCGGAAGGCAGGAGGTTCTGGGAAGCGTCAACGAGATCATCAGCCTCAGCCGGAGCATAAAGAACGTCACGCCAGTCATCAACTTCGCCAGGGCTCATGCGAGGGAGGGAGGGAGCCTGCACGAGCCTGAGGACTTCAAGAAATTGCTCGACAACATCGAGGAGGTCACTAAGACAGAGATGATTTACGGGCATTTCTCGGGCGTCGAGCACGAGGGCGGGGACGAGAAGAGGCTGACGCCGATAAAGAAGGGCGACCTGAGGTTCGAACCGCTCGCGGAATGCATACTTGACAACGAGTACAACATTACAATCATCTCATCGTCGCCTCTGCTCGAGCACGACGCGATGTACATGAAGGTCATTCTCGAGAGACTGCTGGCAAAGCGAGTCGTGAAGGAAAGCAAGGCGCCTCCAGCGAAGAAGGGATGAGGTCTTGAGGGACGACATCGAGCAGGCCTTGGAGTATCTGACGACGAACGTCCTGATGAGCCTGAAGATGGGGGACGACAACGTCCGCGCCTTGTACGAGATGGTCAACTCGCTTCTTTCGGCGAAGAAGATATTCCTGTACGGAGTCGGACGCTCGGGATTGGTGGCCAAGGCCTTCGCGATCAGGCTAGTCCAACTGGGATTGAACGTATATTTCATCGGGGAGAGCAACACGCCGATGGTCGAAGACGATTCCGTCGTCGTCATAATTTCTAATACTGGACAGACGATGTCCGCCGTTCAAACCGCGAACATCACGAGGAGGATAGGAGCTAAGGTCTACGCGATAACGTCGAACCCGCACTCGAAGCTCGCGCAGGCCGCCTCGGTGCACATCACGATAGCTGGGAACATCCCGAACGACGATGCAAGGGCGAAGTACGCCCCCCTGGGAACGATATTCGAGGAGGCTTCCGCATTGCTCCTAGACGCGGTCGTCACCGTGCTGATGAAAAGGCTGAACGAGACGGACCAGTCGATGCGCCGCAGACACGCCATCTGGGTATGATCAAGCCTTTGGTTTCTTCACCACGCGATATCTTCTGACCGATTCCTGGGGATAGGGGCTCTCAAGATCGTGCCAATATATCGAGAAATCGAGCGGGACGCAGTTCCTTCCCTTTAGTTTGAAAGCCGCGATCTCCTTGCTCAGCGGGTCTATCACAATGGCCGAATGAAAGCTCTCCTTGAACGCGCTTTGCTGCGTGTTCAAGTCCGTTCTCGACATGAAGCATCCGTATCCGGGATGAGAATGATACCATCCGACGATGACGTAATCGAACCCGGACGAGTCCAGCTCGGCGAACAGCTCGGAATAATTTTCCTTGTCGAACCTGACCCTGTCCGCGGAGCTCAACAACGGTCCCGTGACTATGTCTCTGACCATGACGAACCGTCTCCTTCCGGATATGCACACGTCTCCGAGCATGAATCCGAGGGCCTCGCGCCGGATGCGCCCGAACCTTTTCGCGTGGTTCACCATCTTCTCGGCGGCTTGCTTGGACACGTAGAGCTCGAAGTATCCCTTGTCCTTGAGTCGCTTCGCGTATCTCTCCTTCCCCTCATCGCTGAGCCAATCGTGACCTCGCGTGTTCTGAGGAGATGGAGGCTCCCTATCGATCGCCGGCCGGATCTCGGACGACAGGATCCTTGGCTTTCTCGGCATGTCCACCTCCTACTACCCTCGGCCGATGCTTGGAATCTGACGGGACGCCAGGAAGGTATCTGTGCTCTCTGAAATATTCCGCGGCGCGCGTGCAGGAATCGCTTCCGAACGGATTCTCAGGGTTCGGATTCGCCAGAAGTATCTCGATTCCCTTGATGAAAGTGGTCAAGGTAGAGCGGAAATCCCAGTTCTCGAGCAGCTTCGTGCAGACGTATCCTCCGTCCTCAGGCGACATGATGTTCGGATGGAATATAGGCGTCTGCCATTTCACGATGGGCTTCTCGTACGGGTAATCCTCCGTGATTATCACCTGGACCCGATGGATGAACCGGGAAAGCACTTTGCCTTCCGAAAGATTAGGACCGGGAACGCGCAAGAGAGTCAGATTCAGTACGACGGGGAAGGACTTCAGGTAAGGATCCGAAATCTCGATATGGTGCTTAATCTGCCTTTGGCAAGTCTCGATCTCGTTTTTCAGCCTTGACCTGAGCACTTCCCGGGGAAGGGGCATTCTCCTATCCACCTTCGGGATCTGGAATCAGCTCGAGGACATCTCCCGAGACCAGATTCGCATCCTTGACGGTCAGGCTCCCGCCGAGCACCTTCTTGCCTCTCCTGAGCACATATGCCCCGGGATCCTTGTGCCAGAAAGACGCCGCGCTTTCGATTATCTCGTTTATCGTGTTCTCTGCCTCGAGCTCCATATCTACCGTGGAGCCTGTCTCTGCGTTCTTCACCTTGAGGACTGTAGTCAGGGCTATCACCCCTTAGCGCCAGTGCATATCCATATAAAAGCACTATCGGCTAATTGTAGCATCGTTTTCGGACCGACGGAACGACGAACCCGAATGGTTGGGGCAACGCGGGTCGATATCGATCCACAAGACTTCGCATACATTCTTCTCGCCGTCGTAATATATCATCTGGCCATCCAGCCTTTCCGCGCTCTTTGAAAGAAACCTGAGGCCCTCTCTCACTGCCAGCGCGGACACTATGCTTGTCGTAGTTATCTCGGCGGGAACCGGCGGCATGAAGAAGGAGACGTCCCTGCCAGTGCATGAGTATCTCAGAGCGGCGATCCTGGAATGCGTTATGTTCGATGCGCACTCTAAGCACGGGCCGTCGGGCAGGGACACGAAGACTTTGCCGATTGTGCCCTGCATTCCGCCATCGATGTAGGGAACTCCTGCAGACCTCGAGTAGGAATTCGCGTGCAACCTCGCATTGAAGTTATCCAAGCAGCCGAACACGAGGTCGTGCTTTTCAAAGTCCTCCGTCGTGAGATTCTCAACTCGGCCGACTATTGGCTTGATGAACACGCCTGGGACGAGAGCCATCGCGGCCCGAGCGAGCGCTTCCGCCTTGTGCGCGCCCTGAAGGGCGTCCATCTCGGAGAAGAATACGCATCTCGAAAGATTCGACCTCTCCACTCTGTCGAAATCGACGATGGCAAGTTCCCTGAGTCCTGATAAGACCAGGTTCTTGACGACTTCGTTTCCGAGCGCTCCGGCGCCGAGCACCAGAGCCGAAGATTCGGAGACCCTATCCATATCGAGCCATTCGATGCGCTTAGATCTGTCGAGCCTATCGTCCTTCTCGTAGCCGATTTTCAAAGCGCCCGACATTCGCCTTCACGTCCGCTTCGAGCGTTCGAGTTTTATCATTATCGCCTGCGCTGCGGATGTGAGCGCATCGACGCAAGGAGCTACAGGCGGCGCGTACGCGGTCTCGAGCATGCTGAGGTCTTCGACCTTCAATCCGCCCATCATCATAGCCGCGATTATATCGGCCCTCGAGCCCGATCCCCGCTCTCCGACCAGCTGACAGGAGAGTATGCGGCCATCATCTGCCGATGCCGAGAGCTTCACGGTAATCTCCTTTCCGCCCGGATAATACGCGGGAAGCGTCTGGCCTTTCACTCTCGCCTGCACGAATCGTATGCCGGCGGCAGTCAGAGCGGAGGTCAACGGCCCGACCGCGCCTATCTCGAGGCCGAATAGCCTGGTAACCCGAGTGTTCGTAAAGCCTTTTGCGAGAGTTGCGTTTCCTCCAGCCGCGTTCTTCCCCGCTACCTCGCCCATCTTTACCGCGAGCGTGCCGAGCCCGACCGGCCATTCAACGCCCGTAACTGCATCTTTGTACTGCGTGCAATCGCCCACCGCGAATATCCCTTTGAGATTCGTCTCGCATCTTCTATCGACGATGATGTGTCCGGATTTCCCGACGAGACAGCCGATCTTCCGACCGAGGTCGGTCTGTGGCCGCTGACCTGCGGCAAGCACTACGGTATCGACCTCCAATTCTTCCGAGCCTCCGTCCTTCCGAGAAACGATCTTCGCCGTCAATCCCGCATCGCTCGGACGGACGCTTTCGAGATATGTTGATGTTCTCAGGCGGACGCCGTTCTTTGACATCTCCTGCTCGAGCAGCTGGGCCATATCGGGATCTATCATGGTAGGAAGCGCGGAATCGAGGAACTCGACGACGCAGACGTCATGGCCCTTCGAGTGCAATGCCTCTGCCACTTCGAGCCCCACGAGCCCCGCCCCGACCACCAGCACGCGCCTCTTCTTCGCGCACCATTCCTTGAGAGCCCTCGCATCGTCCATATCTCTGAAGCGGAACACCCCGTCGAGCAGGTCGCCGTCCTTGAATATCCCGTCGATCTTCGGCACGGACGGAGTCGCGCCAGTTGCGAATATCAGTGAGTCGAAAGAAAGCGTCTTGTCGCCACATCTTCCGCTTGCCCTGACGGATTTCCTCACAGGGTCGATTTCTGCCACGGTCGAGCCCAGGAAAAGGTCGATTCTGTTCCGCTCGAACCATTCCTCGGAGAATTCGATGAGGGACTGAAAATCGGGTATATGGCCGGAGAGCACGTACGGAAGACCACATTTCGAATATTGAGGATAGGGGGATGATTCGAACACTGTTATTTCCGCATCCCTGCTCTGCTTTCTGGCGAACTGCGCGGCGGTCGCACCGGCGGCGCCGCCGCCGATTATGACTATCCTCATTGCGGCGACAAATGAACCTGAGCCCAAATTGTTTTCGGTCTAGGGGCTACAAAGCTCTAAATCCTACGAAGAAATCAAGGTCGTGCAAAACGTCTGCAGAGCAGCCGTTGCGATAGAGAAAGCTCGTTTTGCGTCATAGGAAGGGCATCAGATGCGCATCGTCATCATAGGAAACGGGGTGGCGGGCGTCACCGCCGCGAAGACGATAAGGGAGATCAGGTCGGATGTCGAAATCGTCGTGTTCGCAGAGGAAAGATACCACTACTACTCCCGCCCCCAACTTATCGAATATCTCTCAGGCAAGATTGATGAAAAGGCATTGCCGTTCTATCCCGAGGATTGGTACAGCAAGAACCGTATAAAGGTGCAGCTGAACACCCCGGTCGATCTGGTGGATCCGGAGGACAGAAGAGTCCTCGCAAACGGAATCTGGATAGACTACGACGCATTGATTTTCGCCACAGGGGCGAAGGCCTTCATGCCGCCGTTCAAGGGACTGCCGAAGAAGAATGTGCTGACGCTGAGGACGCTTGACGATGCGAAACTAATCGTGTCGATCGCGCAGAAGGCCCGCTCCATAGTGATTGTCGGAGGAGGACTGCTCGGCCTCGAGACTGCCCGCGCGCTCAGTCAATTGAAATCAGGGTTGAACATCAAGATACTGGAGAAGGCGGCATATCTGCTTTCGAGACAGCTCGATAGAGAAGGCGGCGGAATCGTTCGTGCACTAATCGAGGAAATGGGCATAGATGTTCTAACGAACGTCGAGGTCGACGAGATTATCGGCAAGGAAGCTGTCGAAAAAGTGAAATTGAAAGATGGTAGAGAACTCGACGCGGACTTGGTGATCGTCTCGGCCGGCGTGAGACCGAACCTCGAACTCGCAAGGAGATCAGGGCTCAATATCGATAAAGGATTGATAGTCGACGCCTCGCTCTGCTGCCACAAGAGTGGCAGGATATTCGCGTGCGGCGATGTAGTGGAATTCAAAGGCTGGACGTGGGGCATCATCCCCGCAGCGCTCGACCAGGCCAAGGTCGTTGCGAAAATGGTGCTCGAAATCGAAACGCCCGAATATCAAGGCACTGTGATGTCGAACACATTGAAGGTCATGGGCATCGACCTCACGTCGATAGGAATCGTCAACCCCCCGGAGGACGGCTCGTTCGAGGAAGTGCGCGCGAAATCGGACGACGGCAGAATATACAAGAAGTTCGTTCTGAAAGATGACAGGATCGTCGGCGCGATAATTCTCGGCAGCAGAAAAGAGGTCGTCAGAGTGGCCAAATTGATCAAGGACGGGACGAGCGTAGGCGGCCTAAAGGCGAAGATGAAGCAGATAGATTTCGATTTCGCTGGCTTGTGAAATCATATTGTGAGAAAAGAAAAAAAAGGAGCGGCAAAACAAATAGAGACCGCGAAGATCTCACTTCTTTTTCTTGCCGCTCTTCTTTGCTTTCTTCTTTGTCTTCTTGTGAGGCTTCCCGCAGCTCATATCTTGTCCTCCTTGAGAAGGATAATGCAAATCTGGTTCATAAATTATGGCAATTGATTAGACGCGCGCGGAATCTCTCGATGTGAGAGCATCGGACCTCTCACACGAAAGCGCGGCTCAGGCAAGTTCCTTTCTCAGCTCATCAACGATTCTCGAGTATCTCTCCCTGCCACCCTTCTTCGATAGCTCGGCGTCGAGCGACGAAGAGCTTCTCAGCATCTCCTCTCCGGCTTCCGACGAGATCGCGAGCCGCGCTGCCCTGTAAAGTCCGTTTTCCTCGTCCCTGATGTGCTCGAAAAGATACATCGCGTATGCGGCCGAATATTCCGCGAAATCCCTGATCCTCTGCTCCTCCTTGGCCGTCTTCTCGACCGCGGCCAACCTTCTCAAAATCGAGCGCCCCCTTCTGTGATCCTCCGTCGTCTCCCAGATGGGACCTCTGTCCGTCGGATAACCGGCCTTGTTAAGCGCGGGCATCAGCACCTGTTCCTCTTTCTGCTCGTGCCACTTGCTGATGAAATCCCTGCAAAACTCGATTTCCTTCGAAATCGTCTCTGGAGATATACGAACCCCTTTCTCGATCTTTTCCACCGAAAGGTCCATCAGGTCCGCCATTTCCGCTATCAACTTGTGGTCTGCCAGGAGATCGTCTATTACACTAATGGTGACCCTCCTCTCCTCAATTAGTAATCGTGTATTATGTTCCTCTGAGATAATTAGCGTTTTGGTGTTGCCATTGAGAGCGGGGGATGATGAACGTCATGACGTCTTGAGCCTGACGGTTTCGCGCGTTCCTCACAGGCTGCAACTATCGATATCCTTTTTCAGCTTCTTGCCGAGATAGAAATAGCCGGCGACGGCGACAAAGCCGAACAGGGAGGGGATCGTCCATATCAATATCGGCTGGGACGGGAAGGCATCTAGGGAAATGCCTCCGATAAGAGGCCCGAACGAGCCGCCGACAGATTCGAAAAGACCGTATACCCCCATGTACTCGCCACGGCGTCTCTGGGGCGCCATGTTGCCCACGAGCGCCATCGCCGGAGGAGAGGAGACTATCTCCCCGAGAGTCACGATGGTCATCGCCAGCAGGAGAGGCTCGAACGTCGTCATGAACGCGGTGCTCATGTATCCAATGCAATAAAGGAGCGTCCCGAGAGCGAGGAGCGTCGTGAGGCGGAAAGACGATAGGGCGCGCGATATCGGGAATTGGAAGAACACCACGAGGACGCCGTTGAGCGCGAACAGTATTCCGAGCTGGGCCTCCGTTATGTTGGTATATCTGTCGGTGTAGATGGAGAATGTGGAGACCATCTGCATCGCTATCACGCTGGCGAAAATCGTGAACAGGGAATAGATGACGAAATTCCTGTCCTTCCTGATTTCCAGCACGTCGCTGAACTTGAACTTCTTCACGGCATCGGTCGGCGCTGTCTCCTTGGCATATGCGAATATCAGAACGAACACGATAGCCGAAAGCAGAGAGGTCAGGAGGAACGTGAACGAATACGATACGAACTCCGTCGACAGCCCTCCGAAAGCGGGTCCAGCTGCCCAGCCGATGTTTATCCCAACCCTCGACAGGCTGAAGCCTTCGACCCTCTTGTTGAACGGGACGATGTCCGTTATCATCGCGTTCGCCGCGGGATGGAACATGTTCCCTGTTATCGAGCTCGCTATCATGAGCAGGGCGAGGGCCGCGAAACCCCAGCCGTATTCGACGGCAAGCGCTATCAGCACGAAGACGACGACCCTGGCGGACATCGAGAGCAGCATCGTGAACCTGCGGCCGATCTTGTCCGCCAGCTCCCCTGCGACTATCTGCGTCAGCGCGCCCGACAGTGCCGCAAACGTGTAAGCGCTGGTGACGGACACCGCATCGATCCCCAACGTGCCCGACATGTACAGCGCGAGGAAGGGCATCGACAGGGCCCAGGCCATCGCCGCGAAGAGCCTGCCGAAGAATATGACCTTGAACCTGGCATCGTACCCCTTGAACAGGAAGTCTTTCGTAATAAGGCCCCCGCACCATCCGCAATGCGGAATCAGGCGAACAGCTCGCCCATGAAAAAGCTTGGCCAATTACAAGAGGCTTCGCATCCGCCTGACGGAAAGCGTTATAGCCCTGAAGACAACTCACTGGCGAGATGTCATGGCCGAAGACTTCACGGTGACCCCTTATCAGGTAACGGGCGAGATTGACTACGACGAGCTCATCGTCCGTTTCGGGACGAAGAAGATCGATGCCTCGCTTCTGAAAAGGCTCTCGAAATACGGGGAGCTGCACCCGATGCTGAGAAGGCAGATAGTCTACTCGCACAGGGATTTGGACTGGATCCTCGACGAATACGACAAGGGCAACAGGTTCGTGCTCTACACGGGCAGAGGACCCTCGGGTCCCGTGCACCTCGGACATCTCATGCCCTGGGCGTTCACGAAATACCTCCAGGACCTGTTCGACGTGAAGCTCTACTTCCAGATGACCGACGATGAGAAATTCATGTTCTACGACCACCTGAAACTGGATGACGTGAAGAAATGGGGATACGAGAACGCTCTGGATGTCATAGCTCTGGGGTTCAAGAAGGACAAGACGAAGATATTCCTGGATACCGAGCTCATCAGCACGATGTATCCAATCGCCATCAGGGTGGCGAAGAAGATCAACTTCTCGACGGTCAGAGCGGTCTTCGGATTCGACAACAGCTACAACATCGGCTCGATATTCTTCACGAGCATTCAGAGCGTCCCTGCGTTCCTCGAATCGCACTACCAGAAGAAGAACGTCCCGTGTCTGATCCCCTGCGGGATAGACCAGGACCCCCATTTCAGGATAACCAGGGATGTTGCAGAGGGCTTGGGATATTACAAGCCTGCACTGATACACGCGAAGCTCATGCCTAGCCTCAGCGGGTCGGAGAAGATGTCGTCGTCGAAAACAGACACGACGATATGGACGACCGACGGGCCCAAGGCGATAAGGAAGAAGATAGGCAACGCGTTCACGGGAGGAGCGGTCTCGATAGCGGAGCAGAAGAAGCACGGCGGCAAGCCCGAGATATGCTCTGTGTTCCAATACAATCAGTACTTCTTCCTGCCGGACGACAAGGCCCTCGAGGAGCTGAGACGCAGGTGCAAATCCGGAGAGATCATGTGCGGGGAGTGCAAGGCCCAGCTCTCGGAACGCGTGATCTCGTTCCTGCAGCATCATCAGGAAAAAAGAGAAAAGGCGAAGGACATGATTGAGGATTTCATGCTCCGGGATTGAGCATCGGAAAATTTCATATCGGGTTCGAAGGTTGCGTGACCAGGATGAAGAAGAAAGACGTCGTCGACAAGCTCAGCTACCTCGAAAAAAAGGTGCTTCTATCACTCGCTGAGCTGGGCGAGGCCGCCCCGGAGGAGATCATGTCGAAGGGCGGGTTCGAGCGTCTCGTCGAGGTGATGAACGGCGTTTCCTGGGCGCAGATGAAGGGGCTCGTCGAGGTCGACGAGAAAACGGAAAAAATCTATTACCTGAGCGACAAGCAAAAGGCTCCGAAGAAACTCGTCGAGAGACGCGTTCTCGAAGCGATATACGACAAACCTCACGGCGTGTCAATTGCAGAGCTAGAGGATAAGAAGATACTCGACAGGGACGAGATATCCGCCGCCGTCGGATGGCTGAAGAAGAAAGGCTGGGCGGAGATATCCAAATCGGCCGACGGGTCGGTGCTCTTGAAGATCACCGATGAAGGTAAGGGCATGATCGACAGGAAAGGCGTCGACGAGAAGTTGCTCGAGGAGCTCATCGAGAGAAAGGAGCTGCCCGAGAGCGACTGCGACCCGAGAGCCGTCGAGATGCTAAGGGGCAGGAAGGGGCTTCTTCTCGAAAAGCCCTCGGTGAGCAGGACGGTCAGGCTCACGAGCGCGGGGAAGGAGATAGTGGATACCGGGCTCGAAATCGCGGAGGAGATAGCACAGCTCACTCCCGAGGTGATTCAGTCAGGCAAGTGGAGGAGCGCTAGAATACGGGAGTACGATATCGAGGCGTTCGCTCCGGCCGTGTATGGAGGCAGGTTCCATCCCTTGACGATATTGATAAATCAGATGCGCGAGGCTTTCATCTCGATGGGATTCAAGGAGATACGGGGAGATTACGTCGAGAGCGCCTTCTGGAACATGGACGTGCTGTTCACCGCTCAAGACCATCCGGTCAGGGACCTTCACGATACTTTCTATCTCAAGAAACCCGAGAAGACGGATCTGTCCGAAGATGAAAAGCTCATCGGCGTCATCAAAGAGGTGCACGAGAACGGCTGGAAGACCGGGTCGAAGGGCTGGGGGTATAAGTGGGACCTCGAAGAGGCGAGAAAGCTGCTATTGCGCACCCATACGACGGTCAATACGATAAGATACCTATCGACGCACCCTGAGCCGCCGCTGAAGGTCTTCTCTATCGGCAGGGTATTCAGAAACGAGGAGATAGACGCCCATCACCTGCCGGAGTTCATGCAGGTCGAGGGGATAGTCTGCGAGAAGGGCGCCGACTTCGATATGCTGTGCGCGCTGCTCAGGGAGTTCTACAGGAAGATGGGCATCGAGGACATCAGGATAAGGCCAGGATACTTCCCCTACACCGAGCCGTCGCTCGAGGTTGACATCCTGTTCGACGGGAAGTGGATGGAGCTCGGGGGAGCCGGAATATTCAGACCGGAGGTCACGGCCCCGCACGGCGTGAGATATCCCGTACTTGCCTGGGGCCTCGGCCTGGAGAGATTGGCGATGCTGAAGTGGAACCTGTCCGACATCAGGGACTTGTACATGAGCGACATCGACTGGCTGAGGAAAGCCTCGATATTGTGAGCGATGCCGGTGTTCAAGTGAGATTCCCGATCAGAAAGGAATTGGACCTCCATGTCCTGATTGTCGCATCGATATTCGTGACGTGGCTCTTGCTCGTGCTCATCAGCCCGTTCCTGGTTCCGAACGGCCAACTGACGGACCTCTCCGGCGCCGTGATCACGATGGACAACTCTCAGAAGATAGAGGGGATCAACCCCCTCGCGTGGCTAATATATTCCGCGGGCGATTTCAACTGCCATCAGCTCCGGGAACGGTCGTTCTTCCTGAACGATAATCAGATGCCCTTCTGCGCGAGGGATGTAGGGTTATTCCTTGGAGCGGCTATCGGCTCTTTGCTCGCGCTGATCCTCTTCCTGCGATTGAAATGGCAACACGTTGCATTGGCATTGCTTCCGTTCGCGGTCGACATCGCCGCGCAGGAAATGACGGCCTACGAGTCGACGAACGAGATAAGGCTGACAACGGGAATTGTTGCGGGAGCTGCGTGCGCGATATTTGTATGTCAGCATGTCGCGATGCCGCATGAAGATACCAAGCCTTCGAAAGCCGACGAGCGAGAAGACTGAGCGCTCATTTCGATTCCTGTGCGACCGCATTCGCCATTTTCGAATACTCTTCGGATTCCTTGGTGTTGCCTCTTTTGGCTTCGATATCTGCGAGCTCGGAGTAGGCCTGGCGCATCATGTCCTTCTCGCCGAGGGATGAAGATATTTCGATGCATCTATAGCAGGACTCCGAAGCCGCGCTCAAATCGTTCATTGAGACCTTGATTCTGGATAGCTCCAGCAAGGACTCCGCAAGCTCCTTCAATAGGCCGTTCCTCTCGGCGAACTCCATTCCTGCCTCGAGGCTCTTCGTCGCGTCATCGAATCTCTTGGTCTTGAAAAGAGCGTTTGCAAGCAGGCGGTGGTATTCCGGCCTGAACCTGCCATCGAAGCTCGGGGCAGTCTTAGAAAGGAGGCTCAGCGATTCCTCGGTCCTGCCTTGAGCCGCGAGTACTTTCGCGAGCAGCCTGTTGAACGCTGATATGGTCTCGATCGAAAACGCCTGCGCAGCAAACGGAAAACCGGTTAAGACCATCTCTTCGCTTGTGGCATATTCGCCGACGGCGAATCTCATCGTGGCGAGAGCAAGCGCGATTCTCGCTCTGGTGTCGGCAGAGACGGATTCGCTTTTCAGCTCGGCCTCGAGCTCGGAAATGACTCGCTTCCTCGTACGTTTATCGAGATTTTTGGAGGCGAGTTCTATCAGCGCAGATATCCGAGCGTCCCCCTTCTCCTCGGCTGATATTTTCAGCAGGGTCTCAATGGCGGCATCCTCGTCTCCGAGCAACGATGAGGCTCTTGCCGAAAGTATCCTCACCGACGAAGCGTATTTCGAGACACGCTTGGGTAGCGTTTCGAGCTCCTCCAGGAGATTCTTCGGGTTTTCCGATGCGAGGAGATCGTCAGCGCGGTTGTGGACGAGCATTTCGGCCTCCGCATACCTGCCAGCGTGGATAAGATGATACAGCCTTTCGGGATAGTTGCCCGCGGCAAGGTAGTAATCCGCGGCTCTGCTGTGAAGTTCCGGAAGGTCTGCCGCGGGTATCTGCTCCTCGATTATCTTACGAATCATTTCGTGCATGGAATAGCTGCCTGATATCGAGAAGAATATCGGCAGTTGGACGACGTTCTTTGAATCCTTCGGCAAATAGCTCGGCGTGAACGGTTTTCGAAGAATCGAGCAGCTCTCTATTGCTTTCATCTCGGAAGGCGTCACTTCCTTTAGGAGCGTCTTCTTGACATAGTTGACTGTCTCCGTTCTTGCCAACTGCTCATCATTGAGGGGGATTATCTCCAGCATGAGAGGATGGTTACCGGTAATTTCGCATAGAGCATCGAGATATTTTTCCTGGGCACCTCTGGAGCGGAGCAATTCCTTCGCGGCTTCGGGTTCGAGGCTTTCGAGCGTCAATACCCTGACGGATTTTCCCAGCGATGCCATCTCATTTATGAGTTCAATGCGCCTCTCCGATGATAGGATGATCTTGTTCGGTCCTGCGCTATTGACGATCATCCTCAGAAGGCTGTGCAATCTCGGCGCCTTGTCGATGTCATCGAAAATCAGAATCCGCCTGTTTTCTAGCAGTGCTTCGGCTATGAGAGAAGATATCTCTCCCGAATCGATGTTGTCAGACCTGAGGTAGTTCGCAAGGCGATCGTCCCCCGTCTCCTCCAAGAATGTCGAGAGAGCCTTGAGAAGCGAAAGTTCTGTCTCCCATTCGTTCAACGCAAACCAGAACACGCTCGACTTCGAATCCTTGGCGAACCTCGCCATCAAAGTCGTCTTTCCGATGCCTGCCAAGCCCGTCAGATTGATGATTTCTACGGAGTCGTCGTTCGCGCAATCGAACAGTATTTTCAATTCTTGCTCTCGGCCGAAAAAGCGTCTCGGTTGAGGGATGGCGGAGAGATATCTTTTCGCGCGCTTCGCCGGACCCGTGCCCTGCGATATGCGGCTCGGATCGACGCCCGTGTCGATGTTTTCCGCTTTGACGTGCTCGACTATCTTCGCCGCCCTCGTCTTTCCTTCCTGTGTGAGGAAGTAAACCTTCCTCCTGCTTCGAGCTCTCTTCACGTGAGACAGTCTTTCGATAAGCTGGTTCGATTCCTTCAGCTTCTTCAGCTCTATCGCGGCATGTGCCCGCGAGATGCCGCAGGATTGCGCTATGCCGTCCTGAGTGACGTCGAACGGTGACTCGTACTTGTCCTCGAACTTGACATATTGGGATAAGTGGAACAGGATCCTTTCGCCCACGGTGAGCCCTTGCGTCATCGCATCCTTTACCGAAAAAATCATTATTTAACGGCATCTGCAACATGCAATAGAAAGACAAGGAGCAATCCCTGCATAGGACTTGATCGATATGCCGCAATATTCTAATTAATGCCAGCTATATTACGTTTTGAATGGTATCAAATTCATTATAATCAATCATACGGCTGAAAGCATGAAGAAAATGCGTCCGTAAATACAGGGGATGAAAGCAAAAATCAGTAAGTGCTCTCGCATCAATTCTTCCAAGATTCGTAAAGCTCGCATCCCCTATGAAACGCGTCGAGAATTCTCTCGACGTATTCCTTCTTCGTTGCCCCCAGACCGCAATCGGGATGCAAGAACGCGATGTTCTCTTCGCCCACGATTTTCGAGATGGTCTCTATTCTTTTCGCGACGGCTTCAGGCGTCTCGATATCGTAATCGTGTATCGGGGACACGGATATCACGCCGGCCCCCAACTTCTTTCCGCTATTCTCGAACAGTTGCCTCGATAGCAGCTTGACATTCTCCTTCTCCTGCAATGCCGAGAACGCATGGCTGAGCACGGATAGATTCTCGAGCCTTCCGAGCTCTTGAAGCACGGGTTGTCTCCCGAGCCACCCGCATATGTGCGTCGCGCAGAGCTCGGGATCGGCACCCTCGAGCACGTAATCGATGAGCCCGATGCGCTCCCTGAGGTCCCTGAAACCCTGTGAGAGTATCGGCTCGTCTATCTGAATGTAAGCTCTCGCATCTATCAGCGGTTTCGCAATCGCCTTCACGGCTTCCGCCAAGTCCTTCGTGAGCGAGAAGTCCACGTACGACCTGTACTCCTTCGATAGCCCCTTGCTGCCGCAGCTGATGGCAAGCGTCGTCGGACCGGTCAGAGTCGCCTTGAATTTCAGCTCAGGGTACTTCTTCTTCAACATGAAATAGTCCACGACCTTGTGCACTTTTTCAGGATGCTCAGGCGGGGAGATCTTCCCCACGACCCTAGGAACATTACCCTGAACGGCAAGTCCTGGAATAGCCTGTGCGAGGTAGATTATCATATCACCGCGCTGCTCGCCGTCGCTGAGCAAGTCGATGCCGTGCTTCCTCTGCAGGGCTACAGCTGAGTCGAATGCTTTCTCATCGTTCTCCGCAAGGCGAGGGAAGCTGCCTATCACTGTCCTACTGAGCCTCATGACAGCTCTGTTGGACAAACGCCATGCTACTTAACTTTTTGCGAGGACTACAGGGATTGGCCTACCGGGGTTTCCTCGCGGCCACCTTTATGCTACGAACGGTACCCTCGATCGCCTTCAGATCCTCCAATGAAATGTCCGATCCGCAGGAGCATCCGCAACCCGAGATGTCGGCCGTCGCTTCGCCCACGGGATACACCGATTCGCCCACGACCGTGATGTTCTCGAAACCTGCCGACCTGATGCACTCAAGATATTCTTCCTTGAGCAGCGCTCCCGAGATGCACGCCGTGTATGCCGAGACGGAATCTCTTATCTGCTCCGGCAGATCCTTGGTCAGAACTAGGTCGGAAATCATCAGCCTGCCGCCCGGCCTCAATACGCGGAAGGCCTCCTCGAACGCCTTTCTCTTGTCCGGAACGAGATTGATGACGCAGTTTGATATCACGACGTCGACTGATTCGTTGTCCACCGGGAGATGCTCGATTTCGCCGAGCCTGAACTCGACGTTCGGATAATCCCCTTTCCTTGCGTTCTCGCGCGCCCTCAGGATCATCTCCGGGGTCATATCGACGCCTATCACCTTTCCCCGCTTGCCGACCCTGTTCGCCGCGAGGAAGCAATCTATGCCGGCGCCAGAACCGAGATCCAAAACGGTCTCGCCCTCCCTCAGAGAAGCGATGGCCACGGGGTTTCCGCATCCGAGCCCTAGCATGGCATCTTCCGGTATCGAGGAGATCTCCTCTTCGGAATAGCCTATCATCGACTCGAGAGACCCCGAGCCGCACGAGCAGCCACATGAAGAATATTCCGAATCGTCTGCGGGTTTCTTCGCTATGCGTCCGTACCTCTCGCGGACCGATTTCTTGATCTTGTTCGCGTCCTTCTTTGGCATTGTTCTCGAATCGTACATCTCCCTCTCGAATATAGGCTTAATCCTGCGACAATCGCCCGAGCATAGGTTCAATGTCATGATAATTGGGAAAAATGCGATATATATCGGAAGTCGCTAATTATGAAGACTGCAGAAAATGACGATGAGAGATTCCGCGCGGGAAATGGCCGAGTTCATCAGGAAGAAATACTCAGGCCTTCCGGAGGGCGAGGAGGAGAGGTACCTCGACGCCGCAATGAGGCTCGTTTTCAGCATCGGCGAAGAGACGAACATGAGTGCTATGTTGAACGAGGCAGCAAAGGCCATCCATCGAGCCTTTGCTTTCAATGAAGTTACGATAGGATTGCGCAGCCTGGAAGACGGGAAATTCAGGTACGATGCAATCGTCGGACACACGAAGGAGGCTGAGAAGACCCTGAGGTCCCTCGCGTACACAAAGGAGCAAATGTGCGACTGCAAGGAGTATCCTGGGGTACCGATTTCGAAGTACACGGAATTCAATATACGCGAGCATCAGACGTACAAGATAGGTGTGGAGGAAAAGACCTTCAACAGGCCATTGGCGCTTCGCGATGCGAGACCATCGCCTGAGCATATGATCGAGGGAGATTACATCGACGTCTACATATACGCGGGCAAGGACGATATGATTGGCTGGGTTGAACTGGCCAACGCGAGAGAAGGAAAATTTCCTTCGAGGCAGGCGATACGTTGGCTGGAGCTTTTCGCGGCGATCATTGGGCTGGGGATAATCAAGAACCGGGAAATCGCGGCTCGCAGGCGATAAGGCATATACCACTGTTGACGTTTTACGCCCGATGCGGCTGATAGTTACATCGAGAGAAGACATCGCTTCGATGAACATCAGGAAGCATCTTCTATCGGGCTGGGAATGGAAAGAGGTCGGCACTTTCGAATCTGATGCTATCTTCGTGCACGACGATTATCTTATGGTGACGATACCCGAAATACATCTGGACAGAGACAATATCGATAGACAAGTTACTGAGAGGACAGGGGAGAAATTCGAGGTCGTGATTTTCGCCTCGCGGCACCGGGCGGAGTCGAAGCTCCCGACCTTGACCGTGCACCCGATCGGAAACTATTCCAAGGCTGAGTTCGGAGGGCTTGATAGGACTCTTGTTTCCGCTTCACCGCATCTGATGACCTCAGCTCTGAGGTTGCTGCGGAAGTTATGGACTGGCACCGGGTTTGGGATATCGTTCGAGACGACGCATCACGGTCCTTATCTCGACACGCCGTCGTTCTTCATCGAGATAGGTAGTGACGAGAGTCTGTGGACGCACGAAGAGGCCGCCAAGACGATAGCGAAGGTAATCATGACCGTCGAGGAAGAAAAGGGAGAGATCGTGATGTGCGTAGGCGGTGGGCACTACGCTCCGAGATTCACGGACATGGCCTTGGAAAATCCCGTGTCGATAGCTCACATGGCGGCGAACTACGCGCTCGATGCGCTTTATGACGAGAGAGTCATGGCCGAGATGATAGAGAAGTCCGGAAAACCCAAGTTCGTTTACTTCCACAGGAAGTCCATGCAGAAGCAGAAGTTCCGCGAACTGAGCGAGAGGTTCGGGACATTCGGCATAGAGACCGTGAGATCCGATAGATTCTCGGAATAGCTACGAGCTGAGTTAGCCCTTTATCACTGTGCCCACGACCTCTTCCCCCTCGATCGCGTTCATGAGCACCTTCAGGTTGCGACCGTTGCAGACCACCGTTTCTATCTTCGCGCGCTTCACTATCCTCGCGGCGAGGGGGTCGAAAATTACATTCGGGCCGGCCGCGTGCTCGGACCTGTCGACTGTTGCTATGAGCTCGTCGTAGGTCATCTTCGGGATTAGCTTCGCCTTCGGGTCCTTTTTCGGGTCGGACGTGAACACCCCTTGGACCGCGGTCGCATTGACCAATCTTGACGCCCCCACGCGCTCCGCAATCATTGCCGACACCGCGTCGGTCGTGAACCCCGGATGAAGGCCGCCCATGACGACGATAGGGTGCGATTTGCCAGCATGGATGGCCTCCTCGATGGTCCTCGCAGGGACGTGATAGCAACGCTCGCCTATCGCGGTTATGAGTAACCTCGCATTCAGCCGCGTGACCTCGATGCCGAGCTCGTCGAGATAGGATTCCGAGGCACCAAGCTCGCGTCCGATTCTGATGTACTCCCGGGCCATCCTGCCGCCGCCGGTCACGACGAACAGCCGGTGCTTCGTTGATTGCCCTATCAACACCTTCGCGAGCTTCCGGAGAAAGGTGATGTCGTCCTTGTTCTGAATCAATATCGAGCCGCCGACGGACACCACGATTGTATCCATTGTTGTTCGCCTCTGCACGGGCATAAGAGCTTGGCCGGTAATAATCATTGCCGGAACCATCGGTCGGCCCCTGGCCTTATTTCCGCCCAATCTTCAAGCTTTTTAAATGATGAGTCATTACAGAAGGCAAGCATACCGGATTTGATCGAATTGGAGCTCACGGACCAGCAACGGTACGAGTTCAAGGTCGCGCTGGAGAAGGTCAAGGAGCATCAGGGGAAGGGCACGGAGCTCATCTCCCTGTATGTCCCGCCGACGAGGCAGATATCCGACGTCGCGAACTATCTAAAGAACGAGTACTCGCAGTCATCGAACATAAAGTCCTCGAGCACGAGGAAGAATGTCCAGTCGGCGATATCTTCGATACTCGCCAGGCTCAAGGCGTACAGGCGCACGCCGGAGAACGGCCTAGTTTTCTTCATAGGCCATCGGAAGGTCGGAGCGGACCAGACGAGGATGGTGCAGTTCGTCCTCGAACCTCCGGAGCCAGTCCCGACCTTCCTTTACAGGTGCGATTCGCAGTTCTACACGGAACCGCTGGACGACATGCTCAAGGAGAAGGAGACATACGGATTGATAGTCATAGACAGGAGCGAGGCAACCGTAGGGTTCCTCCGAGGCAAGCGTATCGAGCTCGTGAGGAACGTCGAGTCCCAGGTCCCCAGCAAGCACCGGATGGGCGGGCAGTCGGCGAGAAGGTTCGAACGGCTCATCGAGGTGGCCGCGCACGAGTTCTACAAGAAGATAGCGGACATCGCGAACGAGGCGTTCCTGAACGAGAAGGAGCTGAAGGGCATCCTCGTCGGAGGGCCCGGACCGACTAAGGAGTTCTTCCTAAAGGAGGGATACCTGCACCACGAGCTGCAGAAAAAAGTCCTCGAGACCTTCGATACGGGATACACGGACGAGTACGGCCTCAGGGAGATGGTCGAGAAGGCCAAGGAGACGCTCGCGGACCTGGACCTGATGAGGGAGAAGCGCCTGATGCAGCGCTTCCTGAACGAGATAAGGAAGCCAGACGGCGGCCTGTCTTGCTACGGAGAGGAACAGGTGAAGGATGCGATCCGCGCGGGCGCGGTCGATGTTCTGCTGGTGTCAGAGGCGATGAGGAAAGAGAAGGTCGATTTCAAGTGCCCGAAATGCGGTTTCGAGAAGGAGATGATCGTCAGCAAGCTCCCGGAGGAGGTCAAGTGCGAGAAGTGCGGCGAGGAGATGAATCTGGAGAAAGAAGAGGACCTAGTGAGGGAGCTTTTCAAGATGGCCGAGGCGGTCGGCACGGACGTCGAGCTGATTTCGGGGGAATCTGAAGAAGGCGAGCTGCTGCTGAAAGCGTTCGGAGGGTTCGCGGCGATACTCAGGTACCCTCTAAAGAGGACGTGATTGGATGCCGGAGCTGATGCGGGAGTTCAGGAGAGAGGTCGAGAGGAAGGCGAAAGAGGCCTTCGAGAAGCTCGGGTGCCCGGACATCGCGCCGACCATCGAGATACCGCCGGACGAGAAGATGGGGGACCTGGCGGTGCCCTGCTTCCCGCTTTCGAAGAGATTGAAGGCGAGCCCTCAGAAGATAGCGGAGGACATCTGCTCGATCATACGTAAGGGAGAGCTAATCGAGAAGGTGGAGCACAGGGGCGCGTACGTCAACTTTTTCGTCGACCTCGAGAGGCTGAAGGCGGACGTGATAAGAGAGGCGATAACAAAAGCCGAGAGGTTCGGACAGCTGGAGAAGAAGAACGTGAAGGTGCTGATAGAGCACACGAGCGCGAACCCGACCGGGCCGCTCCACGTCGGCAGGGCGAGGAACCCGATAATAGGCGATTCCGTCGCGAGGATACTCAGGCTTGGTGGGTACGACGTCGTGACGGAGTTTTACGTGAACGATGTCGGGAAACAGGTGGTCACGCTCGCGTACGGCGTGAAGAACCTGAAGCCCGAGGAGGAGCCAGAGAGGGACAGGGACGATTACAGGTACGTCCTGAACTACCAGATGGCGAGCAGGGCGCTCGAGGAAGACCCAGCGGTCCTCGACGAGATAAACGGCATGCTCTACGACCTCGAACACGGCGAACAGGAGACGATAAGGCTCGTGCGGGAGACCTGCGAGAAGATACTGAAGGCGATTCTCGAGAGCCTCGAGAGGATAAACATCAGGATAGACCAGTTCACCTGGGAGTCGAAGTTCATCGCGGAGGGGAAGGTCGCGGAACTGATAGAGAAGCTGAAACGTTCTCCCCTCTGCAAGCAGGAAGAGGACGGAGCATATGCGCTCGACCTAGCATCGTATGGGATACACGGGAAGGACACGGACTTCATATTCACCCGGAAGGACGGGACGTCTCTGTACACGTCGAGGGATCTCGCGTACCATCTGGACAAGTTCGGCAGATGCGACATAGCGATAGACGTCCTCGGCGAGGACCAAAAGCTCGGCCAGATGCAGCTGTGCGCCGCCTTAGACATCATCGGCGAGAAGAGAAGGCCGGAATACATCTTCTACGCGTTCGTCTCGCTCCCGGAAGGCAGGATGTCGACCAGGAAGGGGACGGTCGTGTACCTCGACGACCTGGTCGACGAGGCGGTGGCGCTCGCGCTCGAAGAGGTCAGGAAGCGCAGGACGGAGCTGACCGAGGAGCAGATGCTCAGGATAGCGAACGACGTCGGCAAGGGCGCGGTCAGGTTCAACATCATAAGGATTCAGGCGGAGAAACAGATCGTCTTCAGATGGGAGGACGCGCTGAACATCGAGGGGAACAGCGCGCCGTTCGTGCAGTACGCGCACGCGAGGGCCTGCTCGATACTCAGGAAGGCCGCAGAAGAGAATCTTGACTGGAAGGAGTACGATCCGAGCCGTCTCAGGAGAGAACAGGAGATCGCCCTCTCGAAAGCGATTGCGAAGTTTCCGATGATAATCGAGGACTGCGCGGAATCGAGGAGGGCGCATCCGGTGGCGCAGTACGCCCTTGAGCTCGCGACTTTATTCAACCAGTTCTATCAGTTCGTGCCGGTGTTGAAAGCCGAAGACGAGGAGAGGAGGGCGAGGCTCGCATTGGTGGAGGCTTCGAGAATCGCTCTTAGAAACTCGCTGCACGCTCTCGGGATAAACGCGCCAGAGGAGATGTAAGAGTCAAAGGCGCCAGGTCCATTCCTGGAGGGAATACTTCTCTTTGATGAGGCGCTCGGTGTCGCTGATCTCTCCTGGGGTGAGCGCGCCCTCTTGGAGAGTGACTCCGAAGCTCTCGGAAATCCCGCGGCTCAGGATGCTCTTGACCTCGCGCATATCGGGAGCTCTCCCGAGAAGCTCTCTTAGGCAAGTCACGCGCTTGGAGACCGGCGGATTGCTCCTCTTTGCTCTTGTCGGCTTTATCACAGCCGCCAAGGTGTCGAGGTCGGTGTCGACCATGATAGTCCCGTGGTGCAGGACGATGCCTCCCCTCCTCAGCTGCGCGCTTCCGGATATCTTCAGCCCGCCGACGACGATGTCATTCACGGGCTTGTGCTCGGCCCTGATGCCGAGATAAGACAGCCCTCGAATCACGGCCTCGCATATCCTCTTGTACGACTCGAGGAGGTCGCTTGGGAGAAAGCTAGAATCGATTATCAAGGCGAATATGAGCTGCCCCTGGTCGGTGTATACCGCGCTTCCGCCGGAGAAACGTCTCACGAGCCTCACGTTGCGCTTCCCGACCTCGTCCATGCACACGGACTCCTTCAACGGCATGTTGTACCCGATCGACACACATGGGCAGTTACGGACGTAGAAGTGCAAGGTGTTCGGGACGAACTCCCTGAGCCTTGCGTTCAGGATCGCCTCGTCCGCGGCGACGCTAAATTCCGGGGAGACGATCCCGGAATCGACAAGGCGCCATTCCGACGGACTATGCGGTGTCATAGGTAGAAGATATGCGCGACGATTATATGAAAAGACTTGCTCCGTGAATCTGAGAAATAGAAGCAAGAAAATTTGAGAATAAGGTCATAACCGATTATCGATTCTTGACGGAGATTCATAATCAATAAATAGAGTGATAAGCATGATTTCTTTCAAGGGAAGTTTCTAAACCAAATTCGCAGAAAATCATCTTTGCGATGGTTAAGAAGCTAATGAGTTAGCGACAAAATTAAGGAGGGGGAGAAATGAGAAGATTGACTAATATAATCATTGCAACAATAGTGGCTCTGTTGCTGATAGCGACGCTTCTGCCAACGGCACAGGCAAAACCGGCGACTGCGGTAGCATTGACCGCGGAAGAAATAGCATTTGCCGAGGCCGTGGGCATCGGTGAATACTCCTATGAGATATCTCGAGTTTATTCGTACGAATACGGCGAATTCGAGATGGAACTCGGAGAGGCATGGAGGGGAGCGGGGAGCGATCCTGCACACGCATACGCCAATTACCTGAAGAGCGAGATGGAGAGCATAGGACTGCAGGACGTGACAATGGAGGAGTTTCCCGTGCACGCCTATAGTTACGGCGGCGCATCTGTCCAGATTCTTTCACCAGAGATGGGTCCAATATGGCTCGCGGCAGGGCACGGCGGACTCCCCGGTACACCGTCTGATGGGATAACCGCCGAGATAGAGTATGTGGGTCTCGGTACCAGATTTGACTATCTGGATAAGAATGTCGAAGGGAAGCTCGTCCTAATCGATGTGAGCGAAGAGGAAATGTATTGGCTCCAGTATCCGCTTTATGAAGCCGAACTTCATGGCGCGGTCGGAGCCGTAGTCCATTGGATAGAATATCAGCAACTGGAGGATGCCGTGGTCACGCACGACTCCGAAAGCAGGACGACAATACCTGCGGTGTGCGTGAGCCATAAGAATGCAGAATATCTGAAGAACCTGATAATGACGAGCTCGGAGCCTGTCACGGTAAAGATCTGGTGCGACGCCGAGATCGACACGGGCGGGACAGGATACAATATTTACGGCTATATACCTGGGTCATCACATCCGGACGAATATATCTTGATAGCCGACCACTACGACAAGTGGTGGTATGGGTCTGACGACGACGGTTCGGGCGTTGCAAGGCTTCTCGGTATGGCGAAAGCACTGATAGATTCAGGATATTCGCCCTCGAGGACGATCATATTCCTGGCGACTGACGCCGAAGAATATGGCTGGACTGACACGGAATTCGATTGGGGATTGGGTGCCTGGTGGGCGATAAATGTTCAACATCCGGAGTGGGCAGGGAAAACGCTGGGCGCCTTCTGCCTAGAAGGAGGAGGCACCACAGGAGCGACCAGTGTATATGCAGAAGGCAATCCCGAAACCCAGATGTTCAGAAAGTCGTTGTTACCGCTTTTCAATGAATGGTTTAGGAAGCATAGTCCGTGGGCTGGATATTATGTCAACGCGGTTGAATGGACTGAGAGCTTCGCCACCACCTGGGCGGATGAATTCAGCTTCTGCTCCGCCGGGATTCCGATCATGAATATCGGAAGCTGGAGGTCCTCTTGGGAGGGGTACGACTACCATACCCAATACGACAACATGGAAGGCATATCTGCTGAGAGCCTTGCGATGAGCGTCATATCGAACGGAATTGCAGTGATCGAGCTAGACAGATCGGCCATCATCCCATTCAGCTTTTTCAAGAGAGCGGACGATATTTACAAGCAACTGAAGAAGGAATTGCTATCCGAGGCCGGTGTCGATTATAGAGAGATATTCAAGGCGCTCGGAGTATTCGATAGAGTCGCGAGCGAAGTCTGGGATTTGAGAAAATCGAAAATAGATTCGGAAACAGCCGACTTGATCAACAGTAAGCTTCTCGAGATCGCTGACAAAGTCCTTTCGGAGTTTACATGGGTTGGAGGATACGTCGAGTCGTTCTACCCGCACAGGCATTATTTGGATGACTCGTGGTTCATGAGAGAGGGCATAAAGTCGCTTGAGGACGGGAATATCAACAGGGCGCTCATGTGGCTCTCGTGGGTCTATGGCATGTATCACGGCAGATGGTGCAGCTACGAGAACTACAAGTACATGCAGCTTGACAGATGGAACATCGATAACTTCAACCAGTTCTGGGCAAGAGGACGAATCTCGACCGTCGTTGATATCTGGTACGAATACGACTCCCTGCTTGAAAAGAAGAGCATGGGGGTTTCGGACTACTCTAGTGAAATTGCATCTCTGTATGAGAAATATGCCATGGTTATAGACAACCTTGAAAACTCGTTGCAGAAGATGACGTGCACATTGAATGATGCGACTGCAATGCTCAATCAGGTAATAGATTTGTATGGGCAACCATAAACAATAGACGTGCAGTGCATGAACCATAAACCTCTCGATTGAAGAGGCCCCTGGTGGCCTCTTCAAAATACCTTATAATTTTCTTATCGCCTTGCTCTGACCGATTTTCTCGAGCCCGTATAAGCACCCTCTATTTCATCTACTCGGCAACAAGGCATCAAATGAAGAAGGTTCCTTCAGCTGTTCGTAATCTGCCATGTATGGAGCCGATGAAATTCCATATAGAGTATGCGCAATCCAGGTTACCTATCCGCTAATGTTCGCGGGTAGATGGATAATGCATTGTTCGAGCTGCATATACCCAAGGAGGCGGATTAGAAGGGTGGATCTCGATGATATCATCGACACCCTTGCAGTTTGCAACGACGCAGGGCAATTTGTATTGAAGAAGAACGGTAGAAGGTCTTCTCTGTCCTATTCCTTCTCCTTCTTCTTCTCCTTGGCTTCCTTCTCGGGCCTCTCGCGCCTCAGCCCGCCCATGGTTGCTATCCGCCTTCGGGCGAGAATGATGAGCGGGATGACTATCAGGATCACTATTATCCCGACGTAGAGCGCGATCTTCTTCCAGCCGGCCTCGTTGACGCCGATCGTGGCCGTCTTCCAGTTGCTCTGCTTCTGGTCGGTGCAGTTCGTGATGGCCCTTATCGTGTAGTTCCCTCTCGCGTCCGGGGTCCATTGGAATATCCCGTACGCCTCCTGCTCGATTTCAAGCTGCGAGATAGCCGTGCCGTTCGCGTTCTTGAAGCTCGTTATCACCCCGAGCTTCTCCTGAGCCTCAGTCCCGGAATACAGCCATATCTCTATCGTGATGTTGCTCTTCGCCGCCGCGCTCCCGGAGTTGACGAACCAGACCGTTATCGTTCCCTGGACGCCCTCCTCGAACACGTCGGGGTCGAACGTGATGTTGAGCACCTCGAGGTTCGGCCTCGGGCCGGCGCCTATGTAGACCGTCCTTGTCAGCGTGGCGTAGTTCCCCGAGGAGTCGGTGACGTTGATCACCACATCGTACTTTCCGTACGTCGAGTATGTATGCGAGACATTCGCGAATGCCGCGCCCGTTCCGGTCACCTTTGCAGTGTTATCTCCGAAGTCCCACGTGAAGTTGAGCTGGTCGAGCGTGTCGATGTTGTCCGTCGTCTTTGAGGCATCGAAGTAGACTATCTTGCGCTCCATCAGGCTCGTGCCCCAGGTGCCGTTCATTATCTTCGTGAGCTGCACGGTCGGGGCAGTCTTGTCGTTGACCCGAATCGTGACGGTGGCGTTCTTCCAGTTGCCCACGAGATCGGTCACGTTCAGGACGACCTTGATGTCTCCTGCCGTGTCGAACTTGTGCGTCACAGTCAGGTTCTTCGTGTCCGAGGCCTGCACCGTCACAGGAGTCTCGTTCCCGAACGTCCACTCGTAGTAGAGGACCTCACCGAGGCCGTCGTTCAAGGCCTTGAGGTCGTCTATCGTGCCGTTCGGGTTGAACTTGAGCGAGTCGCCCTGGTCTATAGTGATGGAGCCCGTCTTCGGACCCATCGTCATGTTGTAGACGTTCAGCTTCACCCTCGGGAGCCGCGAGTCGACGCTCAATATGAAGGTCGTCGTGTTCGTCCTCATCGTGACGTCCCTGACCGTCAGCGAGACCGTCAGGTTCTTCGCTCCGGCCGTGTAGTTGTGAGTGCAAGTGACGTTCGCTGTTGTGATGGTGCTGCTGTCGCCGAAGTCCCAGATATAAGTCAACGGGTTGCCGTTCGGATCCGAACTGCCGGAAGCGCTGAACGTCACGGCCGTATCGTTCTTCACGACGTAGTACAGCAGGACGTTCGTCTCGTTCCTCTTGGCGTACGCATATAATCCCGTCTCGATCTGCGCCTTGACTATCGGCGTCTCGGACTTCTCAATTGAGAGGGTAATGGACTCGCTTCCCGAGGTCGCCGAGAACAACGGGTCGACGGTCACGTTCTCGTATCCCGTGACCTTGACCTTGGACGTCAAGGTCGTGTTGTGCACGAGTTCGTAACCATCCACGAGATCCAGTCTGAATACCCTCGACATCGATGTAGAGTCGTACCCTACGACCATCTGGATGGAGTAGGAGTCGTCATCCGCTGGCAGCGGTACCTGCGTCTCATAGCTTGCATAACTCGAGTATGTGATGTTCGCCATCGAAGAGACGGATCCCACGAACGAATCCACATATTGCGAGTGGACAACTCTGTTCGCGTACTGCGTTCTATTCGAAGGATTGACGTCGTCGATATGCAACAGGCCCGAGGTGGTTACATAGTTCGGTCCGTGGGTGGTCAATAGACTCGCGAACGATGACCATTCAGAGATGGAAACAATGCCGTCTGCGTCTCCGAGGGCGAGATCCACTTGTGCTCTGAGAGAACCGATGTCTGAGAAATCGAGCCCGAGATAGGTCTTGTCCGCGTTCCAGACTGCCTCAGTCGTGATATCGAGCGCGTTCCACGAATTGAAGGTCAGGTTGATATACTCCACCGATTGCGTCTGAGGCAGCAGAGATAAAGTAAGAAGCTCGCTGCCGCTGATAGTCTTGTTCATCACGACCGGGTTGACGTCCGAGCCGTCAATAACGATAATCCAAGTTCCTGGGTATGCATCGAACCTGACGAAGCTCCCGGTAGACCTCAGGACCCTCTTTTCCCAGGGGAGCGATTGATCGATATTGTACATATACGCGACGACATTGCTGGCAATGCCTCCCCCCTGTTTGTAGGCAAATCCCGATACGACCGACGATGCTTTCAGAGTTACGTTCACAGTTGCGTCTCCGGATATCACGCCAACATCGGTAACGCTCATCTCATAGTTCGTCGCGGTGACCACGAGATCGAGAGCAGTGCCTCCAAAAATCTTCAGATTAGTCTGACCCGTAGCATCTGTAATGTTCGAGGTTATCTCCTGCTTCGCGGCGTTATCGTAGAAGCGCACTAACGCAGAAGATATTGGTTTACCAGTGACTGCGTTCCTAACATTGACCGTATATGTATACTGGGTTTCTCCGAACTTGGTCAGTATGATGGGAGATGGGCGGGTGTAGTTGCCCAAGCCATCGAACTCGAAGCCGGTGACATCTTTGAACGAATAATATCCATTGGCTGTGACATCGATCCTGTAATAGCCAGATGGAGCATTCGCAGCTCTATAGGCGGATATGGTTGAATCGTATGATGCTGTGATGACGGTTCCAGTGTGCACTTCGGTGAGCTTGACGGTCGCCGTCGTTACGACATTCAATGTGTTATCCAAAACGGGTATCTCGATGTTGTTCGTCTCGCTCGCGGCTGCAACGTTCACTGCAGGTATGACGAATGTTGCAGAGAACAGCAGGATTGCCGTCAGCAGAATAGCTGCGACTCTCTCTCGAATGTTGTCAATCATCTGCGGGTTCCCCCCGAAACCTAAACGGGGCTTTATAAGCGCCCCACACGGGTAAGGTGAAAGCCCAATAGCTCGGTCATTAATATACCTTTTGGGCTTTCGAGATGTTTCTGGCAATAGTGCGATAATCGATCAAGTGACTATCTCTGCCAATCGGTCCTCGTCGGCGGCTCTCCTTATCTCCCGCGCGAGTCGCCTTCCGGTGCTCATGGGAGCACGCCAGAGAGCGTTCCCATACGGATGCCCGACCGCCATATGGACGTTCGTTCCTCCCCCGGTACGAGGGGCGACATCGTACACGTAGAAGTTCAGGTCCTTGTCGACGCACGTCTGCAGGCAGAACGGCCCTATGATGCCCGGCGGGTAATGTTCCTTCGTCGCCTTGACGTACTTCTCGGCGATGTCGAAGGCCTTCTCCAGCAACGATTCCCTCAAGGTCGCGGAATTGTGCCCGCAGACTGTGTACTCGGGTATCCTCTGCTTTTCGTTGAGCGTTATCTGCTGTATCGCCGGAAGACGCACGTGCCCGTCCAAGGACGTTTCGAACCGCCAATCGATTCCTATCAGTTCTATCGGGTTGTACTCCTTCTCGAGCGGCGAGTAGAAGAAATCGAGGTTGAACACGGGACCGATTATGTATCTCTCTATCCTCGCTTCATCGAGCGATTCCCTGTCTATGACCCCCTGCTTGAGCAAAGCCTCCGATTTCTCCTTGTATTCCTTGTATGACGCCGCGGTGAAGAAACCCCTCTCGAGCTTCTTGACCTTGTGGTGCAGCTTGACGATGACGAGCTCGCTTATGTCCCTCGGGTCCTTGATCTTCTCGGGGAACGGCAGACCCGCCTTCTGCAGAAGCCAGTAATAGTCCCTCTGCTCGCCCCTCTCCTCGCTCCTAAGCATGTTCCTCGACCCGACCAGCGGGACCTCGAACCTATCCTCGATGTCCTCGAGCGCGACATACGAGCTGAACGCCCTGTTCGGGACCATCAGCACGTTCTTGTCCCGGAGCTTCTGCTGGAACTGCGGCTCCATGACCCCCTTGAACTTCTCCATGATCACGAACTCGTCGATCATGCCCCTGACAGGCTTCCCGTTCTTGTCCCTCTTCGATCGGAAATACTCGGTGTAGGTCTTCTCCCTGCCCTTCTGGCAGATGGCGAGCGTTCGGAAACCCTCCTCGACCGCTCCGTCGCATACATCGAGCGCCGAGTGGGACGCTATCACTCCGACCATGAGCTTCGAGGTGTCGTAGCTCTCGACTATCTCCCTGATCTTCTTCCGTTCTATCATCTGAAACACGCCTTTCCTTTCGAGCTGTACGATAGAGGGCATCGCAAGAGGCAGTATAAGAAATTCGGTCTCAGGAACGGGACATCGCGGTCTGATTCAACGCGACGCAGTAGTCCGTGTACTCGACCTCGAACCCGTGTTTCTCATAGAGCTTCTTCGCCCGCGGATAAATCGTGTTCAGGTGAATGGTCAGACAGTCCTCGGAGAGAACCGAGATCGCTCCCCTTGTCATCTCATTGCCGATGCCCTTGCCCTGGTCGATCGGCGAGACATAGAGGTCGTGTATCATCCCCTCGGAGTTGCCCACGAACTTGAGTAATGCGAACCCGTTGCCGCAGGGAGGCACGAGATACTCGAACTCAGGACTCCCCAAGTTCTTGAGGACGGTCGAGGTCGCGCTGACGATATCGGTATCCTCATACTCGCAGGTCAATCTCGAAAGGAACTCGACATCCTGCTTTCCTGCGACCCTACAGCCGTGCTCGAATTCCTTCTGACCAGACATCTTCATGTGCCAAAGGGGGAAGGGATGGATTGGATCGACATAGGGAGCGTACTCGCCGCCGAGGATCATGTACCTCTTGCCCTCACGGTGCAGCTGCATTGCCGCCGCCAGGAGTATCTTCGAAGGCTCATTGCCCTCGACAACTAATCCGAATCCTTCTGACCCGAACCTGTTCGCCCTCGCCCTTGCGAACCTGCCGTAATCTGACAGAATCAGTGAGCCGATCATGGCTTCGTTCTCGAAAACATCGATACGTCTTACCTTCTCTCCGACGGCCAGCTTCGCCTCATCGCCGACCCCGAAATACGTCATATCCCGCGGGTCCGCATCTGAAGGACCGAATCTCGCTCGAGTCCTAACGTTCTCTGGCGAACGATACGAGTCAATGACGGAATATCTCAATTTTATTAAAAGCGAGCGCAATGTTCCTGCTTTATTGTCCTCGAAGCGCACGTTGTTCGCCCTGAGACTTATCATGAAATTGTCGAGCCTTGCGAGAATCTCCTTGCTTGTCCTAAACGACGGGTCTGAGAACTCCTTGAAAAGCCTGAAAAAACCATCCTTCTCCCGCACGGCCTCGAGAGACAGCCAAGACTGCCCTCGGGAATCGGAGAGTATCAGGACGGGGATTTTCTCGGCTCGCAAGTTCGATCACCGCGCGAACGGGTTCTCACAGGACCCGCCCCTGCCGCTTCACGAGCGGTCGTTTCTACGATGAGAAGTAGAACTTCACATTGTGTTCGGCGCAGACCTTCGCCGCCGATTCGAGCCGCTCGATGACGCCCTTCAGGCGATTCGCCATCTGCTTTCCTTCTTTCTCGACAGCGGCTCTGAGCTTCGGGATGTCCGCCAGCAGTTCCTTCGCCTTGGAGCCGTCGAACACGGTCTTCTCCTCGGCATACCTGGGTATTTCTGCGATGAACTGAATTCCGGCCTTTCTTGCAATCTCGGGCAGCGGCGAATCACCCGGCATCAGGGTCGCGACGCAGCCGCGGCCCTTGTCCCAGGAGAGAGGGCACTTGCCGCAAATCTCGCCCATCTGCTCGAACGACAGCATGTCCCAAGAGTTCATGGTATCGGAGACGAGACCACTGGACATTATCTCGTCGACAACGTTCTTCGGCTGCGCGAGCAAGTCTACCCAAGTGGTTACTTCTTCCCTGGTGAAAGGCTTGAGCGTTTCGAGATCGCTCTTGTCCGTTATCTTCTCGGCCTTAATCTCGCCCGTGCCGCGGACTCCGTTCCTCTTCTTTATCTCTTTTATCTTGGCATCTCCAAGCTTCTGCGCGGCGGCTCCGAGATCCACGAAGTAGTTCCGCAGGCAGTACTTCGAGAACCTGCCGTTATCCTTCAGGTTGACCTGAGCGGTCGTGTTCTTCATCTCCCTGCAAAGGGCCTTGTCGGATTCGAGCTCCTTTATGAACATCGTGATGCTCATTCAATCGCCTTCTGACAATCGCTTGCCGAGCGCCATGAGATAGTCCCGATTTAAAAATATCGAGGGCAATCTGTCTACGACTCTACTATCCGCTGGGTATTTCAATAATAAATGATCGAATTTGAAGAGGTTTGCGGCGGAGAGGGCGTTCAACTCCGCCTTCTGCGCCTGCTCTTTCAATCAGACGATATTGATGATTATCGTCGGGCTTCCTGTCTCCAGCAACTCGGGATAATCAGGGTTCGGCAATCTCGGGAAATCGATTGGTCCGATAAGCGTCACCGTATTCGTCGCGGGATCGTAATAGCTGCTCAAATCGCCAGGCCACCCAGTCCCCAGCGCGGCGTCGCCGAAATACGACTTCGAGTTCCATTCGGCGACCTTTGCGGCATCGAGAATATCGCTCGTCGCCTTATACGGAGTGTAGCCGACTATCTTACTATAGGTCGTCAGCTTCACCGTGAGCTTCTGCCCTGCGGCAAGGTCCAGCTCCATCGGGGTTATCCAATAGCTGACCTTCCCGCCGAAGTTGACCGTCCCAGGCGCCCAGGATGTCCTTGTCGCGTCGATCTGATCGGGATCGTATTGGTTGAACGGGGATGGATAGCCCTTATGAGTGATGGTGTTGCCGCACCAGTCGATGTGCACGGCCTCGAGTGCCCAAGCGGCCTTCGTAGGATCTGCCAAATCCGCCCATGCGATCATGTGATAGCCCATGACTGCCCTGACATCAATATCGGCACCGTCGGGCCCTATGGTTGCATTGAGATAGAAATCATCCGGCCAAGGCTGCCAGCCGGGCAGAAGACCCGCGGCCTCGAGATAGCGCATAAGGAACACTTCCGTGCCCCATGAGATCGCGTAGAATCTGAGATACAACGTATCAGGATCCGTATTGCCCATCTTTGGATCGACAATCAGCCTGAGATATCTGATATCCAGCGAATAATCGTAGGCAGTATATATGTCGAATCTTCCGCCCCCGCCTCCCTCGGCCATCCAGTCGTCAAACCAATTCTTCTCTATCAGGGCCTTGTTCGCGTTGAATTCATCTTCGAGATCTCCTGCAGCGGTCAACCCCAAGAACTTCTTGCAAGCATCTCTCGTGAAGCTTACGTGTCCTTGCAGCTCATGCAAGTGCCCATCGTTCAAATATGGAGATGGTGTGACGCCCAGCGGCACTCCGTAATAGAAATTACCGTAGTGAATGCCATTGGCTCGGAGGTCCCTCAATTCCTGATCCATCATATAAGTCGAATACCAAGTGATGTTTACCCATCCTCCGACCATCCCCTTGTTTGCGTCCGGCATCGGCACGAAAATCGGGTCCTTGTTCGGTCCTGTAGCGGGATTCGGCAGATTGTTCGCGTCGATGTACATTCTATACCAGGTTGAAAGCAATGGTCCGACACTCTTATCGGGGTATGTTTGTGTGGAATAAGGAAGAGTGCCCAATACGAATGGGTAGGTGTTGCGGACGATCCAATCGCCATAGTTATTCCGCCTAAGATCGTACCACGAATTAATTCCCATCTGGCTCCCCCAGCGTCCCAGCTTGGTGTAGTCCGTCGGCTTGAGGTAGTGTTCGAACATGTTCGAGATGGTATAGCTGATGGTCGTTTCGGACCCGACCAATACAAAGTCGGAGAAGGAATCAGATCCTCCGACCTCGTCAGTCACAACGAGCAAAATCTCGTATTTCCCTGCCGAGGAATACGTGTGTGATGCTTTTATCCCGCTCCCAACTGTTCCATCTCCCCAATCCCACGCATAATTTACAATTGGTGTCGTGGGATCATAAGAACCGGACGCATCAACGTTGATAGTCAGGCCATCGACATCGTATGTGAATGATGCGATTGGCAAAGAGGACGTGGAGTTGACGCGCTTCGTAACTGAATTGGTCAACCCGTAATTATCTGTGACAGTCAGTCTAATGCTGTAAGTCCCGACCCAAGCATATGTGTGCGATGCCATGACGCCGGATCCGGTCCTGCTATCGCCCCAGCTCCAAGAATAGCTCACAATGACGCCATCCACATCATATGATGCCGACGCGTCGACGCTCACAGAAAGGCCTTCCACGGAGACTGCGAAAGATGCCACGGGCGGGATGTTAGGAGGAGGTATGTAAGAACTCGTCGCGCTACCTGTCAATCCGTCGTCATCCGTGACCGTCAGCGTGATAATATAGACACCATAAGCGGCATACGTATGCGACATGACAGGCGCCCCGATTTCGCCAGTCCCGTCGCCCCAGTTCCATTCGTATGTCACGATGTACCCATCAGGGTCATAAGATCCCGAAGCATCGACAGTGACGGTGAGATAGCTCGCGGTATAAGTAAACTGAGCGACAGGCGGCATTTGAGCTTCGACATGCACCGTCTCGGAGCGACTGTATGTCAATCCTATGACATCGGTGATTGTCAGCGTGATTGTGTAATCGCCACCGACGCTGTAGGTGTGAGAGGCAATCACGCCAGTGCCGTAGGTTCCGTCACCCCATTCCCAATCATAGTTTGCTATCACGCCGTCGGGATCCGAGGTTGCACTGGCATCGACGGTCACGGTCAAGCCATCGATAACATAGGTGAAGAAGGGCTCAATGGATGGACAGATTTTGCCTACATCAATCACTGTAGCGCTCGATCCCTTCGGTCCATTCGGGGTCGCGGTGATTTCGTAAATGTGATTGGCAGCCATAAGGACCTGTGAGGTCATCACCACGCCAGTCGGATAAGCGTCGTACTGGGCGAACCTGATTCGCTCATCGTAGATCTTTTCCGGGATTCCAGAGGTATTGTCATATACCTCTATCGTCAGCGACCGCAAGCCGTTGTTAAGTACTTTCCCTGACCAGACCACATGATTCTGACCCGGTGTGTATTGCCAGGTGACCGCACTTGCCCTCGGGCCCTTGTCGCCTTTCACGATGACGTGCTCGTTCCAGTCCTGCGCTGTCGACAACTGTGCAAATCCGACTAATATCATCATGGCGCATAATAGAATTGTTACAGTCAAGACGGAATGGCTCTTGCGAATGCTCATTTCACTCCCCCACTCGGGACTTTCTTCAGATATCTATCGAATTCCAAAGGACAATCTTAGGATGCGTGCCTCAGCGATCCTTACACCATTTGGATATAGGATTCGATAGAGCAGTATCTGACCGAAAGCCCCCAAAAGAGAATCTAGCACTTGCCCTATATTTAGGGATTTTGTCTGGCACTCAGGAATCTGAATGAAAATGTGTGGATATTATGATAAGAGATCAAATCTGTCGCTTGAAAAGCTTCTCGAAATCGTTCCTCGACAACGATATCATCGTTGGTCTTCCGTGCTCGCACGTGTAAGGGTTGCTGGTCTTGAACAAATCCGAGATCAAGGCGGACATCTGATGCTTCGAGAGCGGCTCGTTAGCCCTTATCGAGCCGTGGCAGGCGACCTTCCAGATGAGATCCTCGCCGAGCGGTCGCTTCCTTGAGACCTTGGAGAGGTCGTCGAGCGCGAGCCTCAGCGCGCGCTCCCCCTGCTCCGCCCCGAGAACGACAGGGACGGCCACCAGGCGGTATGAACCGCCGCCGAACTCCTCTATGTCGAACCCCAGAGATTTGAAATCCTCCAGGTTCTCCACCAGCACCGCCCTTTCCGCAGCGGTCAGTTCAAGAATTACCGGGCTAAGCAGACGTTGCGATATCCTTTCGACATGTTTCTGGGAATCGAGTATCTTCTCGTAAGTTATCCTCTCGGCCGCGGCGTGCTGATCGATTATCACTACGGAATCCCCTGTGCCGCGCGCGACAATGTACGTGTCGAACAATTGGAACAACGGGACAAGGGGAGCGGATACGACTCCTTTTTCCTCGCCGACCTCGAGCTCGGATTGCATGCTCGGAATCCCGGCCGATGGACGCATCGCCTCAGGGATTTCCCCGACTTTCATGTATTCCATCAAATCTCCCAGCTTGGGAGTCATGTCCACGTCCCTGAAAGCTTCCTCTATTGCATGCACTACTGATTCCTTGACCCTCTCGGGGTCCGCGAATCTTACCTCTCGCTTCGTCGGATGCACGTTGACGTCGATCTCCTTCGGCGATATCTCGACCATCAGATATCCGATCGGATACTGGCCTTTCATGAGCTTCGTGCCGTAAGCGTCCATGATGGCGGACATCAGGAGCGGGCTCGAAACAGGCCGCCTGTTTACGTATAGATATATCGAAGTAGGAGATGACCTGGTCACATCGATCTTCGTTAGCGCGCCTGCGATTTCTATCTCGTGATTTATCGACTTGGAGAACTCGACGACTCTTCTCGCGGCCTTCGGCCCTATCAGTTCCGCGATCCGCGACGTCCTGTCCGGACCGCGGAAGGAGAGCAGCTCCGCGCCATCGGATTCGAGATCGAATGTAATGTCCGGGCGCGCGAGCGCGTATCGTATTACCACATCCTGCACGTGTGCGATCTCCGCCTTTTGTGAAGAGAGGCTCTTCAGCCTTGCCGGGACGTTGGCAAAGAGCTCCTCAACCACGACGCTCGTCCCCGGCGGCGCACCGATGCTGGATATCTTCGGCTCCGCGCCGAAGTCCGATTCCAATTTCGTTCCGGCGGTGTCCTCCTTTCTCCTGGTTCTGATGGTGAGATGGGATACGGATGCGATCGACGCGAGTGCCTCGCCTCTGAACCCGTATGTCGAAAGCGATCCGAGATCCGTTATCTTCTCTAGTTTGCTTGTCGCGTGCTGCCGCACGGCGAGTAGAACGTCGTCCCTGCTCATCCCTTCGCCGTCATCGATCACCTCGATCCTCTTGATTCCGCCCTGCTCTATCCTGACCTGGATTCTGCAGGCACCGGCGTCTATGGAGTTCTCCACGAGCTCCTTGACCACCGACGCAGGCCTTTCTATCACCTCGCCCGCAGCGATTTCGTTCACCGTCTGTGGGTCGAGTATCCTAATCTTGCCCATCTCCAGCCCCCTTCGCAATCCTCTTCAACTCGGCGAGCTTCTTGGATGCCTCTTCGGGCGTCAGCCGAGAGGTGTCAAGATCGATCAGCTTCCTCCTGATTCGCTCCTCGGCGACCCCGCCGAACAGCGTCATCTGAACCGAATGAGAGGACCTCTTGACTTCCAGCACGCTCTCTTCTTCTATCTTCGCAAGGACTTCTTCCGAGCGCGTCAACACATCTTCCGGGAGACCGGCAAGGCGGGCAACATGAATCCCGTAGCTGCGGTCGGACTTCCCGTCGATGACCTTTCTCAGGAAGACTATCTCCTTTCCGATTTCCTGAACGGCCATGGTCTGGTTGACGATCCCTTCGACCAGGTCGGACAAGGAGGTCAGCTGGTGATAGTGCGTCGCGAAAATCGTCTTTGCGCCGAGCTTGCGCTTGTCCGAGATGTGCTCCGCGACCGCCCACGCGATGCTGAGGCCGTCGTAGGTGCTAGTCCCACGGCCCATCTCGTCAAGAAGCACGAGGCTCTTCTTGGTTGCGGAGTTCAGGATGTTCGCGACCTCGATCATCTCCACCATGAAGGTCGATTGTCCGCTGACGAGGTCGTCGAAAGCCCCCACCCTTGTGAATATCCTGTCGACGACGCCTATCTCGGCGCTCTTCGCCGGCACGAAGCTGCCCATCTGCGCCATGAGCACTATCAGCGCGGTCTGGCGCATGAACGTCGATTTCCCGGCCATGTTCGGCCCAGTTAGTATTATGAAGCGTCTCTTGTCGTCATCGAGTAGCGCATCGTTGGGCACGTACTGCCCCGGCATCATGCGCTCGACCACCGGGTGCCTTCCGTCCTTTATCGAAATCCTGTTCCCGTCGTTGATCACCGGTCTCGAGTACCCGTAGAGGGTCGCAGCTGTCGCCAGCGAGAGCAGCACATCCAGCTCGCCTACCGCGTTCGCGGTCGCGCGCATCTCATCGGCATGTGCCGCTATCCGCGAGCATATCCGCGAGAATATCTCGAACTCCATCGCCTGTATCTTCTCCTCGGCGCTGAGAACGAACCGCTCCTTCTCCTCCAGCTCGGGCGTTATGAACCTCTCGCAGTTGACGAGGGTCTGCTTTCTGACATAGTCCTGGGGCACGAGATGAAGATTGGCCTTCGAGACCTCGATGAAATACCCGAAGACCTTGTTGTATCCGACCTTTAAGGACTTGATACCGGTCCGATTTCGCTCGCGGGCCTCGAGCGAGGATATCCATTCCCTGCTCTCCCTGACGGATGAATTCAAATCATCCAGGGCTTTGTCGAACCCTGGCTTTATCATCTTCCCCTCTCGAGTGACCGCGGGCGCGTCTTCCTTGATTGCATCGGATACAAGTCTTCGCAGCTCTGGGAAATCATTCATGCTCGAACGGAGTCTGCCGAGGGTATCGCACCGAAAATCGCGCAAGCACTCCGTGATTTCCGGAATCGAATCCAGAGAGGATTGCAGGCTAAGCAGATCCCGTGCGTTCGCGCTGCCGTAGGCGATTCTTGTCACCAGTCGCTCGATGTCTCGAATCCTGCCGAGCGCCTCCGTCAGCCGCTGTCTTCCTTCGAAGGACCTTACAAGCTCCGCGACGGCATCGAGGCGGGCGTTGATCTGGTTCGGCTCAAGCAGAGGTTCGAGTATCCACTTCCTTATCAGCCTGCGCCCCATCGGGGTCTTGGTGTGGTCGAGGGTCTCGAGAAGTGTCCCCTTTCTGTCCCTTGACCTGATGCTTTCCACGAGTTCGAGGTTCCTGATGGTGGAAGAATCCAGAATCATCGTATTGCTGAGCGACACGAACCTCGGCTTTCCGAGGAATCCGAGCGGCCTCTTCTGAGTCTTTTCCAGATACGTCACGGCCGCCGCGGCGGCGGAAGCCGCGACAGCCCTGTTATCGAGACCTACAGATTGAAGGCTTGGTATCCTAAGAGCTCTTGTGAGTACCGGTTCCGCCCTCTCTTCGAGAAACGCGAAAGAGGGAATGAACGTCAAGGGATATCCCATCTCCTCTATTCTCGCCCGGAGAGCGGAGCCGGACAAATCCTCGGACAGCAAAATCTCTCTTGGGGTACGTCTGGCAATCTCGGACATCAAATTCTGATGATTTCCGTCGTTCGGCAATTCGGTCACGATGAACTCTCCGCTGGACATTTCTACGAATGCGAGGCCGATCGATTTCTGCGATACAGATATCGATGCCAGGTAATTGTTGACCGATGAGTCGAGCATCGAATCTTCGAGAACTGTGCCCGGAGTGACGATCCGTGTGACTTCTCTCTTGACCAGCCCCTTGGCGAGCCTCGGGTCTTCGACCTGGTCGCAGATTGCCACCTTATGCCCTGCCGATATCAGCTTTGCGAGGTAGTAATCGACCGCGTGATACGGTACGCCACACATGGGTATTCTTTTCCCCTTGGTGTACTCGCGGCTGGTAAGAGCGACGTCCATTATCTCCGAGCCAATCTTCGCGTCGTCCCCGAACATTTCGTAGAAGTCCCCGAGCCGGAACATTAGCAGGCAATCTGGGTTCTCCTCCTTGATACGGAAATATTGCTGCATCATCGGAGTAAGACTGCCGATACGAACTCCTCCGTTGGCCTACTAGAGGGGTTTCCTGATAGCATTTCTAGGATATCTATGATATCGCATCGTGGCCAACCCTGCAATCACTGAAACGCCTGGAAAGCGTCTGCATAGATATTGAGACATTCCGTGCAGGAAACCAATATCGCAATGGATATTCCGCGAAATGTATAAGGATGCAAGATATCCGCGTATGGGACATCCCTAAGTATCGGAACAGTGAGGCAAGTTGATCGCGAAGCAAACCCAGAAGGGAAAGAAGCGTGGCAAACCGGTAGACTATGCAATCAGGACGAATAATCTTGTCAAGAAGTTCGACGACCTTGTCGCGGTCTCTCAGCTGAGCCTCAAGATTAAGAGAGGAACACTATACGGACTAATCGGCCCCAACGGCTCCGGGAAGACCACCACCATCAAAGTCCTGATGGGGTTGCTCAGGCCGACCTCGGGGAGCGCGTATATCCTGGGAGAGGAGATACCTGTCAAGAAGAACATCTCCAGGATCGGGTACATGCCGCAGGAAATGGCAGTCTATTCCGATATGACGGTCCACGAGAACCTGCAGCTGTTCGCGGAGCTGTATTCCGTCCCGAAAGACACCTTCGGGCGCAGGGAAGAAGAGCTATTGAAGATGATAGATCTGATGGATAGGAGGGAATCTGCGGTCTCCCAGCTGAGCGGCGGGATGAAGCACCGCGTCTCTCTAGCGTGCACGCTGATACACGACCCCGATATACTCTTTCTCGACGAGCCGACGGTGGGTGTCGATCCGGAGCTGAGAATCGGCTTCTGGGGATACTTCTCGAAGTTGAGGGCGTCGGGGAAGACGATCGTGATGACGACGCATTATATGGATGAAGCGAGGAGATGCGACATCGTAGGTATGATGAGGCACGGGGAGCTGATCGCCGAAGGCTCTCCGGACGAACTCATGGCAAGAACCGCGACGACGGATCTCGAACAGGCGTTCATGATGTTCGCGAAGGGGGGATCCGCCTGAGGCTGGACAGGATATTGGCAATCGCCAAGAAGAACCTGAAATCGCTCAGGCACGACAGAAGGACGGCAGGGTTCATCTTCATAGTGCCTTTCATGATGATACTCATCTTCGGCTACACGTTCGGCGGGGATGTCGAGAACATACCCGTGTACATCGTCAACCTCGATGAGGGCCTCGGAAATCAATCGCTCTCATGGACGATAATAGACAAGTTCAACGAGAGCCGCACGCTCAATATCATGGAAATATATTCGACGGAAGATGCCGCGCTCGACCCTGCGAATCTGACCATCCAGAAGGTCAGGAACGCCGAGGTCTGGGCGACCATAATTTTCGAGGAGAATTTCACGAGAGATGCGATATCGAACATCGTTTCATTGCGGCAAGGACAGGCATTCGCGCCGAGCAACATGACGATCTATCTCGACGGGACCAATCCGAACGTCGCAAACGCGATAATCAGGAACGTGACGGATTCGTTCCAGTCACTGCTCATCGAGAAATATCACATGACCCCACCTGTGGCGATCGAGACCGAGATGATCTACGGCGAGGATACGGAGTTCATCGACTTTTTCGCCCCGGGAGTGATGGGGCTTGCGGGTCTCCTGGTGACCTTCATGCTCACGATAGTCACCTTCGTGAGAGAGAGATCAACGGCTACCCTAGAAAGGCTGCTGACAACGCCGGCGACGGAGGCCGATATCGTCCTCGGGTACGCCCTTTCGTTCGGGCTCATCGCTCTCGCGCAGTCCACGGTCATACTCCTGACGGGGATGATACTGTTCGACATCCAAATAGTCGGCTCTCCCATACTCGCGCTCCTGATAATCTATTTGCTCGGCGTGGGCAGTATGGGCATGGGGCTGATGTTCTCATCGATCGCGAAGAACGAGCTTCAGGCCGTCCAGTTCGTCCCCTTGGTGTTCATCCCGTCAATCCTGCTCGCGGGCATATTCTGGCCCTTGGAGGCGATACCTGGGTTCCTGAGACCGATATCGTACTTCATACCCCTCACCTACGCCGTCGACGGGTGCAGGTCGGTCATGATAAGAGGATGGGATGTAGGTGATGTTTGGCTTCAGCTGACAATCCTGGTATTGTTCGCGCTCGCGATGCTTCTCCTGAGCACGCTGATGCTCAAGAGGAGGAAGTAATGAGCGCTCTGCGCATGCCTGCACAATATTAAAAGCAGGGGAATGAATCTTACAAAGGACGATATCTATGAGGAAAACGACTCTCGCGATTCTTGCGATAGTGATGATATCCATATATTCTCTGTCGGTCAGCGCACATGCGCCTCTCGGAACCGGGGATGGGACGAGCATCGCTACGGCGTCGGTGATACCCGACATCGCGAAATCATGGGCGATATACTCAAACTTGGATGATGAGCACCTGGTCCGATATTATGTGTTCGAGATCGACGAGGGCGAGAGGATTTACGTCAGCCTAATCATCTCATCCGGCTCGCGCAACGCCGGGTTCTTGCCGAGCTTCGCGCTCATGGGGCCGAACCTGACCAATGAGAACGTTGCAATCCTGCCATCCTCCGTGGAGAGATTATCGGGCGCGGACAACGGAATAATAGTGGTCGAAGGAGAGCTTCCCGCCCAGGGCACCTTCGAACCTTTCAGCCCGAGCGGCTACTACGAGGTCGGAGAGCTGGACATAGATGCGCCGGCATCAGGAGACTATTACATCGCTGTGTTCTACGAAGAGGAGCAAGTGGGCGGGAATTTCGCGCTTGCTGTCGGATATCTCGAGGAGTTCGCGCTTGAGGAATGGTTATTCCTTCCGTTCACCCTGATATCCGTCTACGAGTGGTCGGGTATGAGCATATTCCTCGTGCTGGCCCCCATAATCATAGTACTGGTGCTGGGAATTGCATGGCTTTTCTCAAGGCATAGGAATGGCAAGACCCCGAAGACATCGGCACAATGGTTGGCCGGACTCGCGGGAGTACTCGCGCTCAGCTGGGGGGCGAACATCGTTTTCGAGATGCTCCTTGCTCTGACATACACGATGATCGGCTCGGAGATAGTCATCACAATAGGGTTTGCTGGCATTTCCCTGCTCATAGGAATCTACATGCTCAAGATAGCGCTGAGGAACGAAGAAAAAATTCCTGTAAGGTGCGGAGTCCTGCTGATTATCTTTGGCGGGCTGATGATCGCGTTTCTGTCAGGGTTCTTGATCGGCCCTATGCTCGCAATCATTGCCGGGGCGTCCTCGTTTCTCGGCAGGAAGGAACCGGCTCGGCAAACGGGCTGACGAATGATCTGGACATCTCGTATGAAAATGGCTAATCGGAGAATCTACAGAGAATCCGGCTATTCGAGAAGCTGATCCTCAGGAAACTGCGAGAACCCCGCGAGCGAATTATGCAATCGAAGAAGTAGCCCCGGGAGGATTCGAACCTCCGTCGCAAGATCCAGAGTCTCGCATGATTGACCGCTACACTACGGGGCTGCTGAGACAATTATTCCGACAGCTGATATTTAAGGGGAATGGAGGGGATCGCTTGCGTCAGCAGGTCGAACTAGCAAATCCCTCAACCTTTTCCTTTCTGCTGGAATTTCTTGAAATACCGCCCGTGGCTCTTTCCGCGTCTCCCTTTCCCGCGATGCCTCCTGCTCCCATGGGATGTTTGGCCCGCGCCAGCTTTTGCAGGTTGTGCACCCTGCGCGGGAATCGGCTGCGCCCTTGCGGCGGGTGCAGGAATCTTCTCGCGAGGGGGCGCGCCTGCATCCTTCAATTGAGGCCATTGCTCGAATATCGCATCCAGGAGACGTTTGCCGACCTCTTCTATCGATGCGTCGCCGTCGACAAATTTCAGCTTTCCGGTCGTCTGATAGTAGTTTATCACGGGCCTCGTCTGCTCTTCGTACGTCCTCAGTCGCTTCCTGACGACTTCCTCGCGGTCATCGTCCCTCTGATACAGCGCTCCGCCGTCCCTGTCACAGATGTTCGGCACTTTCGGCGGGTTGTATCTTATGTGGTAAACCGCACCGCACTTCCTGCACACGCGCCTCCCGGTCGCCCTTTCCCTCAACTTATCGTAATCGACATCTATGCAAAGCACGAGATCGATATCGGTTATCTCGTTCAGTCTCTCGGCTTGTTCGATGCTTCGCGGAAAGCCATCCAATATAAAGCCCGCCTGCGAGTTGGTCGATTTCATTTTTCCTTCTAGCAGTCCCAATACTATCGCATCCGGAACCAGGGCTCCGGTATCCATGAACTTCTTAGCCTTCCTGCCCAGGGAGGTACCAGCGGCCACTGCGTCCCTCAGAAGATCGCCAGTAGCCAGATGAAGTAGCCCAAACCGCTGCGACAGCATGGCGGCCTGGGTGCCCTTCCCTGCACTCGGAGGGCCGAGCAATATCAATCGCATGTTATCCGAGTGCCGAAAAGGTGGGGGCTACATTATTCTTTGCCC
>JAWCKK010000002.1:0-177135 GCA_038852105.1 Thermoplasmata archaeon
CGCGGTCTGCAACGAGGCGACGATGCTCGCGATCAGGGACATAGTGGCCGACCAGGGAGCGGAGCTGTCCGACGAGGAGCTTGAGAAGAGGAAGGTCGGGAAGAAATACTTCGAGAAGGCCATGGAACACATCGAGCCGCGGACGGATCTGGATGGACAGATATATAGGAGATTCTCGTCCAAGACCTCTCCGAATGCAGGATATAGATAATAGCGAGTAATATCATGTATTGAATTGGAAGAGGCGCGTATGATAAAAAACAGGGAGAAACTGCTCGAGAATGTCCGGAACCTGCTGATGGAGTGTGGGTTCTACGTCACCGACCCGATAAGCCTGAAGGGGATAAGCTTCGACCTGATAGCACGCAGGGACGACCAGCTGCTGATACTCAAGGTGCTGCAGAACATGGACGCGTTCTCGAGGGAAGACGCCGAGCAGATGAGGAAGCTCGCGAACGCCCTGGGAGGGCATTCGGCTGTGATAGCCCTGCGGAGCTCGTCGAAGAAACTTGGCGAGGGAATCATCTATTCACGCTTTGGAACACCTATACTATCGTTCGACACCCTCGAGGAGTATCTCCGGGAAGGTATCCCGCCGTTCATATTCGCCGCCCCGGGAGGCCTGTATGTCAAGATCGACAGCGATCTTCTGAGGAGCATCAGGCGAGCAAGGAACATCTCGCTCGGAACATTGGCTGAGATAGCCGGCGTTTCCAGGAAGGCTATCCAGATGTACGAGGAGGGGATGGGCACGATGATAGAGATAGCCATGAGGATGGAGGAATTCCTCAACGAACCGCTCGTCTTGCCGCTCAATCCCTTCGAGTACTCGGTATCTGAATCGTTGCCCCTGACAGACGATTTCGTGGACGACGATATATTGCACGAGGACATATTCAGGATACTGAAGACAATCGGCTATTCCGTTTTGCCGACGGCGAGGTGCCCGTTCGAAGCGATCACGACTGACGAGAAGATCATGCTCCTCACGGGCGTGGAACGGTACGGCCCGATGCTCGAGAAGAAAGCGAACGCTGTTGCGAGCATCTCCAAGGTCGTCGAAAAGAAAGCTGTCATAATCACCGATAAGGACGCCCACGTGAAGAGCCTTAAGAAGACTCCGGTGATAGCACGGGACGAGCTCGCGCACGTCAAGGAGAAGGAGAAGGTCCTCGACCTCATCAAGGAGAGAAGCGAGGAGTGATTGATTGGCTGAAGGCTCCTCAGTGAGAGATTTAATCAAGATCGAGGGCAAGAACCTCTATTTTCTGGACGTCGTACGAGGGCTGAAGCAGGAAGCCGAGAGGGTCCTCAGAGCGGTGGAGAAAGTGAGACCAGAGATAATAGCCATGTCGATTTCCAAAGAGGAAATCGAAGGACTAAAAGACTACGTGAAAGAACCCTACGAAGTCGAGATGAGCCGTTACGAAGAGCTGTACGCCGAGCGATTGTCGAAGTTCGGGGATGTCTACTTGCCACCCCCCTGCTATCTTGCCGGGCTCGAGGTTGCTGAGAAGAACGGCATCGAGCTGATAGGGATTGACATGGACGACGAAGCTCATACCACCGCATATTGCGCTCTAGTCAACGGCCGCGAGCTTCTGATTCATTCGATGCGATTGAAGTTCCTGAGATTGCAGAGCTTCAAGGCCGACAACCCCTGGGATTTCGCGATAAAATGGGACAGAAAGGTCAACAACCTGCGCGGACTCAGGGAGCTGGAAAGGGAACGGGAGAGATACATGGCAGAGGAGCTGCGGAAGCTCTCGCTCACCAAGAAGAGGATAATGGCAATATTGGATGTCGAGCGCGCCGAAGGGATAAGGAAATTGTTCTCTGTTTAGGAAAAATTGCAAAAGAGGAAAGGATTTTCTGGCCGGGTATGCCCTATGGTCAATCGCCGTACGGGTTCTCCACGTTGATGCAAAGGATTGTCGGATCATCGGAGGTGCCTTGCCCGCTGCTTTCTCCGTATGATGCGTAGAAGTCCTTGACAAGGATGTTCGAGAAGCTAGTCCCAGTGCCGAGGTTCAACCACATCCTGAGACGGGTCACGTCGCCATTTGCATATTCGACGCTGATGATTTCTGCTCTTCCGTCGCCGTTCGTGTCTCGAACGACGAACTTATTGCCCGTCGGTGCGAGAGTGGCGTACGTTATCGTCGTCAGAGCCGTTCCGCTCGTGCCGTTGATTACCACAATCTCTCCGCCAGCACCTCCAGAACCCTTGGCAACGGCCACATCGAGATTGCCTTCACCATTCATGTCGCCGACACCTATCGCGATGTAGTTAGTTGCAGCGTACAGACCGTGAAGGGTCGAATAGCTCACCGCGGTCACTCCTCTGACGTTTATTCGGTCTATGTATATTGAATCATCCGAGCTGTCAGATGAGGCACTATCAGTCACTCTTACATATATCGTTCCGCTCGTTCCCGCAGGCAGCTGGAAGGAGTAAGTCGTGTCGATGGTGGCCGTACTCGGAACCATGAACATGAATACCCAAGGCCCGGTGGCGGTTTTTCCGTAGTAGACGTAGAAGTTCTCGTCAGCGCCCGAACTCACCCTTGCCTCGAAGTACAAAGTCGCGCGCTCGCCGCTTATGGTGGCGACTGGCCAAGCGTAATCGAGATCATTGGAAGATTCCTGGATGACCTCATAAGAATTGTCGCTGGATTGGGTGTTCGTGTATGTGCCTGATACCCTGACCCCTGTGTAGGATAGGGGATCTCCTGTGGCCAGAGCGCCCGGATTCGATTCCGTTTCTGTGCGCTCGTACCATCTCACGCCGTATCCGTTGTGAGCGGTATCCGCGACCACGGCGATGTCGATATCATCATCGCCGTCGATGTCTCCTATGTCGAAATCGTAGATGTCTTGGTTAGTTGCCGGGTAATTGCCGAGATCATATGGAGAAGTCGTGACCGCTCCATTTCTGGTCAGATTATATAGATATAGCCTGCAGTTGGTATCTCCGCGAGCCACGTTAGAAGAATAACCGATTGCAATCAGGTCAGCCCTATCATCGCCCGTAATATCTGCAAGCCTCATTTCCTGGAAGTACCTGGTACCATCGAAGAGCGTGTATGTCCTTATCGGAAAATCGTTCAAATAGAGATAGACCTTGCCCTTGACGGTCTTGCTGTCGGCAGTAGAGACTATCCAATCCTGATCGCCATCATTGTCGACATCTCCGTGCGCGATTGATAGAATTTGATTGTTGATATCGGTATAGTTTGTGAATATCGACCGAGGCTCCCAAAGGCCGTACTCATTCATTCTATTGATGTAAGCGACCAGACAATGACTCCCGAAAATATTTGCAGCAGCCAGGACGTCCCTATCGCCGTCTTCATCCATATCGAAATAGTCGCACAGATATATCAATAGGGTATTAGAGCCAGGGCTCCCGTCCAGAGAATCGAGAACTCTCGTGGTGAAGAATTTATTATTGTCTATGCTGAACAAGTGGTCTGCGTGCATGAAGTTCGAGGTCCCGCTTGCGAATCCGAAGCCATCGGTTGCGACAATGAAGTTCCTAGAAACCGACGATGATTTTATCCAAAGGGGCAAGCTGATCGTGTAGATTCCTTCATCGGCATCGAAGATCTTCCCGATTGTGATGCTATACGCTGACAACCCCGAAGTATACGTGACTCCGTTTCGAAGCCTCAAATCTATTGAGATGTAATAGACCGAATTAGATGCATCCGCACTGACGCTGGAGATCATGTTATCGCCGGACGGCGCGTCGCCGTACAGATTCGCCCTGGCTCTCATATCGGTGATTCTGATGTCCTTAATCGAGGCGGATGATGCCGCGCCTATGGTCTGAAGACCCACTTCCACCCAGACTATGCTAGTATTTACGCTAGATAAATCGAACGGGGAGGTCTTCGTCCCCCATTCGGTGGCACCTGGGTTCACCCGTCGGTCCTCCTTATAGAACTTCAGAGAGGGCATGAAGGCGTTCTCTTGACCCGAGGGCGCGAGTATTGTCAGGACGAAATTCGCCTGGAACCTCGCAGGGGTGCCGCCTTCGACCGCCGTGCTCAGTAAATCGATGAACACCGAGTACATGCCAGGCGTCAGAAGCGATGTGTTGAACTTAGCCTGATAGATATAAGCGGGCCCCGAAATCGTATAGATTGAAAAGGCGGATGTATTGCTCGGAGGCGTGACCAATTGGTTCGTGTATATTCCCCTTATCTCCAGAGTGTTTTTTCCGTCCAGGTTCCTCAGATTCTTGGTACCTACCCTGATGAAGCACCATTCCTCGCCCTGGGTGAACGTGAACTTCGGGTCACTTATGTTCGCATATGCGCCCCACGTGCGGGGCGGGGTCTTGTTCTCTCCCAGAACGACATAACCCTGATCGCCGTGGACGTACACAAGGTAAGAGGGAAGCCCGCCTTCTCCTGCGGGAACCTCTCTGTACTCAGTGGGGAAATATTGAGTGAAGACATCCGGCTGCAACACGGACAGAATATAGGAATCGATGGTCTCATGTCCCGCATCGTCAACCGCGTGAATGAACAGCGGCTTGCCGTCGTAGTAGGATGCATCAGTAATCGCGCTGAATTCGAACTCCCAGACCCCGCTCCTAACTGCCGAATGGCTCAAATGATTGCTCTTGCCGACGGAGGACGCATCGACCCAGACTCCGTTGTCGCTTAAATCATAATCTGCATCTATGACACGGACATAGAAAGTGAATCCCGAGGTGTTGCTCTCCCGGATGGGATCGATCGTGAGGGTGGACGGATTCGCATCGACCCATCTTTGAAGTATCTGGGGATAGAGGGACTGCTGACCCCCGGTGACGAGGCTGCTCCAAATCATCGAGTTGGAATCCAAATCGACGACGGTCGCTTCAACTCGCGTAGATGTCGTGACATCGGACAACTGCATGGACCACATCTCACTGATGTCCCAGTCGCCTGTCACCCCGCCGTCAGATAAAGTATAGGTCGCGCTGTTCGTCACGTCCTTGATGACGATAATCCGCGCGGATGCTGCGAATAGCGTCTCGCCTCCGATGTGCGTGATGTTCAAATACGCGGTATTACCGGACTGAAAAGCCAAGGTGGCCAAGAAATCGGCATTCGGTCTCTGCTGAGGCGCAGGCAGGCTCATGACCGAAACCATGATGGTCGAGAAAAGCACGACCGTGATCGCGAGCATCAGTATCGTGCCGATGACCTCGGATACTCCCCTGTCCGACCATTTCTTCTTGAATTTGATATTTGCTTCTAACATCGATATCCACCGAACCGCGCTTTGATAGATACTATGGTGTTTCTTCTTTACCCCGTGGTATATATATAAACATGACGAGGTAAGTACCCGATACCGGGCATGCTGGTCTTGAAGAGTGCTATTGCAAACCATCGCCCTGGATGATAGGCGGTTCGCGATACGAGGAAAGTGACGTTTTAATTATCTTGGAGAGATTAATGGATTGGCCTCAGGGAAATGCCGGATAGGCGACAGAATGACCGCATTATCATCTCTTTCGAACGCCGATAAAGTGCTGATTTATCTTTCTAGAATAAGAGTGGACAAGAATAGCGAGCCTGTTCCAAAGACGATATCTCAGGAGGGTATTGCCGAGGCGGTCGGCATTTCGAGGAGCCATGTCCCTAGGACGGTCAAGAGCCTCATAGAGGACGGGCTGATAGAAGAAGCGAAAAGGCATGTGAAGCTGAGCGAGAAACGTGTCAAGGTGTACTTCGTTCTGCCGAAAGGTCTCAAGAAAGCGAGGGAAATCGAAGAGCGGGCGATGTTAAGGATTGTGAAGGCGAAGATCCAGAACACGATTGTCGAGGGTATGTCTCTTGCCCAGCTAGAGAAGGCTTTCCATCGCAGGATAGACATCCTCAAGCTCTCCGGAGAGGAGGATTTTATCGATCTGGACGCGATATTGACTTCTGGCGTCACCGATTTCTCGGATTCTCCGAAGGTCGCGACATTCCTGGACCGAGAAGATGCCCTCGAACAGATGAAGAATTTCCTGAAATCCAGGGCTTTGGTGTTGTCAATCTACGGGGCGAAAGGCATCGGGACGAGCAGCCTCGCGAAGCACTTCATCCAGATGCTCGACGATTGGAATATCATCTGGATCTCGTTATCGAAATACAAGACGGTCGACGAGATAAGAAACCGACTGGAATCGTTTTCAAAGCTGCTCCATTCCGACGTCGAGAAGATTCTGCAGACCCAAACTGGAGGGAATGTTCTGATAGTCTTCGACGGGTATTTCGACGTCGATGAACGGATCGTCGAGTTCTTCAATTACCTGGCGGATAGAAGAGAAGGCGCGAAGATCATCGTGACCTGCAGGGATTCGACTCCTTCGTACAACAGGTTCTACAGGAAGGAACACATAGAAGCTGGCTTGGTGACCGAAATGACCTTGAAGGGCCTGCCCGAGGAGGAATCGAGAATCCTTCTCGGGAACGAGGACATTCCTGATGAAGCCCTGCGGCGAATATTCGCGCTCTCCCGCGGTTCTCCCATGATATTGACGATGCTCAGGGATGGAGACGAAGAGGGGTTGCGCAAGAACACGACTTTCACGAACGAGGAGATCAGGTTCCTTCTGACAGAAGCCCGTACGAGAAAATCCCGATCATAGACTAAAATTCGATGCCTGGGCGCGCTTTCTCTCCGCGCTCGAAAGGATGCTTCACCAGAGACATCTCAGTCACATAATCAGCAATCGCGAGCAGCTCCGGATGCGCATTCCTGCCGGTCAGGACGAGCTCGATATTCCTAGGCCTAGAACGCATCATCTCGATGACGGCATCTATATCGACAAGGTTGAGTGAGACGGCGACATTGATTTCGTCGAGCACGACGAGGTCCGCCTCTCCTGTCGAAAGCGCTTTCTTCGCTCGTGCCAAAGCCACTTCCGCCTCCTTTCGATCCTCGTCAGAAATCTTTCCCTCGGAAAGCAATCTGCCAGTGCCGAATTGCTCGACCCTAATACCGATATTTCTCGCGGATACGACCTCTCCGAAATCCCCTTTGCCTTTGAGGAATTGTATTACAAGTGCTCGCAAGCCCTTTCCTCGTGCGCGCATCGCGAGGCCGAAAGCCGCGGTCGTCTTGCCTTTTCCGTCGCCAGTGTAGACGTGAATCTTTCCTAGCACGATCTGGTTCACAATCCCGAATGATGCAAATGCGAATAAAATATGTTGCGCCCACTCACAGGAAATCGACATTGAGGTCCAAAGGTGGCACTTCGCGCTCCAGCAGGCTGAAGCTCTGCGAATCCATCTTTGAGGGATCTACAGGCAACAGCAGTATCGAACCTGACATCGCTATTGTCTCGTTAACGAGCTGGAGAGTCTTCATCGTCGATACGAAATCGTTCTCGGATATCAGATATTCGATTCCGCTGAGCAAAATGACCGCCCCCGGGTTATTCTTCGCGAAATCCGCGATCAGCGAGTATATCTTACCGAGGCGCACAGGATCGACGGTAATCGCCTTGCCCCCCGGCGGAGGTCGGCTGACCATCCAGATTATCGGGCATTCGATGCCGTATCTGGATTTTATCTCGTCCGGGTGCGTTCTGGAGAGAATCAATCCGCGCCGCCCCTCGCGCAGCAGATACTTGAACGCAATAAATGCGGAATATTCCCCTGCTTTTCCAAACAGAAAGGAATGCCCAGCGGGTATCTTCGGGCCAGGCGCAGCCATCACAAACCCTTGCCTATCTCAGGCCGGCCTGGACGGCAAGTCCTTCGTCCGTGATGTCAATCAGCTGTCGGCCGGTTATGTGTTTGGTACCTCGCATCTTCAGCACTTCGAGGAATTTCCTGCGGACCTTCTCCTCCTCGGGATACGACAGTATGATCACGCCGTCCACCATGTATCCTTCCAGGCTCTTTGAAATGCCGTCATAGGACATCTCCGCGGTGACAAGAGCGAGGCAGCCGTAGGCCTTCAGGAACGCGAACAGCTCGTGTATGAACTCCCTGGTCTCGCCCCGCCATTGCAACAGCTCGCAAATCGGTGTGATCGGGTCTATGACCACCCTCTGAGGGCTGAACTGCTCGATCTTTTTCTTGATGATGTTCAGCATCTCGCCTGGGTTCTTCATGAGCGCAGGCCCGATGTCTATGAACGAGACCACCTCGCGCTCGACGAACTCCTGGTTGTAGAAGTTGAACGTGGAGAGGAATTTCTGGACGAGCCATTGAGGTTCCGATATCGCGGTGATGTACAGGCCCTTCTCCCCTTGTCTGGCGCCGTGGAACAGGCTCTGGACTGATAAGGTCGTCTTGCCGGTGCCGGGCTCCCCGGCGACCAATATGGCCGAAGGGAACGGAAAGCCGCCCTGCATCATCTCGTCGAGCCCGGGTATTCCGCTCGTCTTCCTGTCGGTCATTTTATCATCTCCGCATCCAAGGAGAAGACGCAATACTCGTCTCCCTTCGATTGACAGCTCCGCTCGTGGCAATAGACGTCCCTGCCGATCTTCTCCTCGAAGAATTTCGAAAGCAGGCCTCTCAGCATATGGCAGGTCGGAACATCCGATTCTGAAACCTCGATTGACCCCTTCGCTATCACCGTATCGCCTTCGAAGTCGATGTCGAGGACCCAGCCCTCCTCGATGAGGTACTGCTTGAGATCGTTCACATCGGTGCCTATGCTCTTCGCGATCCTCTCGCCTATCAATCTGCCCGATCGGTAGAACAAGCCGTGTGCGGCGAAGGTCATGACGGTCTCGTAGAGCTTCTTGGTCGCGATAAGTTCCTCTCTTCTCAACTTGATAGCGCGCTCGATACCAGAGTCAGGCATCAATGGCTCACCCCGAGGGACAACGGTCGGGCTGGAATATCCAAAGGTAGTGTCTTATAATTTGTGGTCTGGATTCTAGTTCGTGAGTTTCTTGAGTCGGATAGGCGAACTGGAAAAGGGAAGATGATAAAAGATTGAACGGGCTTACTCAGGACCGTGATTGGTAGCGAGAAGCCACCGGAAATCGTCCCTTGGCATTACCAGCCTCCTTGGGATCCGTATGCCTATCGTGCGAGCCAGAGGACTAAACACCGGCAAGATTTGCAGAGATGGCTGAAGAGGTTCGGCGCGTTGTGTGCCGTCTCCCTTTTCGCATATCTCGCGCTGGCGGTCGTGATAATCATGCTTATGACCCCGGAAATCGCCGATAACCTCTTCGGGCGCGCGGACGCATTGTTCATAATCACGCCTGCGGTCACGCCGATTTTAGAGATATCGGGAGCCACCCTCGTACTATATTATCTGTTTCTAGCAGGGACAATAGTCGTAGCGTATCTCTTCCTCATTGGGAAAAGCCACAAAAGAATACTCAGGGAGATACTGCAAGCGAGACCGGAGAAGCACAGCCCGATTCTCGTCGTTGGAGGACTTTTCTTCGCAGTTCTCGCAATTCAATACCTATATTACTCAATCATAGAAGCTGGCGGCGCCGTGCCCAACGTCCCATCCATCGGCGGAGAGCCCTATTGGTATCAGATTTACATATTCGCGCAGGCGTCCGTCTGGGAGGAGATAATCTCCAGGATACTCCTGATTGGAGTGCCCCTGCTCTGGATAGACCTTCTGTTCCGAAGGGACAAACTGCAACAGCCGAAGAATTACTTTTTCGGAGGGACTTTCGAGTTAGGCGCGGTCGAAGTTGGGCTGATAGTGTTCTCCGCGGCGATGTTCGGACTCGCGCACGCCGGGGGCTGGGATTTCTGGAAAGTCCCGCCGACAATAATTGCAGGACTGGCTTTTGGATATCTGTTCGCGCGGCTCGGGCTCTATGCGGCTATCATGTTCCATTTCGCGTTCGATTTTCTGACGATCCCTGTCATCAATGCGGGGCCCGCGCCGATGGCGATATTAGGCCTTATAATCATGATATGGCTCGTAGCAGGCATAATGTTCACAGCGTATTATCTACTTCAATTGAAACGATTCCTATTCCCGAAAATGAATCGCTCGGAGGAAATAGTCCGTCAAATCGGGCCATAGAATATCACATAACATTCTACTTGCCGAGGAGGATCTTCAATTTATCTCTGCTCTCGATACCTTCGTTGAGCGTCCGCGCCTCGATGATATAATTACCGCTGTAGAAGCGTCTTAGCTCGTCGATCACCATGGCCATGTCTACAGTTCCTGCGTCTATCACAAGATGCTCGTCGAACTCTCCGCTGTTATTGTGAACATGGACGTTCACCAAGGGATAGCCGGCGCTCAGGAAAGAATTCAACGTCTTTGCGACATTCGCGTGGCCGGTATCGAAGCATATCCCTATCTCCGTGCCCTCTATCATCGAGAGCAGCTCTCCCAAGTCTTGCCCGATGCTCCAATCCATCGGCGGCATGTTCTCAAGGGCAACCTTCACCCCGAATTCCGCCATTTTCTTATCGATTGCCCGCAAGGACTTCGTCGTGGCCTCTCTCACTTTTGGCTTGATGTTCTCTCCATATGCTATTGCCATACCGGGGTGAATCGTGACGATCCCTATCCCCACGCGCTGACACACACTCAGTATTGAGAAGAGTTGGCTCAGCGATGCCTCCCGCAAGGTCTCAGCCAATGCGCCGAGGTTGATGTCGGCGATAGGAGCATGAACCTGAAATTTCATATCGAACGACTCAATGGCATTGCGTATCTTTGATTCATTCTTCGAGAGGTCGTGTTCTATTTCTGCAACAACCTCCCAAAGCTTGAATGCCTTTACTATCTCTTCCAAGATTTGATCGAACGGCTGCACAGAGAAGAGCGGGCTGGAAATACCTATCATATGCCTCAATTAGTCCCTGAAGCCCGTGCTAATCTTAAATCCATTGGCATAAACATCACCGATTTCCTGTGGACAAATATCTCGATATCTGTCGGATTATTCGCTCCATCCGAAATTCCTTGAGTGCGGAGGCGGGATTGTCTCTTTTACGCGCAAACGCGAACCTTAAGCAATCTATTTAAAGTCAATATCGCTAGTATCCAGCATGCGGCGCAGGGTTCTCGAACTGCTGTCTCAACACGGAGTACTCATAGAGCCCGATGCTGCCGACTTGCTCTGCAGACAGCCAGACCCGATGAGCCTCATTGAGACTCATCTGATTAGCCCTGGCACGTCGACGCCTATGATAATCACGCTCAATCATCTAGAGAACATCATAAGGTCGCAAAGCATCCTTCAGACCCCGGAAATCAACATTCTCACGAAGACTTCAAAGCCGAAACCCGGAGAGAACGTCCGCGTCATAAGGGACGTGACCGGAAATTCGACCTGCGTCGGAGACATCGCCAGCTTTTTCAGGCTTTTCCAGAACAGATACCGGGTAATGAAAAGGCTCCTGCTGCGCAGGCGCGAATTGTCAGGGGCGGTCTCGATATCGAAAGCGATGAGGATCGATGGCAATGTGCGTCTGATAGGGATGGTAAGAGAGGTCAGGACAACCAAGAACGGACACAGATTGATAGAAATCGAGGACGAGGAGGATTCGATTCCCGTGCTCGTCCTTCGGGGCTCGCCGGTGTTCGACGATTACGTCGTGAACGATGAGGTGATCGGGGTTGTCGGGAAGGTCGCGAAGAGAGGCGGCATGGTCGTCGCCGAGGAGATAATCCGGCCCGACGTGCCCGTGAGCACCGCAATGAGAAAGTCGGACTCCACATCCTGGGCGGTCTTCGTAGGGGATGTCCACGTGGGGAGCGACACGTTCCTCGAAAATCAGTGGAAGGCGTTCATCGATTGGTTGAATACGTCTGACGACGCGAAGGATGTCAGATACATGATAATGCCCGGGGACCTGGTCGATGGCATCGGGATATATCCCGAGCAGGAAGACGAGCTCCTCATCGACGATATATACAGACAGTACGAAGTGCTGGCAGAATCGCTGAAGGAAGTCAGGGACGATGTAACAATAATAGCTTCTCCGGGTAACCACGATGCGGTCAGGCTCGCGGAACCGCAACCGGCGCTGCCGGACGCGTTCTCAAGATTCTTCGATTCGAACGTGAAGATGGTCGGCAATCCTGCCGAGATCGAGCTCGAGGGCAGGAACATCCTGATATATCACGGCAGGAGCATCGATGATTGGATCGCCGCGGTCCCGGGGCTGACGTACGGAAAGCCGCTGGATGTGATGAGGGAGATGCTCAAGAGGAGGCACCTAGCGCCCATTTACGGCGAGAGAACCGCGATCGCCCCGGAAGAGAAGGACTACCTGGTAATCGAAGACGTCCCCGATATTTTCGTTACGGGACATGTGCACAATGCCGGCGTCGGCGATTACCGCGGGGTGATCATGATAAACGCCTCCGCATGGCAGGCGCAGACCGAGTTCCAGCGGATGCACAACCACGTGCCTGACCCGTGCAAGGCGTTCATGGTGCACCTGGGCACATGCAGGGCGAGAGTGGTCAAGTTCAACTGAGAAAGCCCGGAAAGATGAACGAGAGTATTATCAGGATGAACCCCAGAACGAGCATCGCGTAGGATATCACGTAGATTATCCGAACGAGGCGCATCCTTTTCTCCGGCGTCTTGAGCAATGCATCGAGATCGAAAATCCGAGTCATGCTTCCTTGGCCTTCGCCTTTATCCTCTTGAGCCTGAATATGTTGTCTCGCTCCATCTCCTCCAGACGCATCTCGATGAACCGTTTCGTATCTATCAGGTCCGGGAGCACCTTGAACTCCAAAGCGTTGACCCGCCTCTTGGTGCGCTCGATCTCGTCAAGCAGCCTGCGCATCGTCGTCTCGAGCTCTGCGGCCTTCACGATGGTCTCCACGAGCTTCTGATAAGAGTCGGTCGCTAGATCGATGTGCGGTGATGTCCCTAGAATTCCGTAACCCCTGTCCTCTGGCGGCGTTCGGATGGTGGTCGTCTCTATCTCGGGGACCACCACGCCCATCAGGTTCCTCGTTAGAAGCTCGATCTTCGGCTCCTTGGATATTGCCAGGGCCGCCGATCGGACCGCGAGCACACCATCGACCGCATCCGCGATCGCAATCCGCTCGCTCGAATCGATGTACTTTCTTACCAGCTCATCCCTGATGTCCTTCGCCTCGTCGAGTATCTTGAAGAACTCGAGTATGAGGCCGTCTCTCTTGAGCTTCAGGATCCTGTGCCCGTTCCTCGTGAGGTTTATCTTCCTATTGACCTCCTGAAGCTCGGACCGGGTGGGCTGGATTTCTATGGCTGGCAGGCTGTGTCACCTCTACTTTTTCTTATGCGCCGGATGATACTTGTCTATCAGCTTCCTGTCTATCTTCGTGAGCGTGTCCTCGGGCAATGTCGCCAGCAAATCCCAGCCGAGGTCGAGGGTCTGCTCTATCGTCCTGTCCTCGTCGTGCCTCTGTCGGACGAACTTGTCCTCGAACGTGTCCGCGAAATCGAGGAACTTCCTGTCCCTCGCGGACAGCGCTTCCTTCCCGACAATCGCCACGAGCCCGCGCAGGTCCCTGCCTTCCGCGTACGCGGCGTACAGCTGATCCGAGAGAGCGCGGTGGTCCTCCCTGGTCCTGCCGGCGCCTATGCCCTGGCCCATCAGCCTCGACAACGACCGGCCGACAGCGATCGGCGGATATACCCCCGCTCTGTGCAATTCCCTTGATGCAACTATCTGGCCCTCGGTGATGTACCCCGTCAAATCCGGTATCGGATGCGTGATGTCATCCCCGGGCATCGAAAGGATGGGAACCTGGGTGATCGAGCCCTTCTTGCCCTTTATCCTGCCCGCCCGCTCGTACATCGACGCGAGATCAGTATACATGTATCCAGGGTATCCCCTCCTTGCAGGAACTTCCTCGCGGGCCGCACCTATCTGCCTCAGCGCCTCGCAGTAGTTCGTGATATCGGTCAATATGACAAGGACGTGCATGTTCTGGGTGAATGCGAGATATTCCGCGGTCGTCAGCGCGAGCCTGGGAGTTATCAGCCTCTCGATTGCCGGGTCGTCCGCGAGATTCAAGAACACGACCGCCCTTTTCAGCGCCCCGGTCCTCTCGAAATCGCGCATGAAGTATTGCGCTTCCTCGCTGGTGATTCCCATCGCGGCGAACACGACGGCGAACACGTCCCCGCTGCCGAGCACCTTCGCCTGCCTTGCAATCTGCAAGGCGATATCGTTGTGCGGCAGGCCGGCTCCGGAGAATATCGGGAGCTTCTGGCCTCGCACAAGAGTGTTCATGCCGTCTATGGTCGAAATACCTGTCTGGATGAATTCCTGCGGGTTGTCCCTCGCATACGGGTTTATCGCCGCGCCGATTATGTCCAGCCTGTCCTCCGGGATTATCGGCGGGCCCCCGTCGAGAGGATCGCCTGAACCTGATAGAATCCTTCCGAGCATGTCCTTCGAGACAGGCATCTTGAGCGTCTCGCCGAGGAACTTCACCGAGGATGCGCGGTCGATCCCGCCCGTGCCCTCGAATACCTGAACGACGACGACCTCCCTTGAGGTGTCCAAGACCTGCCCTCGCTTGGTCGAACCGTCGGGGAGCGTGATCTTGACGAGCTCGCCGTAGCCGACAGGTTCGGTCCTCTCCACGAAAACCAGCGGCCCCGCAATCTGCCTGATAGTGCGGTACTCCTTGAGCATCTCGTCACACCCCCAGCTCCGAGAATTGCTTCTCGATGTCTTTCACGACCCGCGGGAGTTCGGTGTCTATCTTCTCTTCGAACTTCAATTTCCCCAGCTCGACCTTGCCCGGGAGCGCGAGTATGCTCTCCAACGGGACATCCAACGATATCGCCTTCTGAGCCAGCTTGCCGAATCTCCTTATCGCATCGAGATACGCATACTGCCGCTTTAGAGGGCTGTACGTGTCGACCGGATGATACGCGCTCTGCTGCAGGAAGAACTCCCTGATCATCCTCGCGACCTCGAGCACGAGCCGCTGCTCCTCCGGCAAAGCGTCGGAGCCAACCAGCTGCACTATCTCCTGAAGTTCGGATTCCTTCTGCAATGTTTCCATCGCCCATTGTCTCAGGCTCCCCCAATCGTCGCTGATGTTCTTCTTGTACCATTCATCGAGCTGCCCGCTGTACAGGCTGTAGGAGGTCAGCCAGTTGATGGACGGGAAGTGTCTCCGCTCCCTGAGCTTCGAATCCAGCGCCCAGAAGACCTTTACGATTCGCAGCGTGTTCTGCGTGACCGGCTCCGAGAAATCCCCTCCCGACGGAGAAACGGCTCCGATGACGCTTATCGACCCGATGTCGCCCTGGAGCGTCTTCACCCTCCCGCAACGTTCGTAGAATTCCGATAGCTTCGAAGCGAGATACGCCGGGTACCCTTCTTCGCCCGGCATCTCCTCGAGCCGGGAGGATATCTCCCTCATCGCCTCGGCCCATCGGGAAGTCGAATCGGCCATGAGCGCGACGTCGAACCCCATGTCCCTGTAGTATTCCGCGATGGTGATACCCGTATACACGGATGCCTCCCTGGCGGCCACGGGCATGTTCGAGGTGTTCGCGATAAGGACCGTCCTGCCCATCAGCGGCTTCCCGCTCCTGGGATCCTCCAGCTCGGGGAATGTCGTCAGGACTTCGGTCATCTCGTTCCCGCGCTCGCCGCATCCGACATAAACGACTATCTGGGCGTCGGACCACTTCGAAAGCTGTTGCGACGTGACCGTCTTTCCGGTCCCGAAGCCTCCAGGGATGGCCGCCGTGCCGCCCTTTGCGAGCGGGAAGAGCATATCCAGCACTCTCTGGCCGGTTATGAGCGGAATATCGGGCAAAAGCTTCTCGACGAACGGCCTCGGAATCCTCACTGGCCATTTCTGCATCATCGAGAGCTTCGTACCGTTGTCCAGCTCGCATACGATGTCTTCGACCGTGAACTCCCCGCTTCTGATAGTCTTGACCTTGCCCGAGACATACGGCGGAGCCAGTATCCTATGAGTGACATTTCCCTCAGGAACCTCTCCGATGATTTGTCCCCCGGAGACCTGATCGCCCTCCTTCACTTTCGGGGAGAATTGCCACTTCTTCTTCCTGTCAAGGCCGGGAACTAGAGCCCCTCTTTTCACGAAATCGCCCATAATATTCCTTAGGACAGGGAGCGGCCTTTGGACACCGTCGTATATGCTGCTCAACAGCCCGGGGCCGAGCTCGACCGAGAGAGGTCCGCCCGTGTTCCAGATGGCCTCCCCGGGCTTCAGCCCGGACGTATCCTCGTAGACCTGGACAACGGTCTTGTCACCGACTATCTTTATGACCTCACCCACCAGGCGTTCCTCGCCGACCAGCACGACATCGTTCATCCTCGGCGTGATGCCTTCAACGACCGCCACCGGTCCGGATATCCTGGAGATCTGTCCTTTTTGCATTTCCAAACGACTCACGCTCCCTTGTAAAGATCAATCCCTATTGCTCTTCGAACCTTGTCCCGCATGTCCCCCTTGTCGGTACCTACAGTGATGACGACCGGGGTCGTGCTTTCCGCAAGCTGTGCCCGAAGCGACGCGGGGAATCGCTCCATATCCTTGGACGATATTACCAGTATCCCGACATCCCTGCTGCTGACTATCTTCTGGACCGTCTCGATTATTGTGTCATCGGTGGTCTCGAAGATGCGCTTCACTCCTGCTAGCCTGAACCCGACCACGAAATCCGAACTGCCGACCACCGCGATTTCCATCTCAGAGCACCAACAGCTTCTTTATGAGTTCCGGGTCCAGCCCGGACTCCTTACCCCTCGCTATTATCCTTATGTTGTCGACTTCGGTCTTCTTCCGAAGCACGTAATCCAGCACGGGCAACACGGAGAGCGGATAAAGGTGCGAGAACTTGTCTGATATCTCGATGAGCGCCTTGTCCATCGCGCGCAGCAAGGATGAGACGTCCTTCTTCTCTTCGAACTCCTCGAGCTCGGGCAGTATGTATTCCGAATAGGACGATTGGCGGATATCATCGATTATCTCCTTCGTGGAGGATGCCGCGGCCAACTTCGCCAGCCTGTCGGACTTGAACTCCATGCCGCCCGGTATGAAATATTGGCTCATGCTCTCGCCGACGGCTCCTTCGATCTTCAGCTTGAATAATACCTTTAGGTTCACGATGTCGATCTCTCGCCTGATGAAATCCGAGAGCCTCTTCTCGGCGACCGTCGTCTCTTTTATCGATTTAAGGAGCGACAGATAGTACTCCTTGTCCAGTGCATCTTCCAAGGCGGCCAGCTTGCCGGTCGTTAGCGCGTTTCGGAAGAGCTCCTCATCGACATACACGACGGATTGCTTTCTGAGCGCCTCCAGAATCTCCTCGTTCGAGGATGCCTGGATGAGCTGATTTATCAGTTCGGGCTTCAGCGAGCCCGCCTGGATGAGTATCTCTCTTATTTCTTCAATCGGTGCCTTGGTCACCTTGCCTCTAATTATGGTCTTGATGTTGTATATGTCCCATCTATGGAGGTACTCTGCAATAATCTCCTTCAGATGCCCGCCCGCGTAACTTATCACATCGCTGTATGTCTTTGCGAGATTCTGCGAGATTCCTATCTCGATGAGCGTCGCTCCGCTATACTTGCCGCTTAGCGCGGCCATCTCGTCGCGGTATTGCGTCTCGCCGAGATATCTTCCGATCTCGGACAAGTCCATCCCGAGCATCCTGTGATACGCATCCTTGCTCAACAGGAAGCTCTTCTTTGCCTTCACCCGCGCGCAGACATATGGATAATTGCTTCTCCCGCCGAAAATTGGCAAGCCTCAGGCACCTCCGAAAACGAGCTCGTAGATATTTCGGACGTTCTTCGTCCACACATCGTCCAGCAGGACTTCGAATGTAAGATCTATCCTGTAAGCCCCGTCCTCTGATTCGACGAGCAGGCCGCCTGCGCCTTTCAGGTCCGGGACCTTCTTGAAGCCGTTCGGAGCAACGAAGAGGGGGTCGTCCTCTTTCTTGCAGTGTATTATCCCTTTCTGAAGCCTCTTGGAGGCTGCCTTCGTCAGCTTCTCCAGAATGCGCTTCCTCTCCTTCGAGTCGAGAGAGGATAGGGCCCTCAACACCTGCGATTTGGCTTCCCCGAGCAGGGCATTCTGCTCCTGCAGTACGCGCTTCTTCGCCTCGAGCTCGGCGCTCGATATCGCCTGCTGCCGGTTCATTTCGCATCGTTGCTCGAACTGCTTCTCGCGGAGCTTCCGCTGGTTCTCGGCCTCAAGCTTGGCCGCGGCCACCATCTTTCTTTTCTCTTCCGTCGCTTCGGAAAGTATCTTCTTCTTCTGATTCTCGCCCTCGGCCAGAATCTCGTCTATTACCTTCTCTAATCCCATAGAGACCACTATTCTGTTCTTGCGAGTTCTCGCTTCAGCCGCCCGCGAATCCGCCCATTCCGGCGTAGAGCAGGATGGCGATGACGAAGCCGAATATGACGATGGTCTCGGGAAGCGCCATGAATATGATGCCCTTACCGAACATCTTCGGGTCCTCCGCGGTCGCGCCCACGGCGGCCGCACCGGCACCCTGCTGCGCTATTCCCGTACCTATTCCGGCCAGACCGATTGCCAGTCCCGCACCTATTGCTATTAGTCCTGGGTCCATTTTTCACACCTCCGATTCCTTGCTGAACCTGCGCTTGTATCCCAACGGCTCGAAATCGACGCCTCCGCCGTTATAGAACTTGAGGAAGAACTCGACGTAGTTCAACCTCAGAGCCTGTATCCCGGCGGAGAGCGAGCCGAGAGCAAAGACGAGCAGCTGGAGCAATATCAGCACTATCACTCCAGCTATGATGATTACGACATTCCCTCCCGCGAAGAGGTAATTGATGACGATATAATTGAAAGCCAGTGCCATCGCGCCTTTGGCCACGCCGATCGCCGCGATACGGGTGTACGAAATGACGTTCGATAGCAGCGACAGTATCTCGAGCACTTCCATCATCGCGCCCCTGCCGTGCAACGCGAAGAACCCGGCAATCCCGATAAGAATCAAGATGAGCGCGACTATCGATATGCTCATGCCGGAGAACGGCATGACATATGATTGGAACGGCCCGCAGAATGCGAGAAAGAGGCCGTTCCTGAGTTCGGAACCTCGCGCCATGAACAGTATCTGCATGAACAGCCCGAGGAGAATCACGAGCCAAAGCACCTTCATCGCGGCGTGCTTCCTATCATGATTCATCTCATTGACAAAACCGAGTCCCAAGCCGACGCTCATGTGAAGCCAGGCGGCGAAGACGGATATCGCGAGAAGGTCCTTGACATCGACCAGCTTCTCCATGTGCGCCTCCATCGGTATGTTGACCCCGATAGCCTCCCAGCTGAGGCCGCCCAACACGAGCTCCCCCTCCTCGTTGTGCACTGGGTGGAACGGCAGGCCAAAGGCGTCGCAGAACAGGAACAAACCGAATATCGCCGCGAAGAAGCCGCCCAAGAGGACTATCTGCCCCAAACGTCTCCATCCGTCGCTATCCTTCCCTAGCTTGCTGTACATGACGAATCCTGCAAGCATGAGACAAGCGCCATATCCGAAGTCCCCTATCATAAGCCCGAAGAACAGCGGGAAGACAGTGAACACGAATATCGTCGGGTCTATCTCCCTGTACAGGGGCTTAGACATCAACTCTATGAAAAGTTCGAACGGGCGCGCGGGCAGGATATTTCGTAGTTTCACCGGGGCGGTCTCGTTCTCCTCCGTCTCGGTGACTGTCAAGTCTTCGATGGATATCGAATCCCCCGCGACGGCATGAATCGACTTCTTCAACTCATCGTACGAGGATTTGGGGACCCAACCGTCTATCGTGAACGAGTGCTTAGTCGTCGCTATCCTCAACGGTGTTTCCGCCTTTAGCACCTCTATCGAATAGTGCTCTTCGGCTGCGAGCAGAAACGCTCCGTATTTCTTCCGCAGGATTTCGATGCTCTCATCGGCCTTTTCGAGGGCGGCCTGAAGCTTCTCGATCTCGAGAGTATAGGTGGCAATCAGCTCGCTCGGGGAGCCATGACTCTCCGGCGGCCTGATCTCCTGGTATCCCGCCAGGTTGAGTACCTCGCGGACCGAATCCGTCAGTCTCTTCTTGCAGAAAACCGCAACCGCATAGGCGCCGTCATAGGGAATCTCGATGACCTCCATCTGTGAGAATTCCTTCTTGCCGACCGTCGATTCGATCTTCTCCCTTACCGGTTGCTGAGCCGTACCAATGAATACCGAAATACTATCGTAACCGGAATAGCACTCCAAAGAAAGGCCGATGGCCTCGAACATGCTCAGGACATTGTTCTTCGTTTGAAGATCTCTGATCTTGCTGCTGATGTTCTGCCTGTTTTCGATTTTGTCCGTGACTTCGAGGTCGAGCGTAGTTAAGAGCTGATCGGACTTCTTTTCGATCTCCTCCACGGGTATTTTCCTGTCCGGCTTGAAATCGTCGAGATGGAGCGCCCTGATTATCGCTCTGAGTTTCAGGAGCTTTTGAGAATCGACCGATGCCTTCTCGAGCGGCGCGCCAATCTTGACCTCGGGATCCTCCTCCAGAAAATCCACAAGATGGAATAGATTGAGCTCATAAAGGCTTTGAATCACTATATCCAGCTTGCTCCTCGGACCGACTATCGCGATCCGAGCCATTCGCTCAGGCTTGATCATCTATTGCCCTCATGAACTCCTTCAGCAGGTAGTCCTTCGCCTGGTCCATCTTCGACTTTGCCGTCGCCCGGATGCGCTGCAGTTCGGCATCGGATTTTTCGAATATCTTCTTGCGTTCCGATTCGATGGCGGCATTGACTGTTCGGGACATGCGCTCGATCATCTCGGCAATCTCATTTGCCGACTTCTCTTTTATTTCGAGGGCCTCGCGTTTGCCTTCCGCCAGGATTTTCTCTTTCTGTGCTTCTGCATCCTTTATAATGGCCCGCACGCGGTTCTCCGCTTCCTTCAATCTGTCAAGGACATCGGCAACAGGCGGTCTCGAGCCCCCCGTAGCGCCAACAGCATTGTCGGACATTCGACGTACCAGCCTTTGCGAGCCTATCACAATTAATCATATTATATAAGCAATTCGCAAAATCGCAATCCGATAAACGGCAAGAGACGTTGTGCCAAGAAGAGGCATGCCTCTTGGCTACCGCTCAGATTTCCGCTTACTCAGGGGCTTGGCAGGTCTTTCGTTCCTCGGCATATCAATGCGCAGGACCTCGACCCCGCCTTCCCTCAGCAATTCCAGGCCTGAGGTGTCCGAATAATCCCCTGAGTATACCACTCGTCGAATCTGCGCGTTCAGTATCATCCTTGCGCAAATCGGGCAGGGGACTATCGTCGAATACATTGTCCCGTTCCTTGCATTCGTTCCTGCCTGTATCAATGCGTTCTGTTCGGCATGCACAGCGGTGCATGTTTCGAGGCGCGTGCCTGAAGGTATCTTCAGCTTGTCTCGGATGCAGCCGATATCTTCGCAATGAGGAAGCCCGCGAGGGTTCCCGTTATACCCGGTACTCTTTATCTCGCCGACATCGGAAACCACTATCGCCCCTATCTGCCTCCGCGTGCAGGTACTTCTTCTGGATACCTCTCGTGCGATGTTCATAAAATACTCATCTTTCGAGATCCTTCGGTTCTTGGGCATCGGCCGCCACCTTTGACATGACCGTCAGGATGAACATCTGACATCTATATTGTAATTGTCCTCTCCCTGAGATGCATCACAGATTTATAGAAACTCGACTATCACGACATGCTATGCCTGGCGAACCGATTGAGAATCCGTGGGAGAAACATCAGTCGACGATCGAGATTCTAATGGCGGTCGCGATCGTCGCGGCCCTCTTTCTGACGATGTTCGCCTACTCTTCCAACTGGCCCCCTCTTGTCGTTATAGAATCTCGAAGCATGCAACACGCGGACGGCGAGAGCTTCGTCGGAATAATGGATACTGGGGACTTGGTTATAGTCAAGAAGGCACTTTCTCGAACCGACATCAAGACCTATTTCGATGGCCGACAGGCGGACTATAAGAGCTATGGGGATTACGGCGACGTGATAGTATACTTGAGAGGCGGATCAAACCAGCAGACGCCCATTATTCACAGGGCAGTAATGTATCTTGAAGCAAACCCGGACGGCGTCAGCTTCAGCTCTTGGGAGCTGGGCCAACTGACCGAGGGAGTGGATTTCGATTTTTCTGTGTCGACCGATACATGGATCAGGATCACGGGGAATGTCCTGCTGCACGATTTCGGGTTCAGGTCTGAGGAATTGTTGATTCCGATAGCAGACATTATCCTGGAGGCAAAGACGCGGAGCATGCCAGTTCACAGTGGGTTTATAACGAAGGGGGATTTCAATCGTCAGGTGGACCAATTCTTGGGAATATCGCCCAATAAGGAGCCAGTCAGGCTCGATTGGGTAGTCGGCATGGCGAGAGGAGAATTGCCGTGGCTCGGCATCATCAAATTGTTCTTGACAGGAGGGCTACCCGATTACACCCCACAGAACAGCATTTACGCGCTCATGATCGTGATAATCGTCGTGATAGTCATACCGTTGACAATAGAAATCGTACTATGGCTGAGACAAAGACGACAACCATCTGGTTCTGAAAAGACACGACGACCTCCTGGGTCTTGATTCGATATCGGATAGAACGGATAATTGATTCAGTTGCAGGACACAATCACAGCAATGTCATCTGTATTCTCGGCCGATAGTTCTTCAGCTGCTGCAATAACGAGTCCTCTTCGAGCACCCTCATCCCGTCTTCGACGGGGACGGCGGCCTCTATCTCTTTCGTTCTGCCGGCCCTACCAAAGGATTTCACACGGGCATGAATCAGCCCCAACATATCAAGCTCGGAAATCAGGTCGGTTATTCTTCTCTGAGTCAGGATGGCCATCCCTGTCATCCTGCAAAGCTCTTTGTATGTGTCGTACACGTCTCCCGTCGTCAGCTTTGCGTTCCCCTGTTGCTCGTTCATGAATATCCCCATGAGGACAAGCTTGCTCTGTGTCGGGAGAGTGCGCATCGCCTCGGAGACGCAGTCAAGCTCTATCTTGTTTTTCGCTTTGTTCACATGCGACTCCGTGACCCGGATATCTTGATTCCTCTCCGCGATCTCTGCGGCCACCCTCAATAGATCCAGAGCGCGTCGGGCATCTCCGTGTTCCTGGGCAGCGAGCGCAGCGCAGAGCGGGACAACCCCTTCATCCAATATTCCGTCCTCGAAAGCCAGAGCCGCTCTCTGGTTCAGAATATCCTTCAGCTGCTCCGCGTTGTACGGAGGGAAGACCATTTTCTCTTCCCCCAAAGCGCTCTTCACGCGCGGGTCGAGGAATTCCATGAATTTCAAATCGTTAGAAATCCCGATCACCGAGAGTTTTGCCTTCTTCAAATCGTCGTTTATCCTCGTAAGATGATAAAGGGCGTCATCGCCGCTCTTGTAGACGAGCTTGTCGATTTCGTCCAACACTATGACGATCACTCTATCGTTCTCATCGATTTTCTCTCGCAGAATGTTGTAGACTCTCTCCGTGCTCCAGCCGGTAAACGGAATGCGCTCATTGAAATCACTAATGAATTGATTCCCGATGTTCTGCAGAACTCCGTATTGCGTGTCTACTATCTCGCAGTTCATGTAGATGTAGTCGACCTTGCTGTATTGCCCTTGGGCCTGCCTGATCTCGTTACCGATATACTTGATCGTCGCGGTCTTTCCTGTTCCTGTTTTTCCGAAGATCATTACATTGGATGGGCGCTGGCCGCTCAGAGCGGTTACCAGGATTGATGCGAGGTGATTGATCTGCTCTTCCCTGTGAGGGAGCTCGTCGGGGATATACGAAGGGCGCAGAACTTCTCTGTCTCTCTTGAAAATGCTTTGACTCCGCATGTAAGGCTGAAATACGCTTTGCTGCATAGCTTCCCCCCAATGTGAACCGAGGGCCTGCGCATTGCTGCCCATTTGCGCATTTTCCCTGATGACCGCTTGGGATGAGAGGAATACAATGATGCATACTTAAGTCTTGATTTTATCTAGAGAGATTACAGTTATTGCCTCGAATTTAATTCCTTGTCGCAATTCGATGATGATCAATGCGAGAATGCGTTCGAAATGATAAGGCGGCGAGACCCTCCCCTTGTTTTCTAATGCAGTGAAGGGAGGGGAGCACCTTATGCAAATAGACAATATCTAAGACGGCATATCTACATCATGAAGCATATGCCAGTAATAGAAAATGAGGATATGCTCGATTGCCAATTCACGATGAAGAGTGGGAACTGTGCTTAGCCGGGCGAGCAATTGCGCAATCATTGCGATAAAAGATGAAACGGAAGAAACCGAAGAATTGTGTAAAACGTTAGACATCGAGATCGTCGAAAGATTGATTCAAAGAAGGAAGAAACCTCACCCGCAAACGTTCCTTGGTCCTGGGAAATTAGATGAAATTCGTGAGAGGGTATCGGGCGTAGATCTGGTTGTAATCGACGGTGAGCTGACCCCTTCTCAGCACTTTCGGCTTGAGACGTCTCTCAGGAGAATGTGCGTTGACAGAATTGGGCTGGTATTGGAGATATTCGATCGACATGCTGGTTCTGCCGAAGCCAAAGCACAGATAGCCCTTGCAAGAATCCGTTACGAACTCCCATTTCTTCGTGAGTGGGTAAGCAAAGCTCTCTCTGATGATCGCCCTGGATTCATGTCCGGCGGAGAGTACGCCATTGATGCATATTACGAAAATGCAAGACGTCAGATGAAGAAAATTGAAAAAGAACTAGAGAGAATTGCAGAAGAGAGAGAAGCAAGAAGGAGCAGAAGAAAATCCAAAGGATTCTTCTTGGTATCGATTTGCGGTTATACTAATAGCGGGAAATCGACTCTGCTAAATTCGTTGTCGGGCGCACAGACCGTCGTCGATAATCGACTTTTTTCGACATTATCAACAACGACAAGAAAGATTTTGAATGTGAAAGCAAAGATATTGCTTACAGACACCGTCGGATTCATAAAGAATCTCCCGCCAAATCTTATCGATGCGTTCGATGCCACAATGGAAGAAATCTACGTTTCCGATTGCGTTCTGCTGGTAATTGATGCATCAGATCCAGTTGAGACTATCAAAGTGAAATTCGAGACGTCCATTGATTTCCTCGTTTCAAGAGTTCCAAAAGATAGAATTGTAGTAGTCTTGAACAAGATTGATAGAGTTACGTCATCCGATTTGAATTTGAAGTTGCCCTTTTTTAATAATCTTTTTTCAGGTTATGTATATTATGTAATATCTGCTCTCACAAAGCAAGGTCTGAATAAGATAGTCAATGAGATTCTAGATCGTATGAATCTCCTCGATGATGAGACAATCGAGCTTCCTAATACAGAAAAGGGACGCGTATTATATCAATGGATAGCCGAACGGGCAATCATTACCGATGCAATCTGGGGGGACAAGATTATTTTGAAGGTCCGATTGACGCAAGATGAACTGGAGATCATACAAGGGAAGTTATCTGCTCTAAAAGAAGCGGACAAGTCATAGTTTCGCAGTGGAAAGAAAGGGGAGGGCGGGATTATTTTGAAATCTTCAGCTCATTCTTCTTTTCCGCTACCATCATTCTATATCTCTTCGGAAGGCGCCATGCAAGATACTCTATTTCATCCAGATTCTTGATGAATTTCGCCTTGCTGCTCGTATCTGATAATTCTTTCAGTTTTCTCACTTTGAAAAAATAATCCAAATCCCACCATAAAGTCACAATGACGCCCAAGGGACCGATTATCGCCAGCCAATAGACCCAGTTTCCCAACGGGACTATAATATCCTGAAATGTCGCCCAAAAGCCGCTGAGATTCGAGCCCATGAATACCCCGAGCAGGCCGAGCAGACTTGCGAATACGAATACAATGAGCAAAGTGATGCCAATCTCTAGGCGATATTCCGTCAGGATGTTATTTCCCATCGACTCAGCCCTTCGTGCATTTAGGCGGGCTTAGGAATGGCACACCTCAATATCTTCTTTATGGCGGAATCAGGGTATATGTAACTGTACAGGAAAACGAGATTAGCACTCATTATATGATGAATATTTGCCATGCTCAGCAATTCCGCGATGATGCGGATGTTCGTCATATGCCTGCTCGTCTGGACCTTGATAATCTGTTCTTGCTCTTCCTCCGAAGTCGTCGACCACGATGAACTGATCATGATCTACGGGACGGTATCGGAGATATCTGGTTCCGCCACCAGAAATGACTTCATAATTACTATTATGAATGGGGCCGAAAAATGGAATGTATTTTTCGGGGAATCAGAAGGCATCCCCGAACCCGGCAGATCGGTAATCGTTTTGGCAAGAGCAGGTCCAGACAATTCATTGGTTGCGATTTCTTACGATTACCCATAGGACTCGACGAATCCTTTTCATACATAATTCACATCTGAGCATTCGTGTCAGCCACCTATGTGTCCTTCGACGATACGGATTCTCTCGACGGTATGTGCACTACATATCTTGCCACTCTACTGGTCGAGGATCTCAGAGATTTCGACATCATCGGCTTTCCCAGGCTGGTGCGACTGAATCCGAACGTCCCTTGGAAGACGCGGGGCAACGCCGCAATCTGTCTGGGAATCGGCAAGGGGCGCGGGAAGAGATTCCTTGTCGGAGAGATAGACAAGAGGAAAATCTATGCGTATCCCAGCGGTATTCCCGGCGACCCGGAGCTAATTTATGAAAGGACATATGAAATCATCAAGAAAAATGCGCACTTTGCGTGCGACAACACAAACCCTGGCTTTGTCGTGTCAAAGAAACGTCCTCCGTTCGATCTCTATCTGACAACTGTGCGAGAAATTGTGTATCTCGAGGATGTCGTGAGGATTCTAGAGAATACCGGCGCCCTTATCGGCAAGTTCAAGAACGGCAGAGGCGTCATAGGCGCAGCCGCGGCAATGGCCTGGCGACCCCGAGATAGGACGTTCGAGATCCTATCATATCGTCGCCCGTCGGCTATCGGAACGGAAAGACGAATTGACCCGGATTCCGTCAGGAGGATGGATCGTACATACGGTAGCACCTTCCACAACATCGATGAGACCTCTGGGCATCTCGCAATAGCCCCAGGCTCTCCTTGCCCTATACTTTTCGGAATCCGCGGGGATGATCCATGGGACCTCATCAGAGCCAAGGACATGATAGTTTCCGAACCGATAAGCCGCTGGCTCCTGTATCTGACGAACCAGGCGACCGATGATCACATAGTGAAGCGAAAGGCCTGCGATGCGCTTCCCATGCAAGGGATCCGTATATCCGGAAAGGTGCTCACGATTCCCAGGACAATCATCGGCGGACATGTTTTCTTCGAGATCGAGGATGAATCGGGAACCATAACCTGCGCGGTCTACGAGCCGTCCGGGGGAATGACAACAGCAGCTAAGGGGCTGAAAATCGGCGATAAGCTAGAAATCTACGGGTCCATCCGAGAAGAGCCGTTCCAAATCAATGTCGAGAAGCTCAGGGTGCTGAGGCTATCGCCGAAAGGAGAAAAAATCGAGAATCCCATTTGTCCGAAATGCGGCAAGCATATGAAATCCATAGGCGCGGGCGCAGGCTATAGATGCCGGCGATGCGGTACGAGAGCCCCGTTCGGCTCAGAAAAAAGAATTGCGCGAACGACACCGCGCCCCGGTTGGTACGAGCCGCCCATTGCATCCAGAAGACATCTCTACAAACCTGTGAAGCGCATCGGCAAAAAGCGAACAGCTCTTCGGGAAATATTAAATATGTACCCGTTCGATTGAGCCAGTACATCTCAGTGGCGCGCTGAGAGCCGAGGTTATGACATGACGCGAGCAGTGATTATTGATGCAGTGAGAACACCTATCGGAAAGTTCGCCGGGGGACTTCAATCTTTCACGGCACCCGAGCTCGGCGGTATGGTGATAAAGGAGATAGTGTCTCGAACGAAAATCCCCCCGGAAGCAATTGATGAGGTGTTGATGGGGAATGTCGTCAGTGCCGGGATCGGGCAGAACCCCGCCCGTCAGGCGTCGATGGCCGCGGGATTGCCAGAGACGATCCCCGCCACGACGGTCAACAAGGTATGCGGTTCCGGGCTCAAGACGATGATGTTCGCAGCAGACGGTATTCTCGCTAACAGGTTGAAAGCAGTTGTGGCCGGCGGCATGGAGAGCATGACGAACGCTCCGTACCTGCTCGACAAAGCGAGGTTCGGCTACAGGCTGTTCGACGGGAAGCTCATCGACGCGATGGTTAGGGACGGCCTCTGGGACAAATTCAACGACTTCCATATGGGGATGACCGGCGAGATAGTCGCTGAGAGACATAACATAACCAGGCAGGAGGCGGACGCGTTCGCCGCCCGGTCGCATCGGCTGGCGATAGAAGCGACCAACAGCGGGAGGTTCGCCAAGGAGCTGCTCCCGATCAAGATAGATCAGAAGGGACAGACTGTCGTGATTGACAAGGACGAGGGGCCGCGCGCGGACAGCACCGTTGAGAAGCTCGCGAAGCTAAAGCCGGTCTTCAAAGAAAACGGCATCGTGACTGCAGGGAACGCATCATCGATAAATGACGGTGCGGCCGCGGCATTGGTCGTCTCGGAAGACATCGCGCCGAGCTATGCCACAAAGTTCTCCGTGAACATCGTCGATTATGTCACGGCGGCGACAAAGCCGGAATGGCTGATGGAGGCTCCCATACCCGCCATAAGAAAGCTGCTCGAAAGAAACTCTTTGAAGGTCGCAGACGTCGACCTGTACGAGCATAACGAGGCGTTCGCGACGGCATCCGTGGCGGTCATGAAGAATCTCGCCTTGTCGGATGATATTTTTAACATCCACGGAGGGGCGATTGCGCTCGGGCATCCGATAGGAGCCAGCGGGGCGCGCGTGATGACTACGCTTATGTACTCCCTCGAGGAAAAAGGCCTATCGAGGGGGATAGCCGCTCTCTGCCTCGGCGGCGGAGAGGCGGTCGCGATGCTCGTCGAGCGCCGCTAGTCGCTATCCGAGAATATCCTATCGACCATCCATTCCGGGTCGAATTCGAGAAGGTCGTCGTATCCCTGGCCATTCGAGATAAAGATGACGGGCTTCCCTATTTCGTAAGATATTGATATCGCTGCTCCGCCCTTCGCATCGGCGTCGATCTTCGTCAGGATCACGGCATCGACCCCCACGGCGGAATCGAACTCCCTCGCCTGCTCGATTGCGTCCGAGCCGGTCAATGCGTCTCCGACGAAGATTATCAGGTTCGGCTGGGCGACCTTCTTTATCTTCTTCATCTCGTCCATGAGGTTTCTATTGGTCTGCATTCGCCCAGCGGTATCGATGAGCACGACGTCCCGTTTCCTCGCCTTCGCGTGCTCGATCGCGTCGTACGCGACTGCAGCGGGGTCGCTTCCCGCCTGGTGCTTGATGATTCTCGTCCCCAGCTTGTCGGCGTGAGCCGTTATCTGCTCGATTGCCCCTGCTCGGAATGTATCTCCGGCTGCCAGAACAGTCGTGAAGCCCTTATCCGCCAATGCCTTCGCGAGTTTCGCGATGATGCTCGTTTTCCCAGTCCCGTTCACTCCGACGAACATCAGTACGATTGGCCTCGGTTGCGTCGTCCTCATGAAATCCCAAAACTTGAATTGATGCTCCGAGAGCAGCTCGGTCAGCGAGTTTCTCAGGGCCGTTTCGACTATCTGCTCGAGCTTGTATCCGCGCTCGTATCTCTTATCCAACAGCTGCTTTTCGACGCTCTTCACTATCCTCTCTGCCACTGGGAGGGCGACATCCGCGCTCAGGAGTTCCATCTGAAGGTCCTCAAGGATCCTTTCGAGAGCGGCCTTCTTTATCCGCTTCCCCTCGTCCCCGATTATTTCCTCTAACTCCGGCCTTTCCTCTTCGGCCTTTTTCGCGGCATCCTTGAAGAAGTTTCTAAGCGCCCGGAACATCTCGCGCGCCCCTTCTCACGGCGTGCCTTGCGCAGGTCGCTGCAGAGCTTCGTACTGCTCCCGGGCTTCTTTCGAGAGCTGTTCTATTGCGTAGGTTATCTTCTCGGCCTGTTCATCCAGTTCCCGGGAGGCCTTTTTCAGCTCTTCTATCCTTCCGTCCAGGAGCTTTTCGGTTTCCTCGATGTTCTTTTCTATTAGGACGCCGGCGCCTATCGACGTGACGCAGCTCTTCCTGTTCCCTGCTTTCGCGTGAACGAACACGCCTGCCCCGACAGGTATCAGGAGCTCTTCGTTCTCCGCGGTCTTCGAGTACTGCGCCAAAGCCTCTTTCGCCCGGAGATGCTCTTCGATCGACGTTCTTACAATCTCCTGCTGCCTGGCAACATTGTCGAGCTGGGCCCGGCTGAGATCTATTGCAGACATCGTCTGTCGGAACTGTTGCTCGGACATTCAATCCGCTCCGATCTGATGGCGAACGCTCGCATCAATGATTTCTTCCGATTTCAATTCTCTCACTTTTCTTATCCTTATCCCTCTTCTCGCCAAGCCATGCCGGCTGCCAAGATCGCAGAATATCTTCTCCTTCGCCTTTTCCTCGTCCTCGGCGGCTATCTCCTTCGAGAACTTCTGCCAGCTCCTTCTGCCCACCTCGAGTTCGCCGTCTATTCGAAACGCCTTCATCGTTCACGACCCCAACCTCAGGAACATCCATGGTTTGATAAACGTTTTGATGCTTTCTTATCCGAGGCAGTCATTTCAAGGAAAAATTGCCAAGAGAGAAAATGAAGTCTATCATGAGTTTCAACCCGGGGAAGCGTTTCCCAGCGATCTCAATAACCGGTTCGGATTGCCGGCTGAACTGTCCGCATTGCTCGGGACGGCCTCTCGCCAGCATGCTGTGCGCCGATACGCCCGATAAGTTGCTCGCAATAGCATCGCATCTTGAGGATTCGGGGGCGTTGGGTTTCCTGCTCAGCGGGGGTTGCGATTCGACCGGAGCATTGCCGGTCGGACCATTTCTGCGAGCGATAACGGCAATAAAGACCAGTACCAATCTCAAAATCAACGCCCATGTAGGCTATCCGCGAGCCGAAGAAGCAAAGGGGCTCGTGTCCAGCGGCATAGATGCATTCTCTTTGAATTTTCCGATTAACGATGACGTCGGGCTGAGGATTATGAGAATCCCGAATGCTGTCCAACGATACTTTGAAACCCGCGATTCCTTGGAAAGAGAAGGGGCATCGAGAATTGTGCCGCACGTATTGATAGGTCTTGCCCATATAGATGAGGAAATCGACGGTCTGAGGGTGTTGCAGCAGGATCCTCCTGACGGCTTGGTCGTGATTGTCTTCAATCCCCTTCCGAAAACGCCGATGCGCGCAGCCCCTCCCCCGGACGAGGTGCATGTCGTCGAATTCCTTAGCCGTTGTAAGGAAATCCTGCCAGAAACCACGATTGTTCTCGGCTGTATGAGGAAGCGGGGCAATCACAGGTTCGAAAAATATCTCATTGAGCAGCTGTTGGACGGGATAGTTATGCCCTGCAAGAGGGCGACAGAGGAATGTCAAGGATCCGTCAAATTCGAGGAGCGCGAGGGTTGTTGTGCCCTTTATTTGTAGATGGACCTCGTCGCGTACTTCTTGGACAGAGGCATCAAATATGCCATCCATGCGCCGTTCACGGCGATGAATATCACGCACATCAACGGCAGGAACGCTGTCAATGTATCCGATAGCTTTTGATTGAGCGTGAACGAGACGACCGCGATCTCCTCGTCGCTGGTCGTCGTCGGGTCGATAACAAGATAGAGATATTGATGCGCCATCGGCGGGACGGAGATAATCAGCGTGTTCATTATCCTCGTCCCGTTATCGTTGAGACAGAAATTTCTCAAGGCCGTCCAGTCATTGGCGTAATTTTGATAGTCCTGCTTCCTCAGCAGATATACGTCCACAGGCACGTCGCAGCTCAGCGTGATGCTCTTAACAGTCGACAGCCCTATCGGATCCCCATTGACGATTTGAGCCGGCTCGGTGTAATACAGAGTCCCCCTGTAGGAGACCGCGCTTTCGACGGACTGAACTGCCGCAGGAAGCGCGAAGATAACCAACAGAATTGCGGCGACTATGATGACTATTATCGCTCTTCTTATCGAGTTAGAAGTCATAAGGTGTTTCGTCGAGAAAGTCCTTGCGATTCTAATCTGCATTATTCTGAAAATGAAGCTCTCTATTTCGATGATTAGCATCATTATGATAAGGAACCAGATCAGGCGGTCAATCGAGAGGAAGAACGGGTTGGTCTGCGTTTCGCTGTAGAAGAAGACGAGAACGAGCCCGAGTGCGGCGATTAGGACGATTTCCATGATATAGAGCGTCTGTTTGATATGCCTGATTCGGCCCCAATAGGCCTCTCCTTCAAGCATCTCTCTCGTCGCAGGCATCGAGGAAATTTATCGCTTTTCAAGGTATATAGCTTATTATGCCTTCGACATACTTCCAGATGAATTCTATCCGCTTTCGATGAGAATTATGCGATATCCGCCGCTTTTCTGCAGCAGAGGAACAGCGCTACGAACTCAGGGACGTCATTCTCTCCTTGCTTAAGCCTGAAATTCTCGCCTTTCAGTCTCATCTCAAATCCTTCTTTGATGTTTAGCCTGATGGGCTTTTCCGAAAGCGTCTCAGGAAATGCATCTCTCAACGGGTCGAAATCGTCCAGAGAGTCTCTTGTCAGGCTCGTCACTCTTAGCCCGGTCTTGCCGTGCAGTGAGGATGGCATTCTGATCAGGCGTCTGATATCGGATGTGACCGGCTCGTCCGTTTCTCCGATAAGGGCCATCTTCACGTGATTTTCTACGAGGCGAAGGAACGCCGTCAGATATGTCTGCTTCGAGAACACTTCGAGATTGTTCTCTCTGATTATTCTATCCGCGCCTCTCATGCCGTTCCCCTTTCGGACGAACAGCTCGCGATACATCTCTCTAATGGTCTTCTCCCCGATTGATCTCGGCGGTGTCCCGGTTTTCAAGCCCCCGAACATGCTGGCGGCCTTATCCTCTCCCATCACTTCGAGCTCCGTTATGAAATGCCTGAGGCCCCTACTCATTTTCCCCTTCCAGCCGCCGGATTCTGCGTCAGGCATTACGGTCTTGCGGATGACATGGGTTCGCTTCGCGAAGCTTCTTGCATCGAACCCTTTCGGGGGAAAGACCCAATCGAAATTCAGATCTGTCCCGGTGATGTAATCCACTATCTCTCTCCTCTCGTGGCTTCCTAGCCGGAGCACGCGTGGATCGTTCACATGGACATGATATCCTCTGCCTCCTGAGAATACTATCTTGACATGCTCGCTGTCGAACCCGAAATCGCCCAGTATGAATTCGTCCAGCAATCTGACAACCTCCTTCTTGACCTTTATGAGCATTTCGGGATAGGACAGCCCCTCGGCCCCTCGAACGTGGTCCGCATCGAGATCGAAAACGAGATCGGCGCCCATCCATCTCTTGTCGGGCATGGTCTGCGCGTTCGGGTTCCCATAATATGCAGATGAATAATACAGATGCGCCGGCACGTTGGCAACTATGTATTCCTTCAGCTCCTGCCTGGTCGAGAAGCCTATGTGCCGGACTACGAAATTCTTGTCGAAAAACATGAACCCGAATTCTCTTCTCGAAAGTCTGCTTGGCGGCTCGATTTTCTCGGCTAAGTAGTATTTCTTGAATTCTTTCATTATGAAGGATAAGGTCCTGTCCTGCATCAGGACTCAGAAGCGCCGAATTAGGCTATTAATTGAATTATTTCATTAAATACCAAATTTTAATAGCATCGACGCCGATTTCACGCACAACAATATGATCAAGATATTTGTCAAATTCATAATCGACAGCGACGGCGAGTCCCCCAGACAGATAGTCGAGCGCCTCAGCCCGCTGGGCGGTGTGCCGATTGTCGGCGAGTACGACGTTGAGATTCCCCTCCAGGAGACCGAAAGGCTGTTTCCCAAGCTCGAAGCGATTCACAAGGCGCTGAGAGGTAGCGGCGTGTTCTATTCGGTCTACACTGGAGTCGATACTGGCACGGCGGAACGACAGGGCGTAGCCGGCGAGCAGAGGCTTGCCGAAATCAAGAAGAAGATTTACACGGCAAAGCTCGCGCGATGGCGGGAGATGGGTGTGGACACGAAACCTCTCGAGGAGCTCTTGGAAAAGGACTTGGACAAGTTCAGGGAGGTAAGCAAGACTTACCTGAAGGAACATCTCGATAAGGCGCAGGTCGTGCGAGACGTGCATCAATCGCTCAGGCTCAACGATGAGGCGGTTTACGCGGCGGTAGACGATCTCGGCGTGTCCCTCGAGAATATCTGCAAGCTGACTGCCCTGAACGAGCATGAGGTGGTTCTATCCCTTGCCAGACTGATAAGCTCTGGGAAGGTGACGCGCGTTCCGAAAGAGGATAAGGAAGTATATGTCCGAGTGAAGCGCGTGAGAACGCTGAAGGGAGAGGGCGATTCCGTGCCCGCCGAAAGCATCGAAGAAGCGCTGTCGCGCGTGAAGGAGGCGATTCACCCGAAGGGCAGCACGTTCCGACAGATATGTAGGGTATCTAGACTCCCCGAGGGACAAGCGATGAACGCCCTCTCCGAGCTGCTCAGGAACAACGAGCTGAAAAGCATAAGAAAAGGCAAGAACACTTTGTATATCAGGTCCCAGTAGGAAGTATCCGCCCGGTCGCCTATGTTAAGTGCAATCTTTATTAGGTCCTAGTTGGTCGGATTGCCCTGACAACAGTCGACGGGTAGCTGGGTATGCCGTTGTTCTCTTTGAAAAATGTGACTTTCAGATACCCCTCTCAAGAGGGATACGCGCTGCGCGACGTATCCTGCGAGATAGACAAGGGCGAATTCGTCGTGCTGCTCGGCGCCGACGGTGCTGGAAAGTCTACCTTCGCCAAGCTGCTGAACGGGATCATACCTCACGCAATAAAGGGCACGCTTACGGGCGAGGTGCTCTTCAAGGGCGTGCCGACGACGGAGCTTCGGATAACGGACCTGGTGAAAGAGGTCGGGCTCGCCCTTCAAGACCCCGATGTGCAGCTGTTCTTGGACAGCATCGAGGAAGAGCTCGCGTTCGGTCCGGAGAATCTCGGTGTCGCTCCGGCAGAGATCGAAAGGAGAATCGCACGAGCGCTCGAGCTCATGGAAATAACGGATATCCGAGCGAAATCGCCGAAGGCGCTTTCCGGAGGTCAAAAGCAACGGCTCGTGATAGCATCGATTTTGACGATGGGCACAGAGACGATCGCCCTGGACGAGGCGTTCAGCATGCTCGACCAATCGGTGAAGAGGGGTTTGCTCGAAACTCTCAAGAGGATGAGCCTTAAAGAGAAGATGACGGTCGTTGTGACCTCCCAGGATGCAGAGGACATCTATCGATACTGCGACAAGATGATCTTGCTCGACAAAGGCCGGCTTGCTGCGGTAGGGAAGCCGAGCGAGATATTGACCTCTTCTCAGGCCCTAACATCGCTCGGAATCGAACCACCGCAGGTCTTAGAGGCAATCGAAAAAATAAGAGGTAAAGGGACCGAAGAGGTCTCCGCAAGGCTCTCACGATATTTTCGGTCTCAACTATCTGAAAACAGGGGGTCGGAAGTCTCTTGACGACGCCCTTAGTGTCGGTTTCGGACTTGACCTACGTATACGAAGACGGGACTCTCGCACTCGAGAATATCAGCTTCGAAATATCAAAAGGCGAGCGCGTCGGCCTGATAGGAGAGAACGGGAGCGGAAAGACGACCCTCTGCAAGCACTTGAATGGCATTTTGAAGCCATCGCAGGGTAGGGTGCTCATCGAGGGCAAAGACATTGCGAAAATGAACATCGCGGAGATCGTCGGCAAAGTCGGACTCCTTTTCCAGAATCCGGACAATCAGTTGTTTTGCAGCACAGTCACCGAGGAGATGTCATTCGGGCTGCGCAACCTCGGGCTCAATGAGGACGAGATAGCGGCTCGAAGCCAGAGGTATGCACGTCTGCTCGGGATAGACGGTCTCGCGGATAGGTCCCCTCTTATGCTTTCTCTGGGGCTTCGCAGGCTTGTGACCATCGCGTCGGTCCTCGCGATGGAACAGGACCTCGTTCTCCTGGACGAGCCTACCGCTTGGCTCGACAGATTCCAGTCGAGGACCGCAACGGATGCGATAAAGGGGTTCGCATCCTCCGGGAGGACGATCGTTGTCGTAAGTCATAACATGAAGCTCATCGCCGACTTGACCGAAAGGGCGATAGTCCTCTCGCACGGAAGGAAAATCGCGGACGGGAGCACGCGGGAGATTCTCTCGAACAAGGAGCTCTTGCTCAACGCAGGTCTATTTCCAACCCCTATTTCTGAGCTCGCGTCGGATCTGAGCATCGCAGGTCAGGAGCACATCATAACGGAAGATGACCTCATCAGGGCGCTATGCGACGGCAGGGAAGGTGATGCCGTACGGCGTTGATTGATGTGTATGTTCGAAATGCAGGACCGCTTCACAGGATCGATCCGCGGGTGAAGATAATCGGTGCGGTCATGCTGACCGTGCTCTGCTTCTTCCTATCCAATCTGTACTATCTGCTGGCACTGCTCATCTTTATGCAGTTGTTGTTGCTCATGACGCGAGTGAGCTCGAGGATATACCTGCGCACGATTTGGCTCGCCGTGCGGCTTGCCATCATATTCGTTCTCATCTGGCCGTTTTTCGATCAGGCAGGGGAGCCGATGCTCTTGGACCTCTGGGTATACAAGGTCACGCTGCCGGGATTCCTGCGGAGCCTTTCCGTAGCGGCGAGGATACTGCTCATAGCATCCGCTTGGTTCGTCTTGATTTTCACGACCTCTCAAAGCGAGTTGGTCAGAGGCATGGTCAAGCTGGGCCTGCGGTACGATATCGGGCTTTCGATTTCCATCGGCCTGAGGTATCTGCCGCGCTTCCTCGGCACGATGGATCAAATAAAAGAGGCTCAAATGAGCCGAGGATTCGACATGAGCAAGGGAGGGCCGATCGCCAAGGCCCGGAATTACATCCCGATTCTGATACCGACCATAGCTATCGCGATGAGGACCGCGGATGAACTCTCGCAAGTGCTTGTCTGCAAAGGCTACGGCGCGAGCAAGAATCGGACATATTTGCGTGAGCTGAAAATGCGGATGGCGGACGTGCTCGCGCTGATCTCCATTTCATCGCTTGTCCCTCTGATCATCCTTCTGGACATCATCGGGCTGGTGCAGCTCTGATGCGTGTATCGCTCGCCTTTATTTCAGGAAACCATTATAAACGCCGATATCGCCTGCGAAATCACAGTCCGGGGAGTCACAATGGGTGACGGGAAGCTCATGAGCCCGCGAGAAATCGCAGTTCTGGGAGTCATGATAGCCCTGGTCGCCACCATGACCCTTGTCCTGATACCTATTCCTGCCACCAAGGGGTACTTCAATCTGGGGGAGGCGATGATCTTCTTCGCAGCCTTCGTTTTCGGCAGGAGAATCGCGGGGCTCAGCGGAGCCATCGGAGCAGGCTTTATCGATGCCATCGCGGCGCCACAATTCCTGCCCGCGACTATCGTAATAAAATTCGCGGAAGGATACATCGCTGGCACGATTGCCGATGCGTTGAAAAAGCGCGCAAATGAGCAGGTCGTCCGGGCATTCGCAATCGAGATGGGCGGGGCGATCATGATCATCGGGTATTTCATCTACGAGGCGTTCGTATTGCCCCTAGGATTCGATACCAGCGCCGGGATAGGCGTCGCGATAATAGAGCTTCCTTGGAACATCTCGCAGGTCTTCATAGGCGGCCTGATTGCCATGCTCCTCGTGACGGGGATTGAAAAATCCTATCCGAGGATATTCGATCTCAAGGCCTAGCTGAGCACGACTGTTTATAAATCCGGGTTACCGAGGAAAATCAAGAATATGATTCCCATAGAAAGCTTAATAATATAAATCGGATAGAGAAGGGCTTAACAACAGAGGGGTAGGATCGACATGGGAGCGACTCTAAGGACCATTGCGTTATTCATGTTGCTCTTTGCTCTCTTCGGCATTATCGGGTGGGCCATTGGCACCGTATTCGTGGGCGATTGGATGGTGGCCACTGCATTCTTCCTCATCTTTGCGGCTCTCATCAACTCGATCGGCTATTTCTTCGGCTCCAAGATCGTCCTCTGGTCCTATGGGGCCAAGATAGTCTCGCCCCAGGAATCCCCTCGCCTCCACAAGATCGTGCAGGAGATATGTCTCAGATCCGACCTTCCAATGCCTAAAATCGCGATCGTCAAGACGGCAACCCCGAACGCGTTCGCCACGGGCAGGAACAAGAAGAACGCGGTAGTCGCGGCCACGACGGGATTGCTCGATATACTCGATGACGAAGAACTCAGGGGAGTATTGGCGCACGAGATGGCACACGTCAAGGACAAGGACATACTGATAATGACGGTAGCGGCGACCATCGCGGGCGCGATATCGTTCGCCGCAAGAATGCTCTGGTTCAATTCTCTATACGGCCGACGCCGGGAGGGCGATCAATGGATAATCCTCCTCGTGGCCATCACGGTCCCGATCGCCGCGCTGCTGACGCAGCTCGCCATCTCCCGGAGCAGGGAATACAAGGCGGATTACGAGGGCGCGATGCTCATACAGCGGCCGAGAGCCCTCGCCCGGGCGCTCGCCAAGCTCGAAGAAAGCAACAGGAGACGGCCCATCGATAGGGGCAACCCGGCATCCGCGTCGCTGTTCATAGTGAACCCGTTCAGAGGAGGGGGGCTCGTGACTCTCTTTTCGACCCATCCGCCGATAAAAGAGAGGATCCGAAGGCTCGAAGAGATGGCGGGCACGATGGGGATGTTCGGCTAGACCTTCTCCCATTTCTTGAGTTCCAGAACCTTCGATAGAGTGCTGCCGCGCTTTATCTCTTCCCGTATTCTGTTCTCCCTCTCGAGCACGTCCAATGCGCGGTTCGCGACCTCGACGGCCTTTCTAGCCTCCACCACGACCACGCCGTTCGCATCTCCGATGATCCAATCGCCCGTCTGGACCTTCACGCCGCCGCACGTCACAGGTATGCCGATCCCGCCGAACCCCTTCGGTTCGCCGGCATCGGGTGACACGAATCTTGAATACACCGGGAATTCCATCTCGTCTATCTCGTCGATGTCCCTCGCAGCGCCGTCGATTACGACGCCCGCCACCCCCTTTATTTTCGCGCTCCAGGAGGCCAATTCCCCCCAGACGGCCGTCTGCCCGCCTCCGACGTCGATCACGATCACGTCCCCCTCTTTCGCAACGTCGATAGCCTCGACTGGCTTCGCCCAGTCGCCATTGGACGTCTGCACGGTCAGCGCGCGTCCAACCATCTTGATCGGTTTCTTGTTGCGAGGCAGTATGCCCTTCATCCCGCCATGTCTATGCTGGGCATCGACTATGTTCGGCGTGCTCACCCTCGAGAAAGCCTGCACGAGTTCCGATTCGGAGTACCTCCTGAACTCATCGCTTCTCTTCGAAGCGCCCGTCATCATTGCCGTCTTTATCATCTTCGCCGCGGCGCACACATCGGCGGATTTCGTTATCGCTCCGCCGACGATGATTATCTCCGCCCCGGCTGCGACCAAGGAACCGGCGTTATCGGCAGTTATGCCTCCTGCGACCGCAACCGTGAGAGGCATTTTTCGTATCATCTCGGCGAAGCCGACCTCCTCACCCCTGGCCATCTGGGCATCTACACCTATATGGATGCATGCCAGCGCAGCGCCGAGCGAGGCGACCTCCTCGCATCTCCTAACTGGGTCCTGGGTCGCCATGAGATCGACCATGACCTTCGCCCCGTACTTCGCCGCGGCTCTGACGGCGTCCTCTATGGTCGAGTCGTGCGAGACGCCCATGATCACAACGATATCCGCGCCGCTCCTCGCCGCCATATCGGCTTCCAAAGCGCCGACGTCCATCGTCTTCAGGTCGGCCACTATCGTCTTGTCGGGGAATTCCTTCTTGAGCTTCCGGACTATCTCCATCCCCTCGCTCTTTATGAGCGGCGTACCGGCTTCAATCCAATCGGCGCCGCCTGCGACCGCTTCCCTCGCGATCTGCAGTGCTCTGTCTCCCTGGAGAAGGTCCAATGCTACCTGAAGTATCGGGGTCATCCGGAGGCTATGAGATGTCTTCCTTCATATAACTCTCGCGCCCCGATTCTTGATTGACAAACGATTTATGGTGAAATGCGATATTCATACCCGCAATGGCGGAACCCGAACAGCAAAGGGACAGGTGCAAGACAGGCATAGAGTCGCTGGACAGCATACTATACGGTGGCATACCCCGGTCAAATACGATACTCCTGACCGGGAGCTGCGGCACGGGCAAGACTTCGCTGGCGCTCGAGTTCCTGATACACGGGGCGCTAGAGGGGGAGCGCTCGATGTTCGTCTCGGTTACGGAGGCGAGCGAGAAGCTCCTGGCCAACGTGATAAAATACGATTTCCTGGATAAGAATCTGGTCTCCAGCGAGAAGCTGATTTTCATCGATCTGCCGCTGATATACGAACGCCTGGGGCTCGTCAAGACCGAGCTCAGCATGGAGGAGGCAGGGATACTTGTCGCGAGCATCATCGACCTCGCCAAGGAGCTGAAGATAAAGCGGATGGTCATAGATTCCATCACGTCGATAGGATACAAGCTGAAGACCCAGGAGAACATCCGGGACTTCATTTTGAAGCTGTCCAAAGGCTTGTCATCGCTCGGGTGCACGTCCATGCTGGTATCCGAGGTCCAGCCGGGAACGCAGGCGTACTCGACGTTCATGGTCGAAGAGGCGCTCGCCGACGGGATAATCCTGATGGGCAACATGGAGCGAAGAGGGGATCTCCTGAGGACTCTGCAGGTCATCAAGATGCGAGGGACGATGCATTCAAGGGCGAAATACGTGCTCGATCTGACGTCCGCGGGAGTGCTTCTCGTTCCGCTGCTCAAGGGAGGAGGCGGTAATCTGTGACTCTCTCTACAAGGGTCGCTTCCGAGCTGGAACAGATGCCGCCCTCCGCCGCAATATCTCTGCAGGTGGGTGTGGATTACTACCTTGACGCGATCAGGGCGGTCGTCGATATCTACTCTTCCAAGAGAGATATTGACGTGATATATGTCACGGCCACTATATCCTATCAGGCCATATCCGACATACTGAAGGCACTCGAGATAGACGCCAGCAAGGTCCATTTCGTCGACTGCATATCGCACACGATGATGGGCGCGTCCCTCGGCGGATCCCAGGTGCTGTTCGTCGAGAGCCCGACCATGCTCGAGAACATCATGCTGAAGACGGAATATCTCCTCAGGAAGAGCAAGGCGAAGGAGAAGCTGGTGTTGTTGGACTCGGTCAACTCGCTCGCGATTCATAACAGCAATTATGTCCTATCGGAGTTCCTGCACATCTTCGTGAGCAGCCTCAGATCGAGAGAGGTCAACACGTTGATACTCACGGTGATAGAGCACACGACTCCCGAGTTGAACAACATCGTGAACCTGGTGTGCGACAGCGTGATCAGGGTCAAGGAAGAGGAGGGGACCGCATGAGCCCGGCGCTCGAGACGGTCGGCATACCCGCCCTCGACAGATATCTCGGGGGCGGAGTCCCGCGCGGCTTCACTATTCTCGTGATGGGCAGGCCGGGTGCTGGCTCAGAGTTTCTCGCGAAGCAGTTCGCTTCGAGCGGCGAGGTCGCAACGACCTATTTCACGACGACCGAACGAGACGAAGACATCATCTCCGTAATGAAGAGCCACGGCTGGAAGACCTCCTTGAAGATTTTCAACATCGGGGCGAAGTACTATCAGACGATACTCGAGAAGCGACTGGAGATATCCAAATACAGGCAAGAGGGGCTGAAGTACGCGGACCTCAAGAAGCCTCTCGGAGAAGAGTACGCTCGCGAGATAAACTACCTGACGACCCTGGCGTACGAGATCTCGAATCTATCGACGCCGTTCAGAGTGGTCGTCGATTCGCTCGATTTCTTCCTGGAGAACTATGATGCAGCCGAAGTGCTGTCCGCGATGCGCACGATCAAGGCGCACACGCAGCACAGCGAGAGCCTCTCGCTCATCACCCTCCTCAAGAACGTCCACGAACCGAGAGTACAAAGCAGCATCGAGGACATGGCGGATATGATAATCGAGCTCGATAGGGAGACGGTGCAGCACGAGGTGAAGAAGTTCCTGATAATCCAGAAGTTCAGGAACAACCCCGGGCTTGTTGGCAGTCTGCCGTGCGTTTTCGGGCCCTCGGGGATACAGCTGCAGCTTTGAGAACCGATGCATCGGGCACCCGGGCGTGCTGTCCCGAATCATGACACTCAAGCACAAGCAATAAAATATGCGTCAATCCATCCGGAAAAACAGAGAGTTGATCCGGGGATGAACAAGCGTTCGTGGACAGAAAGAGCCGAGGAGGAAGCAGTCACACCAGTCATCGCGACGATATTGCTCGTCGCCGTAACCGTCGTGCTTGCCGCAATAGTATATTTCATGGCTCTCGCAATACTCCCTCAATCTTCAACCGGAGCGCTCGTATCTTTAAACGCAAGCTCTACCGTTGAAGGCAATAACTATACTGTCGAGATCATCGCGGTCACCGATACATTCTTCATATCCGACGCGAGGGTTCTCGTGAAGGATAACAACGGTAATCTCTATTTTTCGGGAACATTGTCGCTGATGAACGGCACCTGGCTTAACAATACGAGATATAATGACGTCAACGGTGATGGACAAGTCAGCCCGGCCGATTATTTCCAGCTCAAGAGAGGTACCGGCTATTTCATCTCGGGCTGGGTCATCGAGATTTACCATATCAACAGCCAGTCATTGGCAGGCAGGGCTACCCTGCCATAACTTCTCGTAATCAGAATTGCAAGTCAGAATTGAGCGATATATTTCGAATAGCTATGTTTTCTTATTCGTCAATAGTCGAAATATGAATCGTCAATATATGGCGCCCATTTGGAAAGGGTTATTAAGTGATACATCGGGTATTTAAGGCGCCAAGCGAAAAGCTTGGAGGAGGACAGAATAAATGAAAAAGATATGGGCCATGAAGAAAGAGACCGAGGCGGTATCGCCTGTCATTGCAACCATTCTAATGGTGGCAATTACAGTCGTTCTCGCCGCAGTTCTCTACGTGATGGTGCTCGGTATCGGCGGAGGCGGCAATGTCGCGCCGGCGGTAGGTCTGAGTTCCTCCGTATCCGGTGACGGCACGAAATGGATAGTCTCCGTCGTGAGCGTGCAGGGTACGGCTGCGGAGACCGATCTGTATGTTAAGATAACGTACACGAACGGTACCCAGGCCATGTACAAGCAACTGAGCACTTTCACATCGGGAACAGCGGTCAGCGGTGTGACATACTACGACTCGACGACAAACGATGCCCTGGATTCGGGTGACTACTTCACCCTCGACAAGAGCACATACACTGCAGGCACGAAGTTCGAGTTGATACACACCAATGGTCTGTCTGGTTCAGTGACGCTGTAAGCAAAGATCATCGTCATTGAACGCTATAAAAACCCCAACGATGAGCGGGCCGATACGGCCCCCTCATCAATTATCGAATTTTTCATTGGGTTATTCAATTACCATCGCTTGGGCCGAATGCTATTAATATCAACGGACAATCCTTCGTCCCGTGCCTAAAGTCTTATCGGAACCGGAAGCGGAGAAGTTCATAATCCAGCTGCTTTCCAGCAGAGGGAAGATGACGACGAGGGAGATCGAACTCATAGCACGAAAACAGGGGAAGCGGTGTCCCGATGAGACCGTGCTATTCCTGACCAAACTGAGATCCAAAGGCAAGATAAAGGGGGAGCTGTCCCAGGAGAAGCGGGGATGGCTCTGGTGGGTCTAGGGATTCCTCTCCGAGACGACCGTCGTCCTGGCAACCCTGTCCGAGTATTTCTGCCGCGCATCCGCTGTATCCACAACGAGACCAAGGAGCACATCTATAAGCAAAAATGCCCCGAATATCTTCGTCAGGTTCCTCATCATCGCCTGGTAGGTCTGAATTCTCCCGTCCAGCGAGACGACCTTCAATCCGAATAGCTGTTTCCCGACGGTCGCGCCCTTTGTCTCTTCGAACACGGCGGAGTAGCACATCCAGAAGAACCCCATTATGACCCCGAACATGAACCAGTGCAATCCCTGCGTGAGGCTAAGAATCAACATTATGATGTATATCGGGACGAAAACGAGCACCACATCTATGAGCGCAGCGAACAGTCTGTAGACCCAGTGCATCTGCAGTTTCGGGTCCTGACCTATCTGATCAAACCCGGTCGTCATGTCCTTACTCTCTCTTCGAATCCGATGCCGCCACTCAGATCGCCCGTCTATCATCACAGGTCAGCAACAAAGCTGTCATCATGGTGGCAAACCGATAACCGGAGCCATGGTTTATCATGTTTTCGTAGCCCGCGTCGATATGCTTTTCGAGGCGAGGCCCAATCACGCATCGAATGGTATCCCTGTTCGCCATAATCGAGGGCGAGGACGATCCGAAGAAGTGCACCGCGAGAAAGCTCGTTCGGATGAAGCTAGCGAAGCTAATCGACGATCCCCGAAGACTTCCGGGAGAGGCGATAGTGTTGAACCCCATGGCCGAGAAGGCGCTATCTAGAGCGGACAGGAAGAGGGCGGAGGTTTCCGGCATTGTCGTGTTGGACTGTTCCTGGAAGCGCCTGGAGACTTTCCCAAAGATTAGGAAAGATTTGCGGCACCGCGCCCTCCCTTATCTCATCGCCGCGAACCCGGTTAACTTCGGGCATCCGTGCACGTTGAGCAGCGCCGAGGCGTTGGCCGCCGCGCTCTGGATTATCGGTGAGAGAGAGCAGGCGACCCTCGTGATGTCGAAGTTCGGATGGGGACAGAGCTTCATCGCGCTCAACAGAGAACTGCTAGAGGCCTATGCTTCTGCTGCAGATAGCGCCGCTGTAATCGAAATTCAGAAACAGTACATTCGGGAATCACGAGAGAAAGGGTAAGGGAAGAAGCGCGATAATGAGATCAAGACAAAGTATTTACTCAGAATGTGATTTCCCTACCCCCTTCGACGGAAATCGGGCGGATGCAGGATGGAAGATAAGATAGACAGAAAGGATTTGGTCGCTCTCTGGCACGAGTTCTTCTCAGAGAAGGGCAGAAGAAACGAGCTCACCACGATTGCCGATCTCTATCCCGACACGCGCTCCTACAACGTCGAGTTCTCCCAGGTGGAGCGTTTCAATCCCGACCTGGTTCAGTATCTTCTATCGAACCCGTCGGAATCCTTGGAGGCCGCGGAGGAAGCCATCCAGGAGATAATACCGCCTGAAAAGAAAGGGATCGCAAGGATTCATTTTCGCATATCGAAGCTGCCGAGGGACACGCGGGTCGAGATTCGAAAGATACGCGCGGAACATCTCGGGAAATTCATCTCGGTCGAAGGCCTCGTCAGGAAGGCGACGGAGGTCAGACCAAGGCTTGTCACGGCGAAATTCAAGTGCATGAGATGCGGCAAGGAGCTTTTCCTCGAGCAGGACGGGATGCAGTTCCGGGAACCTCTCGAGTGCGATCCCCAGCAAGGCGGATGCGGCAGGGGCGCGGGGTCGACCAGGTTCAAGCTGATCACGGAGGAATCCGTGTTCGTCGATACGCAGAAGATAGAGATCCAGGAGGCGCCCGAGGGGTTGCGGGGCGGTGCCGAGCCGCAGCGGCTGGTGGCGTTCGCCGAGGACGACATCACGGGACATATCTTCCCTGGGGACAGGGTGGTCCTGAACGGCACGCTCAGGAGTGCGCAGAAGACAGGCGCTCAGACCAGAAGCACTCTGTTCGACATCAATCTGGAATTGAACTCGGCCGAATTCGAGGAGCACGAATACGAAGAGATATCGATATCTCCTGAGGAAGAGCTCGCGATAAGAGAGATCGCATCGAGACCTGACGCTCTGAAACGAATTTCCGAGTCGATCTCCCCGACCATCTACGGCTATTTCACCGAGAAGGAAGCTCTCGCGCTCCAGCTCTTCGGAGGCGTCCAGAAGGAGATGGACGACGGGACGCGCATCAGGGGCGACATCCACATACTGCTCGTCGGAGACCCTGGTGTCGCGAAGACGATGATATTGAGATACATGGCCGATCTCGCCCCGAGAGGGATATACACCTCGGGGAAATCCAGCTCCGCGGCGGGCCTGACGGCCGCCGCGGTGAAGGACGAGTTCGGCGAAGGAAGATGGACGCTCGAGGCAGGCGCCTTGGTGTTGGCCGACAAGGGCATTGCGTGCGTCGATGAGTTGGACAAGATGTCCCCTCAGGACAGATCCAGCATACACGAATCTCTCGAGCAGCAGACGGTCAGCGTCGCGAAGGCCGGAATCACTGCAACACTGCAATCGAGATGCGCCGTCCTGGGTGCCGCGAATCCCAAGTACGGCAGGTTCGACGAGCATAAGACCATCGCGGACCAGATAGATCTCCCGCCGACATTGCTCAGCAGGTTCGACGTGATTTTCGCTATGACCGACAGGCCCAACGTGACGGAGGACACAAAGGTCGCCAAGCACATCCTCAGGGTTCACAGGCGCGGCGAGGTGCTGAAATACGATGATTTTAGCAAGATAGAGGGAGTCGACGCTTCCGAGGTAATGGCCGATGATGCCGACCTCGTCCCGAAAATCCCGCCAGAGCTTCTGAGGAAGTACATCGCGTACAGCAAGAGGATAGCCCCGGTGCTGACGAACGAGGCCATGTCGGCTCTCGAGAACTACTACGTGAGGATTCGCAGCCAAGGAGAAGGAGAGGGGTCGTCCGTCCCGATCACCGCGAGGCAGCTGGAAGCGCTCGTCAGACTATCCGAGGCGAGCGCGAGAGCCAGGCTCTCTTCCATGGTGACCGAGGACGACGCGAAGCGAGCGATAGACATCGTCGAATACTTCTTGCAGAGGGTCGCGTCGGAAGGAGGCCGCCTGGACATCGATATCATCGCGACGGGAATTCCCAGATCCCAGCTGGAGCATTTGCATATTCTCAAGAAGCTCATGAAGGATCTGGCGGATCCCGTCACCGGCGTGCCGGAGAACGAGCTGATCCAGCGTGCCGAATCGGAGGGCATATCCGCCGAGAAGGCGAAGGCGCTGATAAAGAAGCTTTCCGATCAGGGCGAGATATATCAGCCGCGCGCGGGATATTACAGGCTCGCCGCCGAGGAACGGTTATGATCCTGAAGGTTCACAGGCGCGGGAAGGATGTGGTGGTCGCGGCCTGTGACGAGGATCTCATCGACAAGACGTTCAGGTGCGGGGAGCTCAGGTTGCACGTCTCGAGCACCTTCTACGGGACCGAGAGTTGCGACGAGGATGAGTTCATAGCGGCCCTAAGGCTCTGCACGAGCGCCAACCTGGTCGGCGAGAGGACGATAGATATCGCCGTGAGGGCAGGGTTCATTCGCCGCGACGGCATCCTGAAAGTCGGAGACGTGCCGCACGCGCAGCTGTACAAGATCTCAGGAAGCGGATGAGCCCGGCTGACCACTATCTTGAAGAGCCAGAAGCATCATTCGTGAGGTCGCATGTTCTGCGTCGAGTGCGGAAGAGAGGGGAAAACATACGAGGGGCTCTGCAGCGAATGCTATCTGAGGAAGAAGCAGCTCATACGTCTCCCGGAAATACTGGACGTCATGATATGCGGCAAATGCTTCGCGGCGCATATTGGGAAGCACTGGGTGGATTCGCTTGACCTAGAAGATGCGATTCGACTCTCCATCGAGAATGCTGTCTCATCAGATAAGAACGTCAGCGATGTCGAGGTCGGTCTGACATTGAACGAGAGGGATCCGAGGAATTACTCTGCGCACGTTACGGTCTCTTTCCGCGCGGGAGAACTGACTGCGAGCAGGGCGTTCGACATCCAGGTCCGGCTCAAGAAGGATACGTGCCAGCGCTGCGGGAAGAAATCCGGGCATTACTACGAGGCGATTCTTCAGTTGAGGGGTTCGGGAGAATCGTTCGACAGGAACAGGCTCGAGAGAGCCCGCAGATACTTCCTCAAGAGGATGGAAAAGATATCTTCGGAGAGCCGGGACGCTTTCGTGTCCAAGGAAGAACCGATCCACGGCGGGTTCGACTTCTACGTGAGCTCATCATCTGTCGCCAAGGGGTTGGCCCGCGAGATGGGGAAGATGTTCGGAGCGCAAGTGAAGACGACGCATTCGATTGCGGGCAGAAAGGACGGCCACGAGCTGACGAGGATGACATATCTGGTTCGCCTGCCGGAATACGATGCCGGAGACATATTGGAAATGGATGGCCGGTATTATCTGCTCAGGAGATTCGAAGGAAACAACCTCAATCTGGTGGACCTCAGAACTTGGCACGAGAGCAATGTCTCGCTCGGGAGGCTTGCAGCGGTCGAAGTCCTTCACAGGAAAACGCACGTATTCTCCGCCTCTGTGATATCTGAGAGCGACAGAGAGGTCTGCGTGCGCGACCCAGAGACGCAAGACGGGGTTAGAATCCAACGCCCTGAGGGATATCCTGGCGGACAGACAGCGATAGGCGTCGTCAGGACGAAAAAAGGCCTTCTTCTGGTGCCCTGACGACGAGAATCAATCAGAATATCGGCGCCATAATGAAGAAAAGCATTAATCCGTTGATTTCTTATGCCCGAAAGAGGGGATTCGGTGATCTCCGAAGAACAGATAAAGAAAGTCACTGTCGAGCTTCTAAAGAAGACCGTAACGGTCATGCCTGCCGATGTCGTGGACGAGCTCAAAGCGGCAATGAAGAAAGAGACGGACGAAGTCCCGAAGATGCAGCTGAAGGCCATTCTGGACAATCTCGAACTCGCGGAAAAGACCACGACCCCGCTCTGCCAGGACACAGGGGTCACGATTTTCTACGTGAGCCTCCCGAGATGTCTCGATGTCGATGTGGGCAAGGCGATAACGGAAGGCGTCAGAATCGCGACCAAGGAAGTCCCGCTGAGGCCGAACGCCGTCCATCCGCTCACCCGGAAGAACCCCGGAGACAATGTCGGGAAGGGCATGCCCTGGATCAACTACAAGATCTGGGACAAGGATTTCGTCGAAATCACGGTCATGACCAAGGGTGCGGGGTCGGAGAATATGAGCCAGATGGCGATGCTCACGCCTTCTCAGGGGTTGAAGGGCGTGAAGGAGTTCGTCCTGAACGTCGTTCTGAAGGCCGGCAGCAATCCGTGCCCGCCGACAATACTCGGTGTGGGGATCGGGGGTTCCTCGGATATCTCGGCGAAGCTCGCCAAGGAGGCGCTGCTGAGACCGATCAACAAGCGGAACGAGGACCCGGAGATTGCGGCTCTCGAGAATGAACTCAAGGACGCGTTGAATGATCTCGGGATAGGCGTCATGGGCCTCGGAGGAAAGACCACCGTTCTGGGAGTGAACATCGAGTACGCGTACTGTCACACCGCGAGCCTGCCGGTCGCGGTGAACGTGCAATGCTGGGCTGCAAGACGGGGCACAGCTCAGATATACGCGGATGGAAAGGTGAGGTACCCCACTCACGAGAGGTGATGATGATGGCACAGGTCAGGTTGAAGACGCCGATAAAGGAAGAGGATGTCAGGAAGCTCAAGGCGGGCGATATAGTCTATCTCGACGGCATAATCTACACGGGCAGGGACGAAGTTCACATTCACGCGCTTGAGAAGGCGGAGCACGGCGAAAAGCCCCCGGTGGACTTCAAGGGGTGCGCGCTGTATCATTGCGGGCCTATCATGAAGAAGGTAGGTAACGAGTGGCAGCTGGTCGCCGCGGGACCAACGACTTCTTCCAGGATGAATTCGCTCGAACCGAAATTCATAGAGACGTTCAGACCGTCCGCCATCATCGGGAAGGGAGGCATGTCCCAGCCTACGATAGACGCGATGGCGAAGTTCGGAGCCGTTTACCTTGCGATAACCGGAGGCGCGGCGGTGCTCGCGGCGAAAGGAGTCAAGAAGGTCCATGGGGTCGAATGGTTCGAGTTCGGGATGCCGGAAGCCATCTGGATTCTCGAAGCGGAGAACTTCGGGCCGTTGATTGTCGCAATCGACACGCACGGAAAGAGCCTCTATCAGGATGTCGAAGCGAAAATCAAGAAGAACATCGAGGTCGCCAAGAAGAAGCTCAAACTCGCATGAGCGAGGATAAATGCTTCTTCGGCATCCTCATCTCTCTTCTTCCCTTTTCTCTTCGGCGGCTTCGGCAGCGATCTCCTCTTCGAGGTCTTTCTTCGCCTTGGCCGGGTTCTGAAACGCCCTCAATCTCAGATAGATTGCCAAGCCGAGTATGATTATCATTATGATGAACGCCAATACCATGAACGAGTGGGGCAAGTCCATCCCGAAAATGAAGCCACCCAGGGCCTCCTTTGCCAGCAGAAGATAGACATCATATTGAGTGACGCCGTCGGCCGTCACGACGATGCCAGTGGCGAGGAAGGGAGAATACTTGCTACCGTGGGCCGAGCCCTTCACCGTGATCGAATAGTTTCCCGGCATGAGCCCGGCGAAGACGTATCTGCCATCTTCTCCGGTCTTTGTCTCTCTCTGCTCCGGGCCGCTCACAATCACGGTATATCCCGAGACCGGCTCTGAGGTGACCTTGTCTCTCACTATCCCGATCAATTGCCCTGGCTTCGCGATCAGGACTATATCGAGCCTGACCGTCTTTCCGCGCTCAAAGGCGATGCCGCTCGTAATATTGTCCTCGTATCCAGGAGCCGATGTCCTGACCGCGAAAACCCCTATCGGGACGTCCGTGATCAAATAGGTTCCCTGGGTGGTAGTGTTCGCGCTCAGACCTGTCGTCAGTATCTCGACCTTCGCATTGAACACGAGAACGGTGCCGATGCTAATCGAGGCGGTCACGACGCCCATGAGGCTGGATGGGAGGCTTGAGAGGTCGAAATTGACATGCGTCACATTCCCGTTCTCGACGATAACGTCCGAGACAGTCTGCGAGGAATATCCTTCCTTAGACGCAGTTACAGAATAATTCCCCTCCGGAACGTTCGGCAGGACATAGTATCCGGTATTATCGCTCTCGGCGACGTATCTTATCTTGTTTATCGTGATCGTCACATTCGCTCCATGAATCGGCGTCGAGCCTTCCATCACGTATCCGTCGATCGATCCGTACATCTTGGCCAGCTTGAAAGTCTGGAGCACGAAGGACCCGGCGGCAATCGAGACTATGAAAGTGGTCGGGGAATACAACTGGGCGAAAGCGCTCACCGCATAGCTGCCCGTCGGTATTCCTCTTATGGTGTAATTTCCGTCCCACGATGATAGCGTCGAGAATTGCGGATAGCCCGCGATCTGAATAGTGGCGTTGACTATCGGGCTGTTCGATTCTGTGAGCACCACTCCGTATAGCGTCCCGCCAGTAATCGCGAGATTGACGAACTTCGTGACGTTTTCCTCGATTACGATTAGAGCGGAAGCAGGAAGATACCCTTGTTTGTCCGCATTGACGGTTCTCGGCGTCGTCCCGGCGCTGATATTCTCTATTCGAACGCTCCCGTCAGAGCCCGTCTGCCAAGTGGTCGCATTCCCAGAAATGGTCACGTTAGCCCCGGCGATGGGTCTCCCGACCTCATCCGAGACGTTCACCACGAGTGCGCCCACGGCTCCCGCAGATATTCTCAGGAGCGATTCTTCCTGTGGAACCGGAGCGACATACCAGGCATGGGAGAGCACCAGCGCTGATATCAATATCGCAGCAAATCTCGCGATGTCAATGCGTTTCATCTGATTCCGTCTTCTAACTGATACTGGTGATAAAAAATTTTTGATTGGTCGGCGACAGGAAAAGCAGTGGCACTTTCCAAATCTTTTAATAATCACAACAGATAGGGCAATGAATTACACGGTTGAATCGAATGATTGACAGGGCTGTAGAAAGGAAGTCAAAGGCGGAGATACTGTCGGCGTTGGACCCGCTAGTGGCGGAATGGTTCGGCAACCGCTTCGCCGATATCACGGAGCCCCAGGCCCTCGCGATCCCGCTCATAGAAGCCAGAAAGAACGTCTTGGTGTCCTCTCCGACCGGCTCCGGAAAGACATTGACCGCGTTCCTCTCAATCTTGGACAGGCTCTACAAGCTTCAGAAGGCCGGGGCTCTCGAGGATAGGATCTACGCCGTATACGTTTCTCCATTGAAGGCGCTCGCGAACGACATAAACAAGAATCTTCTGGCACCTATCGAGGAGATGAACGCGCTCGCGCGTTCCCTCGGCGCAGAGGAGCTTCAGATACGTGTCGCCGTCCGCACTGGCGATACGAGTTCCAGCGAGAGACAACGCCAGGCGGTGAAGTCCCCGCACATATTCATAACGACCCCGGAATCGCTGGCTCTCGTTCTTTCAACCCCAAAGTTTCGCAGGAAGTTCAGCAAGGTCGAATACGTCATCGTGGACGAGATTCACGAGATTTGCGATTCGAAAAGAGGGGTCATGCTTTCTCTGAGCCTGGAACGGCTTCAGGAAGAAAACCCGAACGAGATAGCGCGCATAGGCCTCTCCGCAACCCAGGCGCCGATCGAAGAGATAGGCAAGTTCCTCGTGGGGCATAACGGGAATGATTGGCGCGACCTGAAGATAGCCGAGGTGCAGGGCCAGAAAGAGCTCGATCTGAAGGTGTTGTGCCAGGCGGAAGACATCACCTCCCTCCCGTTCGAGATTGTAAACTCGAAGATGTACGATCTGCTCGTGGATCTCATCAACAAGCACAGGACGACCCTCGTCTTCACAAATACCAGGAGCGGCACGGAGCACGTCGTCTTCAAGCTGAAGGAAAGGGGGATCACAGATATCGAGGCTCACCACGGCAGCATGAGCAAGGAGAGCAGGATATCCGTGGAGGACATGCTCAAGGAGGGGAAGCTCAAGGCTGTCGTGTCATCGACCTCGCTCGAACTGGGCATTGATATCGGATACATCGACCTCGTTTGTCAGATCGGGTCCCCGAAATCCGTCGCCAAGGCGTTGCAGAGGATCGGTCGGTCAGGGCACGATGTCGGCAAGGCGTCCCAAGGGCGGTTGATAGCCTTCGACAATGATGACTTGGTCGAATGCGCCGTCCTCTGTCGCGCGGCGCACCGGAAGCACATCGATAGGGTCACAATCCCGAAGAATAGTCTTGACGTTCTCGCGCAGACGCTCGTCGGCATGTCCTTGGAGAAGAAATGGAAAATCGACGACGCCTACGCCCTGGTAACGAGGTCGTATTGCTACAGGGATATCGACCGCGAGAGCTTCGAGTCCGTCTTGAGATATCTCTCCGCGAGGGACGGTTTCGAAGGGGTGTATTCTAAGATATGGCTCGACGAGAAGGAGCGCGTGTTCGGGATGAAGCGCAGCTCTCGCCTGATATACTACCTCAACCAGGGCACGATACCCGAGGAGAGCTCGTACAAGGTTTTCTCGGAGAAAGGCGCGCCGATCGGCGACCTATCCGAGAAATTCGTGGAAAGGCTGTCGAGAGGGGACATCTTCGTCCTCGGCGGAAAATCGTTCGAGTTCATCAAGACGCACGGGATGAAAGTCTTCGTGAAGCACGCGATGGGCCGGAAGCCGACGGTGCCTTCTTGGACGGGCGAGATGCTCCCGAGGAGCTTCGACCTGTCCGTCGAGATAGGCAGGTTCAGGAAGGAGCTCGAATCTCGGCTTGACACAAGCAGCGACCAGGAGATTCTGGACTGGCTCCAGAAGGATTTCGATATAGACGAGGGCGCGGCAAGGAGCATCCTGAACTATTTCAAGGAGCAGAAGGCCGTCATCGGGATACCGACGGACAGCAGGCTTCTGATAGAGGGCTACGAGGACGAGGAGGGGAAATCGAACATAATCTTCCACTTCCCGTTCGGCCGGAGGGTGAACGACGCCCTCAGCCGCGCTTACGCCTTCAAGATATCCAACAAGTTCGGGTTCAACACGACCGTCTCGATAACCGACGATTGCTTCATGATCGTCACGCCGAACAGGGTTCCGCTCGACGAGATTCCGCGCCTCGTCACCAGCGACGAGATAGAGTCCCTTCTCAGGGCGTCCTTGAGCGGCACGGAACTCCTCGGACAGCGATTCAGGCACTGCGCCTCGCGCAGCCTTATGATATTGAAGAACTACAGAGGGAAAGAGCTCTCCCTGTCTCGGCAGCAGATGCGCTCCCAGAAGTTGCTCGAGCTGCTCAAGGATGCTGACAGGTTCCCGGTGCTTATCGAGTCCTATAACGAGATATTGAACGAGGTATTCGACCTCGAGAATGCCGTGTCCGTGCTGAGGAGCATCGAGTCGAAGGAGCGGGAAGTTCTGGTTCAGGGATACGCCGACGCCCCTTCGCCGTTCTCGCATAACGTGCTGCTCGCCGGGATATCCGATGTCGTCCTGATGGAGGACAGGAGCTCGTTGCTCAGGCAGCTTCACAGGAAGGTGCTGGCCAAGGTGCTCGGGACGGAAGCGCTCTCGGAGTACAAGTTCGAGGAGGAGAAGGTCAGGCAGTATTTCGCCCGAAAGCTCGGCAAGGTATCGGACGAGCTCGAATTGCTCGGGCTGCTGCGAAAGACGGGGCCGCTCCAGCTGTTCAAGGAGAAGGGGTTCAGCGCCTCGGAGCTCTTGGGCATCCCGATCGAGAAGACAAGAGAGATGGCGGAGAGACTCCTCAAGCGCGGGATGATCAGATCCGTCTGGCTTTCGGACTCCTGCTGGGTCGCGTCAGAAGACAGGGATGAAATCTCGATAGCCCTCGAATCGGGCGGGGAGCTGCCGGACAACGCGAAGAAGCTCCTCGCGTATCTCGAGACGCCGAGGTCAGTGGCCGAGGTCGCCGCCAACCTGCAGCTGTCCAATGACGACGCGACAGAACTGCTGTATATGCTCGAGCGCAAGTTCCTTGCAGAGCGCGTATACGGCTCGAGAAACGCCTTCAAGTGGAAGTCGTGCTCGCCCGCCTACGGCGATAGGGAGCACGCGCGCGCCAATTTGATCGAACGACATCTTCGGATGTTCGCGCCTCTGACAGTCGAGGAAATCGCGTATCATTTCAGGCTCTCGGAGGGAGACGTCAAGGCGGCTCTCTCTCAGCTGGAGTACGAAGGCAAGGTCGTTTCGGGGAAGTTCGTCATCGGGGAGGAGATCCAGTACATGCTCACGAACGATTACGTCTCGCTCAGCTCGGAGGGGCAGGAAGCGTTCGATGAGGAGCACATACGCAGGTACCAGCTATGGAAGCAATTCAAGGATATCGAGTCCATCGACGATTATTTCGAACGGTTCGGCGAGGCGGGCATGCTGTACGACATCTACCAGAGATTCCCCGATATGAATATCGAAGATTGGGTATCGATGCGCTCGTCGGGAAAGATACTCAGCGGGAGGTTCCTCCGGGGTCGGGTAAGATACGTTAGACAGAAGGATGCCGCATGCTTCGTGAAGCTGTATCGGTACCAGGATCCGTCCGACTTCGACAACAGGGTGCTCAGGAAGATAGACGAGCTCGGCGGGGCTTCGATATTCGAGCTCGAGAAGGAGCTGGGGGAAGACCGCGAGACCATACGCGGTTCCCTCGAAGTCCTGGACCAGAACATGTACGTCGTGAGAGAATACACCGACGGAGAGGACTGGAGCGGTCTCAACATCTACAGGACGTTCACGGCAGGAGAGCCGGATGTGGACCCCGCGGAATGGCTGGTGGAGAAATTCCTCAGGAGTCACGGGCCGGTATCGATCGCCGCCATTCGGAGCTACACCGGGTTCGAAGTCGATCAGATCGTCGATATCCTCAAGCGCCTCGGAGCTTCGAAGGTGATCACGGGCCTGTCGAGACAGGAGCTCTTCGTGCTCGAAGATGATATTGAGCGCCTGAGAGAATTCAAGCCCGCACCCGACCCTATGCGGATACTCTCCCTGTACGATCCCCTGCTGGAGACCCGTTGGGCAGAGCTGACGAGCAGGTTCGGCGAAGGCTGGTACTTCCCGGTCGTCAAGGACGGCGTCATCATCGGCATGACGGAGATATGGCCGCTAAGCAGCTGCGTCGAGGTGCGCGAGGTGTCGCTCGACAGGCAGACGAAGGAAGCCCTGTCGGAATTCCTTTCGGCGCTCGAGAAATTCGGGAAGTTCTTCGAATCCTACGGTATCGATGTCATCAGGATAAGGTCGGTCTTCGGAACCGATGTGAACTCGTTGGACGATGGGTTGGCTGCCGTTCTGAAGAGAGCAGGATACAGACTGCTGAACGGGATGATGGTCCGAGGCAAGGTGGTCGATAAGTGCTTCTCCGACTCGCAGCTTCTGACATATGTCTTCTCCAAACAGCACATCGCGAAATCGAGACAGTACGCAAGCGTCTCTGCTGCGTTCAGGGCGCTCGGAGGTCTGAGGAGCGAGGTGGAGGGGATCATCAGATCCAAGACGGACTCGACGGCAAAATCGCTCCATAAAAACGAGGAGACCTTTAGGGGCATCGGCGCGCCGCCGTTCCTCATGCTCATGCCGATGGCCAGCGCAAGACTGTACCGCACCGCGAAGGATCCGCAACTCGACGAGCAGATGAGCTCCCTGCTCGAGGTCATCTCGAAAAACGTCCCGATGACGAAGGACCAGATATTCGAACTTTCCCCGCTCGGGCCGTCTGAGGCCGCGCAGGCTTTCAGGAAACTGTACCAGAAGACCCTTATAGTCACGGACCACAGCGGCAAGTATCGCGCCGTCGAACCGGCGGAAATGACGGTCTCCGAGGCGAGGAAGGCGCTTGTCAGAAAGGCGTTCGAGATGTTCGGAGTGTTCTCCGCCGAAGGGCTGTCTCAATATCTCCATCACATCTTCGGGATGCGCGAATTGCGGAGGGCGTTGAGGGAGCTCGAGTCCGAAGGGTTCCTTTCCAAAGGATATCTCAGGGAGAAAAGCGACACCCTCTATTGGGTGATACGATCGGATCTGGGACGGATCGAGAAATCGAGGTTCTCGGAAGGATTCGTTCTCGCGCCGCAAGATAGATTGCTGGTCTATCTGAGGGATGCATGGGGGCTTAAATTGGGGGAAGCGGGGCAGTATCTGATATTCGACGGAATAGAGCCCATCGGGAAATTCCGGGCGAAGATAGACAGGCACGAGATCTCGATTTGGGACTCAGAAGTGAGCGACAGGGCGAACGAGATACTGAAGGAGTTCCTCGCGAAGATCGGCAGAAGCATGCAAAAGGATCAAGAGAAACGCTTGAGCGAATGGGAGATAACCGATTTCTTCGAGAAGACGAACCTGTTCGCGAAAGAGTAGCGCGTCACCTCTTGTATCCTATCTTCACCAGGAAGTCTTTTCGCCAGGCTTTATCGGCTTCCTTCTCGACGCCGAGCGGTCTTTCGCCGTCGAGCACGCCGAGTATACCTCTCTGTTCTCCAGCCGATGCAACCACGACCTGCAGCTTGTTCGCGGTCGCGCAGAATATCCTGCAGACCTCGGGCACGCTCTTTATGGCGTTCAGGACGTTGATCGGGTAGCAATTACCCAAAACGACCACGAAGCTATGCCCGGCGCCTATCTCCATGGCGATGTTCTTGGCTTTTTCCACGAGCTGCTCGTCGGTACCGTCGAACCTGAGCAACCGAGCACCGCTCGCCTCGCAGAACGCAAGGCCGAACTTCGCTCCTGGGACCGCTCCGACTACGGCCTCGTAGATATCCTCGACCGTCTTGATGAAATGCGACTGGCCGATTATGACGTTGCAATCCTCAGGGATTTGGACCGGAACCAGTTGTATGTCCATCCGCATCACCCCTTTTCGTCAGCGCGATGATCTCTGATATATGTGTCGGTTTTCGGGGTATATCGCTTTCGCCTGAAGAACAACATGCTCGGGCCGTCGGGCTCGGGTTGGGGCTTTCTGAACACGTTCCCGCAGAAAATACAGGAATCCCAGGAGCTCGGGACGTCGCGGAGACAGGAGGGGCAGGATTTCATGAAGAAGGTCTCGTCCGGAATTATCTTCCCACCTATCTGTCAAGCCAAATGGCCGATTCGCGGCAACCGCCTAGATTACTTAAAACGTTCTCAGGATGACGCATTTCATCGGTTGGTGACGAATTTCTCCTGGGACATCGTTCTCAATCCTGATACATGAGAGGGTTAATTATTTATCAGCGGTATATTGTAATGACCAGCATCGGAAAGGCGGAGGCAGATTGATTGCCTGGTGCAACGAGCGGCAGACTTTGCCCTATTTGCGATTCGCCGATAGAGGCCGGAGCAAAGAAATGCTCATTCTGTGGCACCGACCTCACCATGTTTGAGGAAGAAGCGAAGAGCGCGAAAAGGCAAGAAGGTAGGCTGATTAGAGAAGAATATCAACCTGCGGCCCAAGCGCCGGCAGCGGCTCCTCCTAAGGACTCGACCCCGCGGGTCGAGCCAGTAGCCGCTCCATCGGCCGCAGAGGAAGAGGCGATTTATCAATGTCCCGCCTGTGGCAAGAACGTCAAGGAAAGCGATAATGTCTGTCCTCATTGCGGAGCGATTTTCTCTGAGGAGGCTCAGTTCGAATGCCCTGCCTGCCATACGCTCGTGAATGCCGACGCGACTAAATGTCCTGGCTGTGGGGCGATATTTGTCGAGGAAGAGGCCGCTGCACAGGCGGCGGCTCCGGCGGCGCCAGCAGTCGAACCGAAAAAGGCGGAGCCTGCGCAACCGCCGACTCCGACTTTGCCTGCGACGGCCAAGGTCGGAGAAGACGAGGAGATGAAGAAAATAATCTCCCGGATCAAGGAAACGAGGGAAATGGAGAAAGAGGCTCCGAAGAAGAAACCTGCCAAGAAGGGATTCGGGGGTTTGTTCAAGTCAATTCTGCCGAGGGGAGAAGCAGCGGAGAAAAAGGAAGCGCCTGCAAAAGAGGCTCCGAAGCCTCCCGAAAAGGCCCCGACGCCGGCAGAGGCTGTTTCTGCAAAGAAACCCACCGCGCCCGCAGAGCCGACCAAGGTCGAGCCCTCGGCTGCGCCTGGGGCGGCAACCGTCGCGCAGGAGCCGGTGCAGAAAAGGCAATGGCCGACCGACCCGAGAGAGCAAGGAAAGGAGCTGGCTCGTCTCGTGGCAGAGGTCAGGGCGTTGCTCAGCATCGCAATGGAGCACTCGATAATGATTGACGAGACGAAAGCGCTCCTCGATAGGGCGATAACTGCAGGTCGCGAGAGGCAGTTCATATTGGCTCTCGACACGATAGCCGAGGGACAGGCGAAGCTAAACAACCAATTGAGGGAATACGTCGGCGCGAACATGGCGTCGATCACGGAAGAGATCGCCGTCGCGAAGAAGCTCGGCGGGGACACGTCGAGGGCGGAGATATTCCTGAAGGAGGCTTCCAGGGTCGCCGAGAAGGCCGATTATCAGGCGTCGCTAGTGTTCATAGACAAGGTTCGGAACGAGCTTGCTCCGGTGACCGGTCAGTACAACGAGTTGAAGAATTCCCTCCGGAAGTTCGAAAGGCTCGTCAAGGATTCCCGCGTCATCGGGATAGACAACGAGCCTCTCAAGAAGGACTACGATACCGCGAAGGCGGCTTTCGATGCGCTCGATTTCGCAAAAGCTGAGGGGATTATCAAGAAAAAGACAGCAGAGATACTCGAACAGATACCTGAGAGGATGACGAAGGAAATCGAGAAGGCGAAGCAGCTCCTCATCGAGGCGAAGATGAAGACGGACGTAGGGATGGCCCCTCAGATATCGATTCTCAAGTCCGCAATTCGGAACCTGCAGGATAAGAAATACCTCGAAGCGTTGGCGGATCTCAAGACGTTCAAGAAGGAGATGAAGAAACTGCTCAGCCAGTCGGCTTGAGCACCTCGAACTCCCTCTCGAGGATTGAAATCTCCTGCGGCTTCAACGTTCCCGGGCTGACGGAAATCATCATTATCGAGTCGCTCTCGGAGAATTCGTCTATCAACCGCCGCAGGAATCTCAGCACCCCGTCGAAGCTCGTGTTGCTTATCAGGTATTGGAGCCCATCTATCAGCAATATCCCTTTCTCCCCTTGACCCAAGAACTCCTCTATCGTATGGACTATCATCTCCAGGCTCGGCGGGATCGTCCTCTCGTTCTTGCTCTCTTTGTCCGTTAGCCAGATTATCTCCCCGCTGATGCCGTAATCGCTTCTCACCTTGCCGGGGTTCATCCTCGTTATCTCCAATCCGCGGTAGCCCTCTTTTATCATCCGAGCCAAGAGCAGGTTGCTGTGCGTCGGCCGATCTTCCTCGATCAGATAGCTATGCCCGGGTTTGACCTCCAGCTCGTGAACTCCCTCCTTCTCGGGCGCACCCAGGGTCGGCGTCAAGACCTCTTTCGCAAGTTGCAGGTCGATATCGAGCTTCATGACCGTCGCAAAGGCTATCAGCCGATTCAACGCGGCCTCCAGCTCCCGGACGTTCGATTCTATCCTGTCAGAGATGAATTCGATCACTTGAGCCGGTATTTCCCTGCCTTTCTCCTTCGCCTTCCTTTTGAGTATCTCTACCCTCGTCTGCTTGTCAGGCGGCTGGATGTCCGCTATCATCCCGCCCTGTATCTTCGCTGCCAGATGCTCCGACAGCTTGGGTATTTCCTTCGGCAGGCGGTCGCTCGCGATGACTACTTGTCCGCCGTTGCGGAGAGTGTCTTCGATGAGGTACAAAAGTTCGACCTGTGCGGCCTCCTTGCCCGCTAAGAATTGGAAGTCGTCGATCATGAACAGCTTCTTGCGTCTCAACCTGTCTCTGAGGCCGTGAACATCGTTCCTTTTGATAGCGAGGTCTAGTTCTTCAGCGAACTTCTCCGCCGGAAGAAGCACTATGCTATCCTTCGAACTCTTGGCCATTATCTGCCTTGCAATGGCATTGAGCAGATGGGTCTTGCCAAGACCGGACTTTCCGTACAGGAAGAGCGGGTTGTAGGCCTTATCAGGCGCATGGGCGACGGCAACAGCCGCGGCATATGCGAACTTGTTGCTCTTGCCGACGACGAAAGACTGGAATCCCATGCCCTCCGTCAGCGCGAGCAAGGAACTCTCCTCGCCCTTGCACTTTGGACAAGATCCGTCTCCGTCAAGCACGGAGCCGCACTTCTCGCATGTCGGCACTTCCTGCTTCGGTATTTCGCCCCTCTGGTATTGGAGTATCAGATCGTACAGGTCTCCCGTCTTCGCATCCCGTTGCTTCCTTTTCAGATCCTCTTCTATCTTCTTCTCGGCTATCTTGATCTCCTCTATATGCCGCCTTATTTTCTCCTTAAGGGACACGAAATCGGCCTTTATGTTGTCTATATCCGAGGGGTCGCTCAGGCGAAGCTTCAGTGCCTGAATCTCGTTCTCGAATCCTACCTGAGGCAGGCTATCCAGCTGTTTCTCCAGCTTCTTCAGGTCATCTATTTTTTCTTTATACTCCGCGAGCGCCTTCTTCGCTCCGGCTTTGCTCTGTCTGAACAGCTTCTCCAACTCATCGACGACGTATCCCTGACGTCTCAGCTCGAGAATCTCCCCGAGGACCGGGTCTGTCTCCTCGGATGGCGGGGGTTCGATTTCCTCGGGCCTCTCCTTTTCCTTTGTCTCGGCGACGCGCCGTTCTTCTGGCTGTATGAGGCTCTTCAAATCTATGCTGTCCATCTCGAGCAATTTTGCGTCCGGGAATCTGCGATCGAACTCCTCTTTCGGGACCCTGCTGTGGAGCTCTATTACCGCCTGCCTGTCCTGAGCATCCTCCAGAATGAACCTCATCGATTTGTCGCCCGCATAGATCCTCTTTATCTCTCTGGGCTCCTTCTTCTCGAATTGGTATATCGACATCGTCGGCATGCCCTGATCGACGACCAGATATCCTGTCGAACTCATCGACTCCTTCTTCAGGATGACCTTGACGTATCCCGTGAAAGTGTACTGTTTCAAATCCGAAAGTATGCCGGCCAGAACGCCAGGCCCGCCTCTCGCAGTCCTGACGACTATCCCCTCGGGTATTCGAAGCTCGGCAGACAACTCGGAGGCCTCGTCTCACAATCACAGACGAACCATAAATCCTTTTTCAGATGAAACGCGATATCTGGAATATCCTGCCAAGACCGCTGCAGGTTCTTGAAAAAGTATAACTACTCATTTCAGGTTCAAAGTCTTGTCATGCCACTGTAGCTCAGGGGTAGCGCGCTCCTCACGCGCACCGAAAGAGCGGCGGTTTCGTAAACCGCAGGCCGGGGGTTCAAAACCCTCCAGTGGCTCCATTCAATTCATCGCTACAGAAATCCGTTTTCCCGGTCGAAATCTGCAGAATCAATATCTTCCGATCGAGGAGTATCTTATTGAGCTCCGCATGACCGACCCCGAATGCACTCCGACGGTCGCCAGCTCTCTCTTCCTGAGCATGCGCTTCTTCTTGATGATCATCTCGATCATCTTCTCGTCGATGAAACCCGTGCGCGTGTCGATTATTCCCTTGTCCTCGAGGACATGCACCCAGAAGCTGAACGCCCGGGGGCTCATCTTCTTGGCCTCGGCAATCCTTCCCGTGGCGATCAACTTCAAGACGTCCATGTCTATCGTACCGCCGAACTCGCGCTCACCGGTGGCAATGAGAACCATGTTGAGCAGCTTCTTCCTGCCCTTTCGCATGCTCTTTATATCCGTGTAGGAGTAAATCGAGCCGTCTTTCACCTTCTGCTCTATCTCCCAAATCGGCAGATTATCAAGGGCTCTAACCCGTGCTATGAGAACACAATAATCCGTAGCCTTGCGGATCTTTAGCAGAGACGGATTTACGAGCGTATTCCTCGATCCCCTGGCGCTCCTATTCTTCAATCTGCAAAAGCTTATGACGAATCTTTTGGATTAAAATTTTTCGGTTTGCCGCCTCCTGCTTACGAATAACATCACTTTACACCGATTTTCTGCGCGAAAATATCTATTCCTTTTCAGGATGTTGGGAAGAATTGCACAATTCATCCACAATACATATGACTATCTTTTCTTTGCAGTCCTCACTTTCTCGTATTTTTATCCTGCTTTAGTGCCTCTTCGGACAATCGCATGGCGCAATATTCTCCGCACATTGTGCAGACCGTCGAATCGGCCGAATCGAACCTGTTTCTTATCTCGGTCGCCTTCGTCTTGTCTATGCACAGGTCGAGCATCTGCTGCCAATCGAGAGCCTTTCTCGCGGCGGACATCCTGGCGTCCCAATCGGAGTCTATCCCCCTTGCGAGGTCAGCCGCGTGAGCCGCGATCTTCCCGGATATGACGCCTTCGCGGACATCGTCGACCGTGGGCAGCGAGAGGTGTTCGGAAGGGGTGACGCAGCAAAGGAAATCCGCACCGTAATATGCCGCGAGCGCACCACCAATAGCGCTCGTGATATGGTCGTAGCCAGGGGCGATGTCTGTCACGAGCGGCCCGAGGACGTAGAACGGCGCGCCGTCGCATATCGTCTTTTCCAGCCGGACGTTCGCCTCGATCTGGTTCAACGGGACATGGCCAGGGCCTTCGACAATCGTCTGCACGCCCGCCTCTCTCGCCCTCCTGACGAGCTTGCCAAGTACCGCGAGCTCCGCGAGTTGGGCGGGATCCGTGGCGTCCGCGGTGCACCCGGGTCTGAGCCCGTCCCCGAGGCTCAAGGTGAGCTCGTATCTCCCGGCGAGTTCGAGAAGGTAATCGTAGCTCTCGAAGAGGGGGTTCTCATTTCCGGTATGCGCCATCCATCTGAGCAGTATAGCTCCGCCGCGGGACACTACATCGGTGATTCTCGGATGCTCTGCAAGCACCTGCGCGGTTTTCTTCGTCACGCCGCAATGCACGGTGATGAAATCGACTCCCTGCTTCGCGTGCTCTTCTATGACGGAAAAGATGTCGTCCTCCGTCATGTTGAGGATACCGCCCCTTCCCCCCATCCTGCAGGCGACTTCGTATATCGGCACGGTGCCGAGCGGGATGCGCACCATCTTCAGAAGCATCGCCCGGATTGCCTTGAGGTCGCCACCGGTGCTCAGATCCATAATGGTGTCCGCGCCGTACTTAATCGCCACCTTCGCCTTCTCGAGCTCGAGGTCTCGGTCGATCATATCGGGCGAAGTCCCTATATTGGCATTTATCTTGACGCTGATCCCTTCGCCTATCGGCGCAGGCCTCGATATCGAATGCGCCGGGTTATGCGGCAGCACCGCTCTCCCTGCGGCTATCGCCCGCCGCAGCTTGTCGGGATCCATCCCCTCCCATTTGGCCGCACACTCTATCTCGGGCGTTATGCGAGATTCGGCCTCGCAGATAAGGCTCATTAGATACACCTATCGGGGTATTCGATATGTATATTTTCATGGTCCTCGAATGTGCTGTCGGAATCTGGCATCAATTGCCTTCGACAGGGAGGCTAAACGCATCTTTACGAGGGCCGTATTTTCGAGTTTTTTCATATTTATAACATTCTCTTATATAAATGCAGCCAGCGTATAGCCAAAAGCCTTAAGAATAGACAACTCATAATGGTTACTGGAACTGCAAAAACGGATATACTGGATAGGATGGGATGTACCGATTATGAGGTAGTATTGATGAGCCAAGATAATGCCCCTCAAACTGACGCGGATTCGACATATGACGCGGACAAGATTCAGGTGTTGGAAGGGCTAGAGGCCATAAGAAAGCGCCCGGGGATGTATATAGGCAGCACTGACACCTACGGCTTGCATCACCTGGTGTACGAGATCATCGATAATTCGATAGACGAAGCCATGGCCGGATATTGCAAGAATATCACCTTCTCGCTCGAAGAGGGTTCGATTATCACGATAACGGACGACGGCAGGGGGATCCCCGTCGGGATTCACAAGAAGTACAACAGGCCCGCGCTCGAGCTCGTGATGACGAAGCTCCACTCGGGAGGCAAATTCGACAACAAGGCGTACAAGGTCTCCGGCGGACTTCACGGTGTCGGCCTCGGAGTGGTGAACGCGCTTTCCGAGTTCGTCGAGGTCGAGGTCTTCCAGAAAGGCAAGATCTATTATCAGAAGTACGAGCGCGGAAAGCCCGTGACCGATCTGAAGGTGATCGGCGATTCCAACGAGACAGGGACGACGATTCGATTCAAACCGGATTCGCAGATATTCGAGAACATCGATTTCGACTTCAATACCATCACGACAAGGCTTAGGGAGCTTGCCTTCCTGAACAAGGGCCTGAAGATTTTCGCCGAGGACCTCAGGACCGGCGAGCAGCAGGTCTACAAGTTCGACGGAGGGATAATCGAGTTCGTGCAGTACCTGAACAAGAACAGAAAGGTATTGCACGAGCAGCCTATCTACATCTCCGGCCGAAGCAACGATGTGGACATCGAGATAGCGATGCAGTGGACGGACGGGTACAACGAGAGCATACACACCTTCGCGAACAACATCAACACGCTCGAGGGCGGGACGCATCTTGTCGGCTTCAAGAACGCCCTGACGAGGACGATAAACGATTACGCCAGAAGCAACGGATACATAAAGGAGGGTTCGGAAGGGCTGTCGGGAGAGGATGTCAGAGAGGGCCTCACCGCGATTATCAGCGTCAAGCTCAAGGACCCGCAGTTCGAGGGCCAGACGAAGACGAAGCTCGGCAACAGCGTTGTCAGGACGGCAATCGAGTCTATCCTGAGCGAGAAGCTCACGGAGTTCCTCGAGGAGAACCCGAAGGTCTCGCAGGTCTGCGTGGAGAAATCAATCTTGGCGGCCGAGGCGAGAGAGGCTGCTAGGAAGGCGAGGGAGCTCACGAGAAGGAAGGGGCTGCTCGAGGGCGGCGGCCTGCCGGGGAAGCTCGCGGACTGCAGCGAGAGGGACCCTGCGAAATGCGAGATATTCCTCGTCGAGGGCGATTCCGCAGGCGGCAGCGCGAAGCAGGCGAGAGACAGGACGTTCCAGGCGGTTCTGCCGCTCAGGGGCAAGATATTGAACGTCGAGAAGGCGCGCATGGACAAGATGCTCCAGAACCAGGAGATTAGGACGCTGATAACCGCTTTCGGGACTGGGATCGAAGAGGAGTTCGATATCAACAAGGCGAGATATCACAGAATCATCATCCTCTGCGATGCCGATGTCGATGGGAGCCACATCAGGACGTTGCTCCTGACCTTCCTGTACAGATACATGCGGCCGCTTATCGAGGCCGGGTACGTGTACATCGGACAGCCGCCTCTGTACAAGATAAAGAAAGGCAAGAACGAGGTCTACGTGTATTCCGACAGGGAGAAAGACGAGATAGTGAAGGAATGGGGCGAAGGGGTCGAGATCCAGAGATACAAGGGTCTCGGCGAGATGAACCCCGAGCAGCTGGCGGAAACCACGATTAATCCCGCGACGAGGATGCTCAAGAGGGTTATGATCGAGGACGCGATGCTCGCGGACGAGCTTTTCACCATATTGATGGGCGACGCCGTCGAGCCGAGGAGGGAGTTCATCCAGGAGCATGCCCGCGAGGTCGAGGTCCTGGACGTGTAGGTGATGACGGTTGGCCGATAGCACGGACGAGCAGACGATTGCGAGGAAGGTCACGCCGCGCCCCATCGAAGTCGAGATGAAGAAATCGTACATCGACTACGCGATGAGCGTCATCGTCGGCAGGGCACTACCCGACGTCAGGGACGGCCTCAAGCCCGTGCACAGGCGGATATTGTACGCGATGAACGAGATGGGGCTCACGAAGAACAAGGCGCACAAGAAGTGCGCCCGGGTTGTCGGCGAGGTCCTCGGGAAATATCACCCGCACGGGGATATCGCGATATACGACACGCTGGTGAGGATGGCGCAGGACTTCTCAATGCGGTACCCGTTCGTCGACGGCCAGGGGAACTTCGGGAGCATCGACGGAGACACGGCCGCAGCGATGAGGTACACCGAGTGCAGGCTCGCGGCCATCGCCGACGAGATGCTCGCGGACATCGACAAGGACACCGTCGACATGACGGACAACTTCGACGGCACGCTCAAGGAGCCCTTGGTTCTGCCGTCCAAGCTGCCGAACCTCCTCGTGAACGGATCATCCGGCATAGCCGTGGGCATGGCGACGAACATCCCGCCGCACAATCTCTGCGAGGTTGTGGATGCGATAGTGATGCTGATAGACAATCCCGAGGCCGATATCCGGGAGCTGATGGAGGTCATCCACGGGCCGGACTTCCCGACGGGCGGGATAATCTACGGCGTCGACGGCATCGTTGAGGCGTACACCTCGGGGCACGGCAGGATACGCATCAGGGCGAGGACTCACATCGAAGAGGAAGAGGGCAGGATAATAGTCACAGAGATACCCTACAATGTCAGCAAGTCCGACCTCTTGGAAACCATCGCGGAGCTCGTGAAGGCGAAGAAGATCGAGGGGATATCCGACCTTCGCGACGAATCCGACAAGGAGGGCATGCGGATAGTAATCGAGCTCAAGAAGGACGCGATGCCAGAAGTAGTTCTCAACCAATTGTTCGCGCACACTCAGATGCAGGTCACCTTCGGGATAATCAACCTGGCGCTCGTCGACAACCAGCCGGTCGTCCTCGGGCTCAAGGAGATGCTCGAGTACTTCATAGAGCACAGGTTCGACGTCGTGAAGCGCAGGACGAAGTACGACCTTGACCAGGCGAAGGCCCGCGCGCACATCCTTGAGGGCCTGATAATCGCCATAGACAACCTCGACGAGGTCATCCGGCTCATCAGGAAGGCGAAGACGAGGGAGGAGGCGAGGGACTCGCTCATCAAGAGGTTCCTGCTGAGCGACCTCCAGGCGAAGGCGATACTCGAGATGCAACTGCAGAAGCTGACCGGGCTCGAGATGAAGTCCGTGAAGGAGGAGTACGAGCAGCTGACCAAGAAGATAGAGGAGCTCCAGAGGATACTCACGGACGAGAAGGCGATTTTCGCGATTATCAAGAACGAGCTCCTCGCACTGAAGGAGAAGTACGGCGACGAGCGCAGGACCGAGATAGTGATGCAGGCGATCGATCTCGACGTGGAGGACCTAATCCCCGTCGAGGACGTCGTAGTGATGATAACCAACAGCGGGTACATCAAGCGGCTCCCGCTCGACACGTACAAGCAGCAGCGGCGCGGAGGAGTGGGCCTCAGGGGCATGGAGACCAAGGAGGAGGACTACGTGGTCGATCTGTTCGTGACCTCCTCGCACGACTACCTGATGTTCTTCTCCAGCAAGGGCAGGGCTTACTGGCTCAAGGCGTACAAGGTGCCGGTGGCCGGAAGGCATGCGAAGGGCAAACCAATAGTCAACCTGCTCGAGAACCTGGAGAAGGACGAGGTGATAATGGACACCATTCCAGTCCCGGTGTTCGACGACGAGCACTACCTGGTGTTCGCGACAAGGAACGGCCTGATAAAGAAGACCCGGCTCAGCGCGTACAGCCACGTCCGCACGACCGGGATAATCGCCATCAAGCTCGACGAGGGGGACGAGCTCATCGACACAAGCGTCACCGACGGGACGAAGGAGATAATACTAGTTACGAAGAAAGGCATGGCGGTCAGGTTCGACGAGAAGGACGTCCGGCCGACCGGCAGGGCGACGTACGGCGTCAGGGGAATCAGGCTAAGGAAGGGCGACGAGGTCGTCTCGATGGCCGTCGTCGGGCCGGACAGCCAGCTGTTGACAGTCACCGAGAAGGGATTCGGGAAGCGGTCGCTCGTCTCCGAATACAGGAAGACTCGCAGGGGAGGCGTCGGCGTGATCGCGATAAAGACCGGCGAGAGGAACGGGGACGTCGTGATAGCCAAGGAGGTCTCGGAGCAGGACGAGCTGATAGTCACGAGCCAGTCCGGAATGGTCATCAGGATTCCCGCGGCGGAGGTCAGGCTGATAGGTCGCGCGACCCTCGGGGTCATCATAATGCGGCTCAAGGAGGACGACCGCATATGCGCCGTCGCCACCGTCATGAGCGCCGAGGAGGAGGAGCGGATACTCTCGGAGCACAGGACCCTAACGCCGAACGGCACAGTTCAAGAGGAGCCAGACGATTCAGAAGAGCATGACGAGGGCGAGGGCAACAATTCCGAACGGGGAGAATGACCGCGTATTCTCAAAGCATCTGGCAACTCTTTATTGATTTCGATAACGAACCAAAAACCTTTATTAGTGATTAGGTGTCTTGAACACGATAAGCGCGCCGACCAGTCCGCTTGACTGGAGGCCTGACCAAATGTTCAAAGACTCCATCCCAGGCTTGGAAAAAGTGTTCAAGATTGACATCGAGCGCCCCAAGGTCATTCTCGTAACGGGGCCGCCGGGATCCATGAAGACGAGTTTCTGCTACACGCTGATGTCGAAGTACCTCGAGAAGAGGAACGAGTTCGGATTGTACTGCACGCTCGAGGAGACCGTCGACAGCCATCTGAAGAACATGGAGAGCCTCGGCGTGAGGCTCACGACGAAGATGCAGATATCTGACCTGACCGACCTCAGGGAGATAGACGAGCTCGACGAGGTCATGGGGAAGAAGGACGAGATCGACTATCTCCTGTTCATAGAGCGCATGATCCAGAAGTTCAAGGAGGAGCAGGGGGACAAGTTCTCGATATTCGTCCTCGACTCGCTCGGGGCACTGTACTCGCTCATGGAGGACGTCGAGAACATGCGCAAGAAGATGTTCTACTTCTTCAAGATGCTCAGGGACAGCAATTTATTCTCGTTCGTCATAATGGAGAGATCGCTGTCGGGCGAATCGCAGCTGCTCGGGAACGAGGGGTTCCTGGCGGACGGCATCATGATGCTCGGGCTGGACAGACAGAGGGGCACGCTGACTAGGTATCTGCAGGTGGAGAAGATGCGGGCCTCGGAGCACAGCATGGAAAGGCACGCGCTGGAGGTCGGCAAGGGAGGAATAACCGTTCTTGGACCGCTGCTCAGCGGCGGAGAATGAACGCTGTTCGCTATTGAAAAGGGATGGAAATGAACGAAGATAGCCAGACAATCTCGAAAGTCGTGGAGGATTTCGTCTCGAAGCTCAAGTCTCAGGAAGAGGAAATCCGGAGGAAGAACAAGGAGATCGAGCAGCAGAGGCTGGAGATCGAGAAGAAGAGCTCCGAGGTCGCGAGCCTCGAGAAGAGGCTCAAGGAGAGAGACGCGGAGCTGACTCAGCTCAGCAAGGTGCTCGACGAGAAGAAGGCCGAGCTCGAGAGAAAGGCGAAGGAGCTCGATGCCAAGGTGGTCGAGCTGAGCAGGGCCGAGGAGGGGCTGAAAGAGCGCTCGGAGACTCTGGACAGGTTGGAGTCCGAAGCCCGGGAAAAGATGGAAGCAATTAAGCTCGAAGAGGCCCGCGTGTCGGAGATGCGGGACAAGCTCGCCGAGCGCGAGAACGCCCTGGCCGAAGAGGAGGGCAAGCTGAAGAGACTCGTAGAGGAGATGACCTCTCTTCGAGCGTCGATAGCGAAGCGCGACCAGGAGCTGAAGAGGGAGTACGAGGAACTCCAGGCGCAACGGGAGCGGCTGTCCGAAGAGAGCATGAAGCTCACCGAGAAGCAGAAGCGCCTGATCGAGGCCGAGACCTCTCAGGAGCGGCGAGCCATAGAAGCGGCCGAGGAGGCAAAGGCCGAGGCGGAGAAGATGGCCGCGGAGAAGGAGCAGGTTCCGATAGCGGAAAAGCCGGGCGCGAAGGCCGAGGAGATATTCGCGGAGGCGGCGCAGGAAGTGAGGTCGGAGGAGGTGGCTCCTCAGCAAGAAGCCCCGGTCGAGGAGGGGGAGATGCCCTGCCCCAATTGCGGCACTATTATCAGCTCCGATGCGATAATGTGCTACGCGTGCGGCGCGACCCTGGGAGGCGAGGGCGCTGCGGCGGGAGAAGAGGAGCGCGAGGAAGGTGGCGAGCCTGAAAAATCAGAAGCGCCGAGCGAGGATGAGATGCCCTGCCCCAACTGTGGCACGATGATAAGCAAGGAAGCGACGGTCTGCTACGCCTGCGGAGAAGAGGTCACAGCTGGCTCAAAGGGGACAGAAAGTGCTCCTGCCAAGCAGGAAGCCGGAGAGCCCGTAATCATCAAGAAGCCCCCGGTGTTCGTCAAGAAAGTGATGAAAAAGAAGATAGGCTGAAAGCCTTGCTTCCAGTTGTCTGGATTTCGATAAAAAGGAGCATAGTTTTTTATATACTCTAGACTTTAACTCTCACCTAGCCCGCCGTTGGGTCGGTGAATTGAATGTTGAGTGGTATTCATCGTTCTACCAGATTACTGAGCGTTGGCCTTGTTGCCGTGATGGTCCTGTCGAGCTTCGCGGGATTGATTCTCGTCGCGAAATCGGTCTCAGCGGTCACCGGGGATATGAATGTTACCGGACCTTTCACGATAGAAGATACCGTGTTTACGATCGATGGGACTTTGACTGTGGGTGCGACCGGCACACTGACGATAAGGAACGCAGAGCTCAGGTTCGTCAGCGACGGTTCGAACCCTCATTCCTTGATCGTTAACGGAGGGAAGCTCATCCTGGACGGCGGAACTGTAACGACCTACCTTGACCAGGTATCGAGCCATCCATTCCTGACGATGTCAATCCAGAACGGCGCGAACGTGAGAGCATCTAACGATTCCGTTCTGAGGTTCCCGGGCACCCTTGCAATCACCGGAGCGACCACCAAGGTGAACTTGAGCGATACCAACATCACGCACCTTGATCTCGCAATGGTCGATACATATTACAGCCCGATATTGACCGATGCCGATTACGGGCCAGCAATCACGATAACCGATGCGACCGTCGAGATGTACGATTCGCGGATAGATTCTCTGCCGGAGCTCGGCGGTGCAGACAATAATCTCACCCTCGCGGGAAGCGCGCAGTTCACCGCCGTGAACTCGTACATCGATGTGGATTATCTTGATCTCACCTCAAGTGACCACAATAAAATCCTCTTGCAGAACAACGCCAGGGCGTATCTGTACGGTTGCAGATTCGATATGGCCGGTACCCCGCCTTATTCTTCGAGCGCAGTAATTTTCGGAGGTGCTACATGTGAGGCTTATCTCTACAGATGGGCAGATGTTACTCTAAATGACAAGTACGGGGTGCCGCTCCAGGGCGCAACGATATCCGCGAAATTCACTGGCTCGACCTTCCTCGAAGGAAAGGACGCCTACTACTACGTGCCGCCTGCGGGAGCGACCCAGACCACGCCTCCTGGCATGATTCTGAATTACATGGGCAAGACCGCCGCAAATTACAGGACGGCAAACAGCGCGGGCAAGGTCCTCGTTCCGTATCTGACCGATATCATCAACTGGACTACGGCTCCGAACTCGCTCTACGTCGGCCTATACAAGCTCACGGGGACTTACACAACCTATTCCACCACGGTCGAATTCGGGCTAGACACGTATCCCCTGATGGGCGCATCTAATGCGATGTCGTCGACCAGCATCGACATCGCCAACGCTGTCGCGCCGTCAAATCCGGACCCGACGAAATATCTCATCGTGCCGCCAAACATGGCTCTCTCCGGAGCATATGCCCATACAGGTGATGTCATAATCAAGTCCGGAGGGACGCTCACGCTCAACGACTGCGACTTCTACATCTATAAGACGGACGGCGTTCCTGCCAGAATAATCATCGACACCGGCGGCAAACTGGTGCTCAACAACCTTTCATCCATAAGCGGGAACGTGCCGTTGAGCATCGAAGTGAGGACGGGCTCATCGCTATCGAGCTATGCATCAGACATTGCGGCTAATATTTCAATATATGGAACAGCACAGGTTCGCATGAGCGGCTCTCTGTCCGGTTCCTTCACCACCTCTGCGGATGCGTCCGCGAGCATCGTCTTTTCCGACATGAACCTCACCTCGGCACCGGTGATAGACGGGAGCTCCACGGTGAACGTCTGGAACACCTCGGCGCCGAAAATATCGTTGCAGGGCAATGCGAAGATGAACCTGTACAGATGGGCGACGGTGACGATACTGGATGGTACGAACTACGTCTTGCCAGGAGCATCGGTGAGGGCATATTGGCAACTGAACAGCACGCTGCACACTACCGCCATGGCAAGCTCGAACGGCATAGCTAAGGTAAAATTGCTGACCAATGAGCTGACGGCGACGAACGGAGTGGTATCATCCAAGTACCTTGGCAACTACAAGCTCGTTGCGGTTCATACTTACAACTCCGTCGATTACTCTTCTTCGCCGGGATATGTCGCGTTGGCTCCGTACTCGGAACCATTAATTGCGGCGAACATAGCCGGCACGTTCAAGATAGAGAGCGCCCTTCCGAACATAGATCCGCCAGTGACTGTATACAGGAATCCTGCGGTCGCCAACGCACCGGCTACGGTCACGACCGTGATCAGCAACACTGGAGTAGTCGATGCGAGAGATGTGCTCGTCTACTTCTACGATTCCGATGACACGGTGCCGGCGATGTCCGAGAAGTTCGCCGAATATACCGTCGACCTTATACCCGCAGGCGGCCAAGCGACCGTGAATGTTACTTGGATGAACACGCATGCGCCGGGTGAGACGCGATACATAATCGTGCAGGTGGACCCGCTGGATACAATCCCCGAGATGAACGAGGACGACAACATCGGCTGGGAGATGGTGCCTGTAATCGGACTGCCCGATCTGGAGATAGGGCCTGGCGGAATATATTCCGCGCCAACCTTGCCGACTGAGGGCATCTCGTGCGACCTGTACGCCCAGATAATAAACGTGGGGGATGCGAGCGCTGGCACGTTCGGGGTCAGCTTCTATTACGACCAGGTCGATGGCGCTCATCTGATCGGTACTGCAACGATCGGACCGCTGGGCGTCGGAGCGGTCACTCTCGCTCACGTGACCTGGGCCAGCCCGGTAGCGGGTCTGAAGCCCATCATCGTGTCGATAAATCCCTCCCACGCGCTGGAGGAGAGGGACTATAGCAACAACAACGGGACGGGAGTGATAACCGTCCTGACGCAGCCGGACCTGTACATCAGCTCGATGTTCGCCGTCCATAAGGGAGTTCAGGTGTCATCGTCCGACAACCTCCCGGCGGGTGAGCAGGTATCTATATACGTGCTGGTTCACAACGCCGGCGGCACGGTCGTGACTGGTCCGACGATGGTTGCGCTGTACATGGGTTCGATTTCCCCGTCCAATATGGTCAAGTATGTGAACATAACCACGCCGATCTCGGTTTCCAACCCGTACACTCAAGTCGTGTTCGATATAGTGCTGCCCGAGCAGACGGTCCCGATAGCGGACTACACGTTCTTCGCTGTGGTCAACCCGACAGTGGGCCAGGGAGGGTTCTCACCCGTCTTCGAGAGCGATTACACGAACAACGCGAACAATATCGCGCTGAGGGCGTTCGATTCGAGACCGGACCCGGCAATTTCGATGGACGACATACGTGTGCTTGTAGGTGGCGTCTCCCTGAGTTCGGTCGGGGGCAATGTGTCGTACGGAGATAATATCGAGGTGCTCCTGACAATCAGGAACGACGGCTATCTCCCGGTGCAGTCGCTCTCAGTCTCTCTAAACATAACAGGCAACGATAGCTACACGCAGAGCATAGACACGCCGATAAAGGTCGAGTATATCAACGTGAGCGGATACTCCGAGACGGAGATTTCGATCACTTACAAGGTATCCGTGAAATACTCCGGTAACTACAGGTTCGCTGTCTGGCTTGACATTGAGCAGACCGTGAAAGATAAGGACAGGAGCAACAACTTCGCATACGCGGACGTGAAGGTCCTGTACATCATGCCGACGATATCGATATTCGCGAACGGGAATGTGACCGCGGGTACGAGCTTGACGATCTCGGGATATGTGAAATACCCAGACGGCTCCGCCTGGGGCGGCATCGATGTCTGGATAGTCGTCAAGAACGCCGTTGACGCGAATGTCACGACTCCTGTCAAGGTTGTGACCAATACCGATGGCAGATACACCACGACCATAACTATTCCCGCATCGCTCTCCCCGTCCCCGCCGTTCTACAAAATTGACGTGTCCGTCGGCAAGGATCACGAGCAGAAACCGCTCGGGATACAGGCCGCGAGCGTCCTCGAGCTCTGGATGATCATACTGATAGCGGCAGCGGTAATAGCCGCACTGGTGATATTCAGCATCTACATCTACAAGCGCGGCGTCGGCAAGCTCGTGGAGTGCGGCGAGTGCGGTGCTCTGATACCCGAGTCGGCTAGCAAGTGCCCGAAGTGCGGAGTCGAGTTCGAGAAAGACATGGTGAAATGCAGCGAATGCGGTGCTTGGATACCCGCATCCTCGGTCGAATGCCCGAACTGTCATGTCAGGTTCGGCACGCCTCTCGAGGGCGAGAAGTCCTACGAGGACAAGATGAGGGACCAGTACGAGGAGAATGTCCTGTCTAAGTACAGGGACCTCGCGAAGGCGGAGCTCGGCAAGGACTACAACGAGGACACGTTCAAGGCGTGGTGGGAGACCAACCCGGCGTATATCAGCTTCGAGGACTGGCTGGCGAAGGAGGAGGAGCGCAGGAAGCAGGCGAACCTCGTCGCTTGCCCGGTCTGCGGCACGCCGAACGCGAAGGACGCGACCGTATGCCACGGCTGCGGGTCGCAGCTGACCCCTGTGCAGGTCGAGACGACGACGACTCCCGAAGGCGTCGTCATCGAGAAGCGCGTGATACGCAGGCCGATCGAGAAGAAAGTGGTCTCGAAGAAGGTCATCAAGAAACCTCTGGATCAGGAACAGCAACAGGGTGGCGGCCAGCAGCAGCAATAGAGCTGCTCGCAAAACCCTTTATTTCAATTTTCTTTCCGTTAATCTTTATGGCTAGCGATATCTCCCGAGAAGCATCTTCGGATTATCATCGCTATCGAATTGATAGTTGCGGCTTGAGAAATATCAGTGAAAGCCGTGCTGAGGTTTCACTTCGACGCCGATGGTTGAGTCTCTATCCTGATGCTCTTGAGCGGCGGAGCAGGCGGCGGCGTCGGGCTTTCCGGCAGCTTCTCCGTCGCCGCCATCTTTGCCCGGATCTCCTCCATCAGCTTGTCTGGGTACTTGTAGTACGCCGATACCACCCTGGCGACCTCGCGGTAATTGACGTTCCCCATCTTCTTCAGGTACTCCAGGACCTCGACCCTGCGGCGTATCTCCCGTTCCATCTCCCTCGGGGTCCAGTTGCGCGCCATGCGTATCTTCTCGTAGACGTAGCTATGGCCGCTGTAGTTGAACGTGTCGTCCGCGGGGTTCCAGGTGAACACGGAGTTCGTGATGAGCTCGTTTGTCTCGGGGTCTATCCCGACTATTTCGGTCAAGCCCTTGACCCGCCTTGTCATCTTCGTTCCGACCTTCACCTGCGCCTGCAATAACACAATATTGAGTGCCGTCACCAGTGCTCTCGGGAGATTGATCGGGTCGTTCTCCATCCTGTGCACCATCGACTGAACATCTTCTGCATGGAAGGTAGAGTACGCGGTCTTCCCAGTGGCCATCGCCTGAAACACGACGTACGCTTCCTTGCCTCTTACCTCACCGACCATCAGATACTGTGGCCGCTGCCTCATCGCAGTGGTCAGAAGATCGAACATGTCTATCTCGCCGGGCGCCTTGCCGGTTATCGGGCTCTTGCCGCCGAATCCCTCTCTCGTCAGCGAGGGGATCCAGTTCTCGTGCGGCAGGTTGAGCTCGCGCGTGTCCTCGATGCTCACGATTTTCATCTGAGGAGGTATGAAAAGGAGAACCGCGTTGAGAGTGGTCGTCTTTCCGGACGCAGTGCCTCCGCAGACGAGCATCGATTGGCCGTGCTCGATTGCCGCCCAGAGGTATGCCATCATGTCCGTGCTCATCGTCTTGAATCTCAAAAGGTCCAAGGGCGTGAACGGGTTTTCCTTGAACCGTCTCACCGTGAACGAGGACCCCTTCTTCGTGACGTGCTTCCCGAGCGTCGCCTGAAGCCTCGAGCCGTCGGGGATCGTGGCGTCGAGCATCGGCTTTGCAACGGATATGTGCTTGCCGCACTTCTGTGCCAGCCATACGACGAATGCGTCAAGGTCCTCTTCTCTGTCGAACATCAGGTTGGATCGTATCGAGCCGTATTTCCTATGATATATGTAGAACGGTATCTTGCATCCGTCGCACGACAGGTCTTCCACGTTCGGATCGGTCATCATGATATCGATTTTCCCGTATCCGATGAAATCCCTTATGAGGTAGTACATGACGCGCTCCTTCGATGTCGGGTGAAGGTCGATCCCCACTTCCTTCATGATCTGTCCGACCTTGGCTCTCAGGTACTTCTCTTTGTCTTCCGTTGACTCCCATTCTATCGTCTCGATGCTGGCGATAAGGAGGCGCTTGAGGAGGTCCAAGACCTCGGATTCGTCCTTCGAAATCTTCGGCTCGATGACCTCGTACAGATACTCGTTGGCTATGTTGTCGTACTTGATCCTCACGTAAGAATAGCCCTCCTTGATGGTGACTATCTCCACCTCGTCCACCTTCGGATCGATTATCGGGGGTATCTCCGTCACCTTCGCGGTGGAGCCCATATCCAGATTCTTCGGGAGGGCGATCTTCATGGGCTTGTGCTTGAACTTCAGGAGGAATGATATGTAGCCCGCCATCAGCCTCGATTTCGCATCTATTTTCTCGGTCGGAGCCGGGGCTACGGGTTGGGTCTCGGTAACCGTCTCTTCGACCGCCGATGTCTGTTCCATGGTAGTTGCTTCTTCTGTCATTCACTTTCACCTCAGGCGAACAGTAGCCTCAATATGAAGAAGGCGGCGAGCAGCATTATGAACGAATGCCTCAAGCCGATTGCCACGCTGCCTCTCTGAAGCACTCCGGCCATGACGCCGTCTCCCACAGCGTGCGCAAGCGTGGCGAGCAGGAACGCGAATTCCACCGACGGTATGACTGACACATCGATGCCCGACATCGACCCCATCTGCGACGAGCCGATTTTCTCCGTCGCCTCCTGCAACTGCGAGCCTGCCAGCTGCATCTGAGGCAAGAAAGAAGCGGTCAAGATGACTATCGTCGCGATGAACACGAAGAACGAGATGTAGATGACGGCGACGTACGTGCTCATCACGATCGCCTTCTCGGTCTCGGTGAGTATCGTCTCCCTGGCATCGTGCGCCACCATCGTAAGGACGTCCGCGACATTCCCGCCCGCATCGCTCGCCTTCATGATAATCGATGTCATCCGCTGCACGAGAGGGGTCTTGACTCTCTCAGCGAATAGCCTGAGCGCCTCGTTCGCCGGGACTCCCCATTCTATCTGCGCGGCCATCTTCTTTATCTCCGGCGTGAGCGCCCCGTACCGCCCCGAAGACGCGACGACTATCGCCTCTGCGAGAGTCATGCCGAACCTTCCCGCTTCGGCCACATCTCTAAGGAAATCCGGTAGCCTGTTCTCGATCTGCTTAATCCTCTTCCATCTGGCAGACATGTAGAACCCGTAAGGTCCGACGAAGACCAACATGCCGATGATTATCCAGTCTATCCAGTCGAAGGGCAGATCCATGAATTTCATGTAGTCGAGCAGTGCCAGCAGTATGGTGAACACGAAAACGCCGAATGAAATACCGAGTATCTGCTTCGATCTATCGACCTTTTCCGATCCCGGTATTATCAGCGCACCGCCTTTCTGCGCCTTTGTTTTCGGCATCTAGACGGCACTCTCCTTTTCGCTGTTCCAGATGAGGAATATGAACCCGAACTGTGCGAGAGGAATCATTAGCAGGACGACGAGGTAGAGTATCATCATCGTGCCGCTGGCGTTCCCTCCCACGATTGCCATGATGGCGAGTATGACCACAAGGAAAAGCGGGAAGGCTACGACGACGGTCACGAACGACTCGGCGAGAAGCCCCAAGGTTTCCATTCTAGACTTCATCTCGAGCTTGGCGTCCTTCTCGTATTCCTCGGCCTTTATCAGGAAGTACGGCTTCAGCTGGCCTCCGGAGGTCGACGTGGTTATTACCCCCTGAAGGAAGTCCTGGAACTTCTTCGACGGGGTCCTCTGCGTGGCCTTCTTGATGGCTGTAAGGATGTCGATTCCCAGAAGCTCGGTGTCCCTCGTGATCCACTCCGCCTCCTCCTTGATACCTCCGTATATCGGCTGTCTCGCGAGCTCCTTGAATATGACGTCGATGTTCACATCGGCGGAGGCCATCGCCGAGATGAAGCTCATCGCCGAGGGCAGTCGTTTCTCGATGTCCCTCGAGATTCTCTTCGCCGTGGAAGCCGGCTTTCCTTTCTGGACCGCGTAGACCATGACAGGCGGGAAGACGGCTATCAGGACAGCGACGATTATCTGCAGGATGAGATTGACCTTGAGCATCATTCCGAGCAGGACGAATCCGACGACAATGCCCGCGACTATACTGCCCATCGCCGTCAGAAGGGTCGACATCATGACGACCGCCATGAACTCCTCCGGGCGCAACCTCATGTGAGCCTTTGTGAGGTTCTCCTCGAGGACGGCATCCTGCTTGCCCTTCGCGGTGATGCTCTTCCCGAAAACTCTCCAGGCCAGCTGCTCAAAGGGCTTCAATGCGATGTATTCGGGAGCGGCTCCTGCCGGGAGCTTTATGACGTGAGGAATCGCCTTTTCCTTCGCCTCTTCGGGCGTCTGAGTCTTGATGTAAAGCTTCTTCCTCGAATCCAACTTTTTGAACAGATCGGCTTCATCGGGCATTTACGTCGCCACCTGCTGTCCGCTCGCTGCCGCGGACTCGATCCCCATCGCCGCCAGTTCGGTCCTCACAATCGCCGCGGTCGCCTGAGGATCCCTGTAATACGACCTTATCAGCTTCCATATGTCGCGGTGGTCCTCGAGGTTCTTCGCGACCATGAACTTGATCACATCGACCCGCCTGTGGAACTCGTCCATCATGGCCTCGTGCGTCATATTCTTCATTTCCATTATCTTGTCGAACAGGAAGCTGTGACCCTTAAAGATGAACTGGTCCTTGCCCTGGTCCCATTCGTAGACCGTGTTCGTGATGAGCTCGTTGGTCTCCGGTTCGAATCCGACGATCTCGATCAGCTGCCGTATCCGTCTTACCATGTCCATTCCGACTCTCGCGTGGATCTGGATTATCACGTTCCGCAGGGCCGTGAGAAGAATTCTCGGGCAGTTGATCGGAGGATTCTCGAGCCTGTTAACCATGCCTTTTACGGAATCCGCGTGCATCGTCGAATACGTGGTGTGCCCAGTGGCCATTGCCTGGAACATCGTGTAGGTTTCTTTACCTCTGACTTCACCGACGATGATGTAGTTGGGCCGCTGTCGCAGCGCCGCCCTGACGAGATCATACATGTCGATTTCCCCGGCCGCCTTCCCGTCTGCTCCTCTCTCGCCTACACCGGACCTCGTCGCGCCAGGTATCCAGTTCTCATGCGGCAAATTGATCTCACGGGTGTCCTCCATCGTGACTATCTTCGCGGTGGGCGGAATGAATAGCGAAATCGCGTTCAAGGTCGCGGTCTTTCCAGACGCGGTCCCGCCGGCGATTATTGCCGACTCGCCGTGCTCGACGGCCAGCCACATGTATGCGACCATCTCTTCGCTCGCGGTCTTGTGCTTTATGAGATCGACCGGCGTGAACGGTTTCTCCTTGAACCGCCTGATGGTGAATGTAGACCCTCTGGTCGTTACCTCCTTGGAATAGGTCGCCTGGACACGGTGGCCCTCGGGGGCCGTACCGTCGAGTATCGGGTTGGAGACCGATATCTGCTTGCCGCATCTCTGGGACAGTCCGACGACGAACGAGTTCAGGCTTTCTTCGTCATTGAATATGAGGTTCGTCTTCAGGCTCTCGAATTTCGCGTGATAGACGAACAGCGGGATGTTTACGCCGTCGCAGGAAATATCTTCTATGTAGGTGTCGTTCATGAGCGCGTCAATGGGACCGTAGCCGATGAAGTCCCTGATGATGTAATACAGCACTTTCTCCTTGGATATCTTATCCAGCTTGATGTTTCTCGTCCTCAGGAACGACTCGACGCTCTTCTCCAGATATGATTGCTTGTCGACGGTGGTCAGCTTGTCCCACTCGTACGACAGCGTCTTGTCCAGGGAGTCTTTGAGAGTCTTCAGAAGCTTCTCTTCCTTCGGGCTCAGCTGAGGCTCGATGACCTCCAGCAGGTATTCGTTCGTCGTCGTGTTCAATACGACCCTCACGAAGCTGAAGGGGCTCTTGACCGCGTAGAAGCCCACCTGCTGCAGGGCAGGGTCGGTGATCTTCGGCACCTTGGTGTATTCCGAGCCTTCCTCCGAGTATTCGCCGATCGGCCCCTTTGGTGGCATCTTCTTCGGGAGCTGGGTCTTCTTGATCTTCATCATGAATCTCAAGTATCGCGCCATGGCTCTTGTCCCGAATCCGACTTCCTTTTTCTCCTTCCCTTTCTTCTTCTCTTCCAAGGGCTCTACTGACGGGGCTACGGCTTCTGTCATCTTTCACCTCAAACGCTTATCTCCGCCATCGTCATCGAAACTATCGCCTTCGTGTATTCCAGGGAGGTTATCCCGTTTAGCGAGACGACAATTCTGTAATATGTTTGACCATCCGCCGTAAAAGAGGTTTTCGTTATACTCCAATCGGATTCTGAAATGCCCGCGGTATTCGTGCTCCGCATATCCTTGAAGTATTTCTCCCAGGCGTTTCCGTACTTTGTGATCATAATAAACGATAACGTCGATCCGTCAGACTTGAGGAATTTTCCGTAATTGGCGTACTCGAGGACCGATGTCACGCTCTTCGTGCCGAATCCTCCGAGGGACTTGTTGATGCCTGTCAGCGATACCTGCGTGACCTTGACCATCAGATCCCCTCCGGATTTCACGACTCTTATCGACATCCCGCTGAGCACGATTTCTCCGTTCGTCTGGTTGAGAATTATCGCGCCGTTCTCGTAAGCCACGGTCTGCTTCACATAGAATCGGTTCATGCCGTCGAATTCGAGGCTCCCGCCGGTTTTCCCTCCGTTCGAGGCGTTGAGCTCATAATTTAGAGCACTTCCGACGGTGTAATTGAACCTGATGGTGAACGACGGGTACCCGTAGGCGGAGTCGGTCGAGAGGGCCAGGAGACCGACGGTGGGGCTAGCAAAGACCGGTATGCCGTCGGCATGGAGCTTGAAAGGCGTGTATATCGGGGCGCTCGATACCTCCCCGCTCTCCATCGCTGTCAGTATCTGCAGGTCGATCCCTGCCTTGAGCATGCTGAATTGAGAGATCACGGTGTTCATGTGAGAGCTTTCGTTATCCTCCATCCAAATCGGCACGTATTGGTTGGTGAACATGCCGAGTCCGGTCAGGAAGACCATCAGGGAAAGGATGGTTCCGACCGTCGCGGCGACGCCCTCGTCGTCCCAACTCTTCTTGCGCTTTATCTTGAATAAAAAGGACTTTTCGTAGACTGTCCTATCTGCCCGATTTGCGCGCTTCGACAATATAAGCTCACCACCAATACCGCTGGGAGAGATTTTCTTATCTGGAACAACTCAATAAACAACGGTGCCGTATTTAACCCTGTCGTCACAGGTATCTCTCCTGCTAGTCGCGAAGAAACGCTCGTCCAAACGCTGCAATTTCCTTGCGATATAGGGACAATATTTTAAATCCGCCCTTGGCATTTATGCTGATACCTGCCGATAAGCCGTGGTAACTCAGTTGGGAGAGTGCAAGACTGAAGATCTTGAAGTCGCCGGTTCAAGTCCGGCCCACGGCACTTCTTACAGTCTCTTAAGGTCTTCAGCATCATTTCTAGATGATTATGCTAAGAATGGAAGGGGTTTGAAACTCGGGAAGCTCAGAATCTGTCCCTGTCGTCTCTCTGAGGCCCTGAGCCGCCGCCGTAACTCCTTCTCCGTCCGCCTCCGCCGCGCCGCCTCGGTGGCCTGTCAGGCAGGTCGTGCTCGGCCGCGCTCAAATTGACCTCTTCGTTGACGCTCGAGACGCCTTCCGAGAGCTTCTCCAGCTTGCCGTACTTTCCGATATTCAGTCGGATGTGCCCCTTCCCGGGGTTCTCCTTGCTCTTGACGAACGAGACGTAGCCGTTTTCCATCTTTATTATGTCGTCCTTCGCCAGCTGGTTTATCTGGTCCTCCCAAAGTGACAGAATGACGGTTCCGGTCTCGTCGCCGATGACCGCGTCCGCGACCTTTCGGCTCGGACCGAACCTCGATGGTATCTCTCTGGGTTCACCTATGCTCACAACTTTCGCCAATATGTTTATCTGCTTGCTCGAGGGTGTAATCTCCTCGATTTTCATCATGCCGTCGGTCATGCCAAACTCTTCCTGTTGTCTTTGATTCCCCAGATACGAATCCGGGTATCCCGAGAAAAACGATTGGCGATATATATACTGTGGCACGTGTCGGATTACTAGAATCGTCGAAAATATTGCAAATTGCGCGTTGTTTGATGAATGAATTAAAGAGGATGATTGATTATGTTAAGGTCGATAGGAAATGCAGATCAAAGGTTTCGATGTAAGTTCGGTGGATGCGAAGCGGTTCACCAAACCTGGCGAAAAGGTGCAGAATCTCAGGATAGACAATAACAGCACGGTGACATCCATCACTCTGATGGGAGAATCCCAGGCGACAGTGGAATTCAGGTTCACGGCGAATTATGCAGGCGTGGGCATCATACGTCTCGAAGGCAGATTGCTGCTCGAGGGAGAGGCGAAGCAGCTCTACGAAATGTGGTCGAAGACGAACAATATGCCTCCGGAAGTTGCGAACCTTGTGCACGGCGCGGTCATAACCAACTGTATGCCGATAGCCGTGGTGGTCTCTAAGGACATCGGCCTGCCTCCGCCTCTCCCGCCGATTCAGCCGTTGCAGGCGCCTCAGAAAAGGCCGGATGCGAAGGATTCGAGACGCAATTCTCCCGAGATAATCTGAGAAGCGAGTATTCTGAGATTTTCTTCCGGTTCCGTCCGGTTCATCTTATATGATCGAGGGCGAATGAGCCGATGTTGACGCCGCTCTTCGATGAGGTGTATCTTATCCAGGCTCTCGATTGCACGTCTCCGATGCCCTTCACGGACAGGAACGTGTTCAGGTTTTCGACCTTGAACTCTATCATGCCGTCCATCAACGAACCCACCATCTGTATCTCTTGTTCGCCGTGCATCCCCTTCTCGATAAGATACATGCTGACCGCCTTGTCCCGCTTTCTCCTGCCTGCTATCGGGTTCAGGAACCTAAAGGCGGTCGCGGGGTCTAGATAGGCTATCATGGTGGAAACGGATCTGAAGACGAACCTGTAGTACTTGTGCTTCTTCATCAGCTCCTTCGCGACAGCTTCGATGGCGTTCTGTATTCCTTGGAAATCGGTCGGTGACTCGATGTAGGTCACGTTGGGGTCGTTGGCCTGGTCTCCCATGCTCCGCGAGTACGAATCGATGAATCTCACGAGCCCGAGCTTCTCGTACTCCTCGAACCCGCTTATGACGAAGTTCATCTCCTCCCTGATTTCCGACGGGGTCTTCTCGGTCGTGACCCAGATCACGGGCACGCCTTTGGAGATTCCCTCGGCGACGAAGCAGTCCACGAGGACCTCCTTGCCCATGAACGGCGGGCCGTATATCAGGACATTGGACCCGAACGGCAGGCCGCCCATCAGCAGATCGTCCAATCTCGCCGTGCCGGTCTTGACCTTCTCGATCTTGAACTCTAATGCCCTTTCCTCCTCCCTCTTCTCGATCTCCTTGCCGATGACTCCCTGCTCCCTCAGCTTCAGCTCCTCTTCCTTCGCCCTGATGAACTTCTCCTTCGCCTTGATTTCCTCTTCCTTTCTCGTGATTTCCGCCTGGAGCTGTTCAAGCCTCTTCTTGAGCTCGATCTCAGTTTGCGAACCCATCTCGGCCTTCTGCTGCTGGAGTCTCTTGATCTCCTCCTCGAGCAGCTTCTCCCTGTGCAAGAGGTCCTCTTCCCTTCGGAGCAGTTCGTCCTCCTTATATCTCATCGGCTCCTTCAGGGCGTTCATCTCGTCCTCTTTGGCCTGCAGCTTGTCCCTTAGCATGATCACTTCTTCGTTCCTGAGGGCGAGCTCGCGCTCAAGGCGTTGCATGTCCGCGAGCCGTTGCTTCAGAGCCTCGGTCAGCCCAGCTCCGCCAGATTTCTGCATCAATAGCTGGAGCTCGTCGTTCTTCTGTTTCAAGGAAAGCTCCAATTCCTTGTTCCTGAGGGTCAACCGCTCGACATCGCTTTTCAGGCTCGCTTCGCGCTTCTCGAATTCCGATATCCTGTCCTGCAGCTCCGCCGTGAACCTTTCTCTCATCTCGGTCCTCGTATCGGTCTCCTCGCAGGCCAGCTCTTTTTCCTTCTTTTCCAGGAACTTCTTCATCTCCTCCAGTGCGAGCTCCTTCTCTTCCAGCTCGACCTGCATCCTCTTCAGTTCCTGTTCGTCGGCGGGCAGGGTAAGCAGTCCCTTCTCGACCTTGTCCTTGTATATCTCCAGCGAGGATTTCAGTTGGAGATTCTCAATCTCGAGCTGCTCCCTCGCGGCCATCTCCTTGGAGAGCCTGTCCGCAATCTCTCCGGCCTCGATGTTCTCACTGCCATAGACAGATTTGAAATACTTCGCAATCGCCGTCGAGCTCTTTCTTACGCTTTCCAATTCCTCTTTCAGCCTACTGTTCTCGGACTTCAGCATCTCTACCGTAGACAATATCTCGTTCATCCTGTTGGCAACGATGTCTATCGGTAACTTTCCGGCCTTGAAATCATCGACGAGTGCCCTGAGATTCTCCTTCGCCTTCTCGAGCTCCTCGCGTTCTATCTCCGACGGGATCAATACCTCCTCGCCGGGGATCGCTTCCGCTCCCGGTTCCGCCGTCAGCCAGGAAGCGATATCTACCACTTTTCCTTTCAGCCAATCTTCGATGACTCTCGAACTGTCGTCTGTTTCGTCCTGCGCTTCGGAACTCACCTCGGCGCCGGCAGTCGACTCCCTGCTCCAGGTAAAGTCCTTCGACTCCCCCATAAGCCATTTCGCAATGTCCTCTTGATCGTCATATTTTGCTTTCTCCCCGAGGAGCTCCTGAGCGATCGTCTCCGCCTTTTCGTCAGCGTCCATAGGTTGGCCTGCTTCTGCCTTCTCTCGAGCGCAGTGAGGGCATTCCTCCTTATCGGAGGAATATTTCTTCCCGCACTCCTTGCAGGTGACCATCTTCTTTTTCGCCGGGGGAGACAAGTCAGAATCACCATACTTCGAATTCACGATTGTTTAGCACACCCGTTGATTGCCTCGCTTCTCGTGTCATCAGTTCGATGCGCCTGGTTGTAACGGGTACTTAATTATCTTTCGCTCTTATATTTGGTTTTATCCTCCTCGTCATCGGCGAGATTCCCACACAAAAAACGGTCCAAGACAGGTACACTGGCATGCTCGATTGACGCCCGAAACGTACGCGAAATCCGGGCAATAACATTCAAGTATGTAGTGTCCCAATAACAAATCACGGGACTGGCACGGGAGTAAGGTCATGCAGAAGAAGATTCATATTGTCCTCGATAAGACGACCGATATGAGTCTGTCGGAGGTTCTGGAGAAGATCAGGAAACTGCAGGAGCAGAATCCCGACCTTGATGTCTTCTTTGACGGGGACGAATATGCGATATGCAGCCGTCCGAGGAAACATCGCTCAGAAAAGAAATCCTCATGAATCCTACATCCTTTTGAAAATCGTGCACAATTAATTGCAAACTGCATTCCTTTTTTCTCCTCAGGAGGAGTGAAATCGATTCGATTGTCTGCGATGCCAGGATAGTAATGCTTATAATCTTGCAGCCCATAATATTAGAAAGACAGTCTCAGAAAATGGTAGAGAGGACGGGCACGGAGTTTGCACCTTCGGGATGAAAGTCTTCAATGCCTATCGACTGAGATGGAAATAATAGAAATGTAGAGGAATAAGAATGGTAAACCTGGATAAATACTATACAGAAACGACGCCGAGCAGCGTGACTGTCTGGGTAGGTACCGTGGAAGAAGGGCACGAGCTCGTGAAGCAATTCAAGAAGGAATGGGGACATATCTTCTGGGAAATAGTTCAAAGAGAGAACTCCGAGGGAGAAAAGGAGACTACTCTGTACGTTCTGAAGCTGTCCGATCTCAGCCGCGCGGCGGTCGGTAGCTAAGGAATGCATCCTTGATTGCATAGTCAGCATCAGAAACCCCGACGGCAGAGCCCAAGTCTGCCGTCCGATTCTAATCCATCATTTTTCCAGAGCAGGCAATGAAAGAAACCCGCCAAATCGTTAATACTCCGAAATTTATTCGTAAGACGGATGAGAACGGCTTCTCGTGTCGTTGGCCAGAAAAGCGATGATTTCGCGGAAGATTCCGAGGCGAAAAGACGCTATCCGTTGCGCGCAACGATGTTCGTTGCTGCTATGATCATGCTGTCGTTTTTCAGCTATTGGAATGTCTTCGTGCTTCCGATGGGATCGTGCAGCGTTTCCTCACTTCTCGACGATTCTTCATCTCTCTATGGCCTCAGATTGCATGTCTACGGCGTGATGGGCAATGCGAGCGCGTCCGGGTTCGAAATCACGGACATCGACACCAGGGAGCGCATGTACGTCGTTTGGGTTCAGGGTGGCGACATCCCTTATGCTGGCACCGAAATCAAGGTCTTTGGTCAGCTTGTCCAGAGCTCCATCGGGCCGGCATTTCTTGCGGACAGCATTTCGGTGAGGAGCGCACAGGATCAAGTCCTCACAAGCGCATGGTCCATTTCCGTATTTCGCCTCTTTATAATATTTTTCATCTGTTTCATTGTCATGATCGCCCTTTCCTGTCTATCTGTCCTCGTGGCCAGAGTCGGCAAAGGATTTGAGAGGATGAGCGTTTCGCGCGCCTTGAGCGAAAGCTCCTCGATTACAGGACTTGTATCTCTGTTCCTCTTTGTCCTTCTGGCATTTTCGGAGCAACTCGCCCTTGGGATTTCTTCGATATTTCTCCTTTTATCGCCGATAATCATGTTGTCTTCAGTCACTGTGAGGAGGACAAGAAATAGCAGGTTATCGCTGTTCTCCGATGCGATGCCTCTGATAGCCGGCGTTTCTATTATCATATGGATGTTGACAAGCGTAATCCAGGCGAAGATGCTCGTATTCGATTCCGTATCATCATTGATCGGGGATATCGTGTCAGTTTCAACCGATTCTATCATTTTCGGAGTGATAGGTCTTATTGCCTTGAGCCTTTTTATGGCATTTATAAGAGTTGACATCGAGAATGTTGCGAACCTTATTAGAAGAATAGAACCAGGGGTGAAATGAGGTGGGGATCGAACTATTATTCATCGCGATGCTTTTGATTTGGGGAACGATCATGCTCTATCTGATTTATCTGCATGTTCGTCAGCGGAGACTGATCAGGGAGATCTCGCGATTATCACGTCTCATCGAGTCTGCAAAGAAGAATCGTTAGGTCGAGCATTAGGCGTTCCTAATGCCGTTCTCTCTTTCGGCCTAAACGGAGCAATTCTATCAATGCGAAAGCCAGCAGAAATGCCATGGATATCGCGGTCAGGAACATAATCATCGGAGAGAGGCTTGGCTCGGCAAAGAGGTGCACTTCCGCGGTGGCTCCGTCGAGCACAAGAAGACCGCTCGCTATCACCGTCGAGTTCCTGCAGAGTTCTACAAGGAGCCTGTCACCGATTATGTTGGGATCCGGCACGGCGAGTTTCATGGCGACATCATGCTGTTCCACCTGATGCAATGTTGTCTCTCCGGTTCTCAAGTTCATTACTTTCAGCTGAGTCCCGAGTATGTCTACGGTCGCCGGGATGCGAATCACTATCGACATCAGTCTCGCGACTATCCTTTCCTCGAAGCCTTCCCATATCAGATATCTGCTGCTGACGTCCCTGCCGTAGGCGAATATGTCGTAAAATCCCGCTTCGAGGATGTCGATAACGACCCTCTCGTCAGAGTCATTCACAGTCAGCTCCATGCTCGGTTTGACCGCTCCCGAAGGATATATCTCAAATTCCCAGTCCAAGATTTCCGCAGTATCGTTCCAATCGAACTCGAAGGAATCGTTCAGGCCGTCTTCGTATCTGAGATCTCTGGAGACTAGATGCATATCCGATGCCGGGGATTGGTCCGAACTCGCGGACATTACGACCGCGAGGAAGTCGCTCCAACATTCCGCCGCGATGCCCGTTTCTCTATAAGCGGTTAGAGATACTGGCACGCTGGGGTAATATATCGTAAGGCCTCTCAAAGATCCCGAGCTTATCAACCCCGTATCGGCGGTCGAGATGTACACTCTGTTCCGTTGCACGGAATCAGACAATACGTCTCTCATCGCAGCCGCATACCTCGCCAATTTCGGCGGGGTATCGTCGCTCTCAACGATTCTTGACAGATAATCTATGGCATCGATAGAGCCTGTCGCAGCATCCCTCGCGCTAGCATCCCTCGTCTCGTTGAAAAGATCTCTGCATATCGGGTCGAATAATCGAGCGATTTCTGAGAATTCCCTCGTCGTTTCAAGAGAAGCCCCTAGCTTTCCGAGGTCAATTACCGCTGCCTGAGAGGTCGTATCGGTCATCAAGCTCCCGACCTTGACGTATTCGTCGGCGAAGGAGAACGCGATATCGGAAACGCTCATCGGCAAGTTCGAAGAGATCCTCTCGAATATCTCATCGTAAGGGAAGCCGCTGCCAGGGACTGCGATTTCCGAGGTCACAGCCAAGGTAGCCAAGCCCGAGAGCTCCGATAGGAATTCGATGGATCCCATGCTGCAGGAATCGAAAACTATCAAGTCGAGCGGGACTCCGAGCTCTTCGTCTATTTCTCGTAGCGCCTGGGACAACTCAGAGCAGCTGAGGTAATCCGATTTGTCGATTGCAACGCCTGCCCAGCCCGCGCCGTGCCCCCAAATCACGAGCCCTATCATTCCTCCCTGATAATGATGCTCTATGCAGTAGCGCGCGAAATCAGAAAGCGTTGCGGGATTCCCCATGTTAGCTTCTCGGTCAGGGGTCAGGAAAGGCGGATCCTGTATCTCCGTCGAGACGATCTGATCGGAATTCGACCTGTCCTCCTTGACCAGATAGAGTCTTGTGTCTCCATTTCCCTCTGCATCTATTAGAGCGAGTATCGTCAGATTATTGTTAATCAATCCCTTCTCCATCTCGTTCAAGTCGTCTGACCAGTTGAGCGGAGCGCCCGGGACATCGGCGCTCATATACATCATCAATAATAGATTGTCTTCGTTCGATGAGCGTATCGCCGAGAGGCTTTCGGCATTCGCAGATAACGCGGCCTGAGGGATGAGCGCGACCGAGACTAGCGCGGCGATAACAATCGCTTTCAGCTGTGTTAACATGTTATCAGCATCGTCACGCTGAGCTTCCCTTTGTCAGGAAGTGATTTTTCCTCAATCTTATACCAAAGGATTGCCTTTCCTCGGGATGATCCTTATCTATCGGCAGCAGTCTGATTTCGTTGTTAACGGACTGGAATCTCGCCCTTCCTGTCAGAGCGAGGATCGCGACAGAATATCTCAATTGATCGATCTTCATGCCGGATTTCGCCTTCAGCTCATCGACTTTGACCCCCTCGCTGCCGATGCTCCTCAGCAATCTATGAATGGATTTTGCGGATTCGGACCTATCCCCGTTGTAGGCCTTATGATGCAGCTCTGAGATTATTCCTTTCAAGAATTTCGAGTAATGGTCATCAAATCTGCTGTGTTTCTCGACTATCGCCTTGACGAGCTTCGAGACATCAAGTCCGAGAATCTTCCATCCCGCAGCCTGCTGGAAATATCCGAGCAGAAGAGCGGTCCGCTCGTGCGCTTTCTTATATGCCTCATCGTCCGGATATTTTGCAATCAACTCATCGAATTGCCTCATCGCCGATGCGGGCTTGCCGAGCCTTAGGAGCATCATGCCAAGGTTGTATCTAGCAGTCGCGAACTGAGGATCTATCTCGATGGCCTTTCTGAAAGCTCTGGCAGCGTCGCCATATCTTTTCGAAGACAGGTGCGCCACCCCGAGGTTGTTCCAAACCTTCGCATCATCAGGCCTTATCTCTGCGGCGCGAGCGAACGCCGCGAGGGCCTGCTCGAAATATCCTTTCAGAAGGTACATGTTCCCGAGGTTGGACCATGTCTCGTAATCGAACGGGTCTATCTGGAGAGCGATATCGTACAGGGTTCTTGCCCTATTGAACTTCCCAATCCTATAGAATACGTCTCCGTAGATGCTCCATGGCAAACTCACCTTGTTAGAAAAGCCGGATTCCGATAATATCTCCATGGCCCTTTCCCCGTTCTTCAAGGCCTTATCGTAATTCTTCGCATCCAGGGCTCGTTTGGCGTTAACGATATGAGCCCACAGCTTTGCGCTTCGATACTCGCTTATGAAATACAGCGACAGAGGTATCAGCGAGTATACCGCGCCCTCCAATGCCAATGCCTGGTCGTAAATCTCAAAGGAGCCCGACGGAGTTATTCCCACGAGCTCATGGAACGATATCAGAGCTATCAGGGTCGCCCCGACGAGCCAGGCCGCCAAGTATCCAGTTCTGTTCTTGACGGCGTTCAGCGCTATCAGGGACATCGTCACGCCGATGACAATCAACATGCCGTCGAAGACCGTGAATTGGAAAGTCCCTCTGATCCCGCCCCAAATGCCAAACGCCTGATGGACGGGCACCAAGGCGACGATGACGGCACCGGCGCCGTAGAAGGCGAAGGGAGCTACGTCATCCCTGTCCATATTCCTCGCCGATGCGATTGCCGCTATGACAGACGCGACGATTAGGATCGAGAACAGGATTGCGAGCTCGGGCGAAGAGGGACCCATGAGTAACAGGAAAAACATCGAGATCGCAGCGGTGCTAGCAGCGCCTACGAATAAGGGGAAATTGGCTATCAATTGTCTCGATTTCGGGTCACGGGCGCTTCTTCTGAAGATAAGATACAGGCCTGCCAGGACGCACCCGGTAGAAAGGAAGAACACGTACGAGCTGTAAAGATTGAAGCCGAAATACCAGAGATGTTTGTATGTGAAGAATTCCAGCATAATGCCTGGCAAAGTCAGCAGGTATGCTAGTAGCAGGATGATTGCGGGATTGCCGAGCTCCATCATCTGTCGTCTGTCGTCTATCTGTTCGTGTCTAAACCCTCCGAACATCGATATCAATCGGACATGCCCATCTTCATGCAATTCGAGATCGAAGGTGTCGTCTCCAGACATGTGCTTTTTCATGCGATCTTCAGCGTCCGCCATTGCTCCCCTTCCGCTTCTTCATCCTGCCGAGCACGAAGAACGCGCCGACGGCTAGTATCGGGATTATTATGTTTGAAAATTCCGGTATCGCTATCTGGCCAGGGTTCAGATCTCCCGGGGTCGGATTGGCCCATTTCCATTTATCGTACGGCGGGCTGCCCGTCCTGGCCCAGGATTTCGGTTGATTCATCTCTGGCACTTTTACGCTGTCCTGCAGATTTCCCTGGCTATCGTATAGCGACAGCGTCACTATCTTGTTGAAGTTCAAACCTGTTATGACGTAGAAATCTCCCGGTTGCAGGACAATGTCGGGCAATACTGCGATCAGCCGACTGCCGTCATATAGCCTCCATCCGCTCAGGGAGATCGGCGTCGTACCGGTATTATAGAGTTCGACCCAGTCGGCCTGATTCTTCACGTTGTATACTTCGTTGATGATTATGCCGCCGAAGGCCCTGCTGTACATATCGGATTGCCATTTTGCCAGCGGCAGTATGCTGTCCGAAATGTCCATTCCCTCTTTCCAATCGGTCATGAAGAAGGCGACTGTAGCTACATCGAGTTCCCCCAGCCCAATCAAAGACATGTTGAACGCGAATTCCAGTCTTCTCGCGTCTATCGCGAACTGAACGGCGCCTGCCACGACCCATTCGCCACTGTCCTGGGCGCCTTCCCATCTGTAGATGTCCGAATTGAGTATCTTGCCTTTCTTGCCTGCTATGAAGACCAAATAGTCCGCTCCCATGAGATTGGTGGCATTTGCGCCAGTAGAGATGTTCATGTCCGTGTCTAGGATTACGCCTGCGATGTCTGCTCCGATGAGTTCGGGAGATTCGGTCGGCGGCAAGCCCTGAGACGGTATCGGCAATGCGATATCCTTGGGCAGATATGTGCCGTTCGCAATGTTGTCAACCACTGCAACATACATCGCGACATGCGTTCCGTTCGAGTACATGCCGTATTCCGTGATGTCTATCGCTGGATCCTTGCCTATCGTCGAATTTATGAACCTCACGTCTCCGACGGGATCCTCTGTCACATAACCGTTCTTCCAGTCGGCGAATGCGCCATCGATTACAATTCTGTCCGGTATCCCTGCAATATACGACACCTTTGAGCCAGTTTGCCTTTCCTCGACAACCACCGAGGCGCCGTTTCTTGTCATGTTGTTGGCAACTAGTGAGAGGCCAAACGACGAGGTATTCTGTCCTTCACCGACGATTGCGAACACATGCAGGGTCTTGGCATATCCTTCTATGAGTGGCACGGAGGGTTCTATGCGAATGGTGTCCGTGACCGATTGGCCTATTAGCTCATCCCCATCATAGACAAGCAACCTGTAATCGGTCGCGTTTCCTAGCTGTTTGAATTTCAGCTCGGCGAGCTGAGCATTCCCCTTCTTCGATACTATCGAGATGTCCATCACTTTCTCCCGCAATTCGGGCAGTATGACGCTCGGCATTTCCAGCTGGGCGACTGCTCTGACGGCGGGCTTGTTGTACTTGATCGCGAATTGTGAAATATCCTGACAACCGTGACAGCTCTTGGAGAAGAATCTGATTATCGGATCCGAACCGGTGTTCTCTACGAACGAGAACTCCATTTTGTTCACGGAACTGGCGATATCTGCCATACCATCCGGCATGAACGAATTGAAATCGCTGCTGTTCCCGGTCTCAGAGAAGATATACACCTGTGCCGATTGAGCCGTCCCATTCCATCCGAGGATCTCTATCATCCTGTCCGCGCCGATGTCCCCGACGGAATAGCCCGTGCTACGATTGTTGTCGAGGTCTATCATCGCGTAGAATCCGACGGGAGTCGAGTTCCCCTGGGAGAAGGTCTTTCCCGTAGTAGCGATGTAGCAGTATACGACATCGTTCCATCGGACCATCGAGTATTGTCTGATGTCTATCATCGCATCGGCGGTCGGATAATCTTCAATGATATATCCCGCCCTGTCCCAATCGAAGAAATACCCGTCTATCTTGATTGCGGAAGTAGGCATCGAGAATATCAGAAGGAAAGGCACGATTATCACAATGGCCGATAAAGCGAGTGAGGCCGCAATTCTCACCCCTGGCTTCCTGCGCCGCAGCGGCAGCTTCCTGGGGAGAGACGAGAGCCTGAAACCGTTGATGAAACCGTTCCCGTTAATTAGGCCAGTTTTCCGCTCGAGCCCGTTCACAAGCCCATTGTAGAGTCCGATTCTGGCATTCCGGATGCCATTGGTCAGGCCGTTCGTCAGTCCGTTTATCCTGCCGTTGCGAGAAAATCCGTTTACGAAGCCGTTGGTCTTGCGGCCATTGCCAATATCGATGGACCGATCTTTCTGCTCGGGCCTCCCGAGTGTCGATGCTGTCCGCTCGTCAGATGCTCGTTTCCTGCGCATCCTGTCGAGTTCGACATCCCGGTTCCTGTATCCGTCCATCGTATTGGCCCTCGCTTGTGAAGCTCGGGCCATACATAGCTCGGACCATGTGTGTTGCAGAACCCGGCAAGAGCATACGCTCTAGCCAACATTAGGACTGCATGGCCCGAGCTTCGAATTTACTGGGTAAAACCGAGTATTTAAATCGTCAAGGCGTGGTTACGATTTTTGATAGAACTGTATTTAAGCAAATGCCGATGCAATCTGGCAGCCCGAAATGGAAAAAATGTTGTAACCAAAAATGCATAATCGCCGGAAGTGAAACCAACGTCTCGAAATCACCTGGGCAGATTGACAATAGGGCTCTATAATTCTTACAACTTATTGCAATTCCGCGAGGCGCATAGGCGCATTATCGCACGCGCGGCACCTTTGGCGGAGGCGTTCGATTGGAATCTCGCCGTTTTCGGATTCCCCTTCCCTAAAGAGCTCGACACATCTGAAAAGGTCGCGAAATGGATCTCTGGCACGACGTCAATAGGCGACGAGGGAAAATACACGGTCGAGCTGTCCGAGCTCGGCAGGTTGCTTGTATTCGATCTTCCCGAGAGAGGATTCCCGCCACAGCTGGGAACACTCGTGATAACCACTAGGAAACCCTGGGAGGAGAGAACCGTGTCAGTTGATGAGATAGCCAATAGGGTGGTGTCTGGCGAGTCTTTCCTTTTCCTATTCGGCCTCGGGCCGAAGGGTCTTCCTAGAGAGCTGTTCGAACTCGGAAAAATGCATTTCGACGTGACCGGGCGGGGCAAATCGCTCGAGACGTGCACGGCATTGGGTTCCGTCGTCGGATCAGTCAGCACGGCCGTGCGCAAGAGGCTTTCAGCCAAGAACTAATCTCAATACTTGGAATACTCTAAGCCTTTCGAGGGCACTGTGACCTTTCCCGAGTCGTCAACATTGCCCACGATTTTCGCTCCTTTTCCAATCCGATTTGCCACCGTCTTGGCGATTTTCTTGGGAACTATCATCGCGAACCCCATACCCATATTGAATGTCTGATACATCTCCCTATCATCGACCGAACCGAGTTCTTGGAGCAGGCCGAATATCTTGTTCGGCCTCATCGGGCTATCGATCCTGAACCCTATGCCATGCTTCAATCTCACAAAGTTCCTCAGGCCGCCACCAGTGATGTTTACAAGGCCGTGCACCTCGAACTCTCTGATTATTCTAAGTACCTGTTTCACGTAGATTGTCGTCGGAGTCAGTAATTCCTCGCCAACGGTCTTCCCAAGAGACGGGATGTATTTTCTGTAACCGTAGCCGGCCTCTTCGACGATTTTCCTCGCCAACGTGAGCCCATTCGAATGGATTCCCGAGCTCGGCAGACCGATAATGACGTCTCCGGGAGCGCATTTCTGTCCTGTTATTATCCTGCTTTTCTCGACGACGCCCAGGCAGGTGCCGCTCAAATCCAGCCCGTTCACGAGCTCGGGCATGACTGCAACCTCGCCGCCGACAATCACGGCATTCGCCTGCTCGACGCCGCGTTGAAGCCCCGCACCAATCGCACTCATCACATCTGGTCTAGGTTTATCGACGGCGATATAATCGACGAACGCCACGGGCTCCGCGCCGACGCATATCGTATCATTGACGTTCATCGCGACGCAATCTATCCCCACCGTGTCCCACACGCCGAGCTCCTCGGCAATCATCAGCTTCGTCCCAACGCCGTCGGTGCACAGCGTCAACGCCAGATCGCCGAAATCCACCAGGCCAGTGAAATGGCCAGGGATGTCCAGTAGTTTCCACCTTCCCCGCCTCCTGTCCTTCAGTCTGTCGACGAGGGCGGATATGCATTTCGATTTCAGGTCGATATCCACACCGGCCCGAGCGTAGGTCATCTTTTTCTTGTTCCCAGCCATCCTAACACGCTCTCAGCAATGCGCTTTTCGAGAATAAACCTTGCCTGTGCCCCGACTACTCAGAAGAAGAGCAACAATACAAGAAGGTTTATCACGACCAGCGCGACGATCGATGCAGGGATAGCGACCTTGCAATACTCCTTCCACGAATAGCTCAGGTTGTTCTTCTCCGCCACGGCCAGGGCTACTATGTTCGTCGACGCTCCGATGGGCGTGGCGTTCCCTCCGACGTCCCATCCCAGGGTGGCGGTATATGCCAGCTTGCTCGCCGATATGCCAGTGCTGGCAGAGATCGACTCGAAGACAGGGACCATCGCGGCCGCCAAGGGTATGTTGTCGAACAGCGCAGCCATAAGCGCGACCATCCAAAGTAGCGTTGTCGCGAGCAGGTGCGCGTCTCCGCCGGAAAAGTTCGTCAAGACGCCCGCGAAGCCCGAAAGCACGCCACTGCTTTCGAGTCCTCCGACCATGACGAAGAGCCCCGCCAGGAACACGATTGTGTGCCAATCTATCTTCTGTATCAGGTCGTCCATCTTTCGCCTTCCGAGCAAGATTACCAAGGCGGCTCCCAATATGGCCACGTACGCGACCAGCATATCGAGCACGTTGTGAAGTATCAGGAGCGTGACCGTGAAGGCGAACACCATAAGCGCCATCCTCATCTGCCTGATGTCCTTCACCGCGCTGAATGGATCGAGGTGTTTGTTCTCCTCGATTATCTTGGCCACATCGACGTTCTTCCTTTCGAACATCTTTCTATAGAAAACTCCGAAGAAAAGGAGTATGACGGCGAAAGCCACCATCGCTATGGGTGCGGTATGGGTCGCGAAGTCGACGAACGTCAGGTTCAGTTCAGTTCCGATAATCACATTCGGCGGATCTCCAACCATCGTTGCGCTGCCCCCGATGTTCGAGGAACATATCTCTGCGAATATGATAGGCAGAGGAGGAGCCTTCAAAATCCTGCAGACCTCGACGGTCAGCGAGGCCATGAAGACCATGACCGTGATACAATCCATGAATGCTGAAAGGAAGGCAGCGAGTCCGCAGAACACGATAAATACTTTGAGAAGGTCGAACTTGGTCGCCCGAAGCGCCTGCAGGCCTATCCATCGGAAAAACCCGCTTTCGCTCAGTGCCGCGACAAGAACGAACATTCCGAAGATTAGGCCGATGGCCTCCCAATGGATTGCTGAGATAGCCTGTGATTCGGTCAAAACGCCCAGGCCGACCATCAGGAGCGCCCCGAAAATGACGGCGACGGTCCTATCTGCGAGGTCGAGCACAATTACGGCGTACACTGCGGCGAAGATGATGAGTGCTAGTAGAGAGCCGTCCAAGAGCGCATCCCGGGTGGTGAAATATGGAACGCTGTTAAATTACTTTCTACTATGACAGAAAAGCCAGGACAATCGCTGATGATTCATGTTGAATCATCACCGTCTATTTCTCTTTCCAGGACATGTATTTGCTCGCGAGCAAGAAGAATATCATCCCGCACGCAAACACAATCGCGAGGTTGACAAGCGCGCTTGCATCGTTGAAATACAACATCGTGTCTCTAAGACCATTGTTAAGATAAGTGAGAGGGATCACCGAGGCGACGGCCTGAAGGTAATCGGGCATGATTTCTAGAGGGATGAAGCTGCCGGAAAGGAACATCATCGGGAATCCAATCGCGTTCGCGATGGCGGTCGCACCTTCTGGATCCTTGACGAGAATCCCGACGAACATTCCGATGGCGGTGAACGTGAATGCGCCCGCAGCTATGAGTACAAATGCCATCGGCGTCAGAATTGACTGCATGTCGAATGCCATCCTGCCGACAAGATATGTCAATACGAGCGCGAATGAGAGCAGAACGGCATAGAAAATGAATTTCGAAACGAGCCATTCCCATTTCTTGATATTGGTCGTCGCCAAGAGCTTGAAGTAGCTCCTCTGCTTGTATTCGGCGCAGGTGCCGGTCATCACATAAAGAGTGTTGACCATCACGGTGATTCCGATGATCCCTGGCAGGTAGAAGTCCATGTAGTTGAACTTCTGTGCAGGCGTGATTGATTTGCCGCTTGCTCCTATCACGGGCTGCGTCCCGGTCAGCGCGAAGTTCATGCCTTCGGCCACGGCGCTAACGGCGCCGAGCACCATGTTGTATGTCGTCTTCGAGGGGTCCCCATAGACCGTTACGTTGACGTATCCTTCGATTCCGAGCGCGACCCTCATGCCGATGTCGTACGTGAAATTTTTCGGTATCTGCACGGCCACGGTTAGCGAGTTATTGGTAATGAACCTCTCAATGCTCTCGTTGTCAGGTATGTTTCTTATCTCGAACAATCCGGTCCTGTTCATTGAATCGACGAACTGGTCTCCCATGGATCCGTTATCCTGATTCTGGACGTAGAGGACTATTTTCGATGATCCTCCTCCCATGAATATCGCTCCGAAGACGAGTATCAATAGTATCGGGAAAGCGATTGCGAAGAACATCCCCATTTTCATACGCACGTACTGTTTTCCGAAATTGACAGTGTCTGATAGGATATGACTCATTGCCTGAGCACCCCGTCCTCCATCTTGCTACCGACGAGGCTCAAGAAGACGTCCTCCAGGCTCTCGCGCATTGTCCATATGTCCGTGACCGATATATCGGAGGATGCCAGCCTTGCCATTATGCTCTTCATCTCAGAATGTCTTCTCATCGCGACGACGACGTTATTCGAGTTAATGCGATCGAGTTCCGCATCTATCCCCATCGCTCTGAGAATCTTCAGTCCCGTCTGGCCAGCGTTTTCCAGGACTATTGATGTGCCCTTCCCGTATTTCTCGATGAGTCCTCCTGGCGTCCCCTTTGCGATTATCTTTCCCCTATGCATTATTGCGACATCGTCAGCGAGCTTCTCCGCCTCGTCGAGATAGTGCGTCGTGAGCAAAATCGTCGTGCCCTTATCTCTTATGTGATCTATCAACTCCCAGACGTCTCTCCTTGCCTTCGGGTCTAGTCCGGTCGTCGGTTCGTCCAAGAACAGCAGCTCAGGGTCATTGACGATTGACAATGCGATCCCGAGCTTCCTTCGCTCGCCTCCCGATAGCTTCTTGGAGTGCAGGTTTCTCCTGTCCGAAAGGCTCACGCTTTCTAGAAGTTCGTTGATTTCTCTCTTGGTGATTCTTCTGTCGTATAAATTCGCCCAGTATTGTATGGCCTCCCAAGGCTTCAGCATGTCAAAGGGCTCGAAATTCTGCGGCAGAATTCCGACCCTGCTTCTGATTCTTGAATAATCTCTTAGAATATCTTCCCCCATCACTGTTACTTTGCCTTCGGTGGGGGTTCGCAAACCCTCCAATATCTCCACTGTCGTAGTCTTCCCCGCACCGTTTGGGCCGAGCATCGAGAGGATCTTGCCCTTCTCGATTTCGAACGATATGTCATCGACCGCTCTGATGTCGGGCGGGTAATGCTTCGAGAGGTTCTCGACCTCTACGATTGTCTCTCTCACTTGGGCATCATCCTTCTGTGACGGGCCGATTACTTTACATCATATAATTCTTGCACCCGAATCGCTACGCAAAGCAATTCTATCGGACTATGTCAAAAAGACTATGACCAATCAATGTGTTAATAAGAATCGTGACGCGAAGGTGGCAGGCGGAGAGGAAAAGAGAGTTCTACTATCGCATGGCCAAGAGGGAAAAATACCGCAGCAGGGCCGCATACAAGCTCATGCAGCTGAACGAGAAGTTCAAGATAATCAATCCTGGCGACAGGGTGGTCGATCTTGGCTGCTCTCCTGGTGGCTGGTCACAGGTCGCGGCCGATATCGTCGGCGCAACCGGCAAGGTCGTCGGGATAGATATCAAGCGGATGCGCCCCATCGAGGGCGTCGATTTCGTCTTGGGGGATATACGTGATAAGAGGACTGTCGCAACGGCAGTCGAGAAACTCGGAGGACCAGTCGATGTCGTGATTTCCGATATGGCGCCGAACATAAGCGGGAACTATTCGACTGACCATGCGCGCTCGATAGAGCTCTGCGAGCACGCCTTGGGGTTCGCAAGGAACGCTCTCAGGGAAGGCGGGAATTTCGTCGTCAAGGTGTTCGAAGGCGATCTGTATCGCGATTATCTCGAGAGCGTGAAAAGTCATTTCAGAAGCGTGAAGGCGCACAATCCGAAGGCCTCAAGGCCGTCGAGTTCGGAGATATACATTGTCGCGAAGGGGTTCGTGGCCAGGCAGCCGCCGACGTTCATTTAGTCCCAGAATCGCTTGGTTCTCGCGTATTGTATTTCGGCCGCGAGGACGTCTCTGAGAAAATCCTCTTCGGTGAGCTGAGGCCGCTGCAGGATTCTTGCGGCGGTATCAGGGCCCACCCCTCTCGCGACCAATGCGAGGACCGCCTTCTTCCCGTTCGCCATCACGAGGCTCGCGGACTTGTACAATCGCTTTATGGCCGCTTCTTCCTGTGCACCTCTCCTGCCTTTCTTCAGGGATGCGAGATCGTCCTTTGCGTACGGCCTCACGACAGCCAGCATCACGCCCCCGCAGTTATGACAGGATATCCCTTTCTCGGGCAGAGCTCTCACGGCGGTTCTCCTCTCGGCACCGCATTTCAGACAGTGCAGTATCACCTTCTCCTCCAATAGTCTGTTCTTCAACGCCATGAGTATCGACCTGTCCGCCGTCCTGGGCATCATGAGTTCCCTTTGCTCCTGCATCAGCTCCGTGCCGAGCGGGGACACATTGCCGGAAGATATCGCGATCTTGTTGGCCTGAATATTGGCCAATACATCCTTGGTCGTATCGATGTCCAGCTCCTCGAACAACGTCCTGTTCAACGCTTCTTCGAAAACTATGGTGCCTTCGAATATCTCCATTATCTTCCCAAGATTCACGGTCTTGTAATCCGCCCCCTTCTCTATCACCCCGAATTTCTTGGCGACGTGCAAGAAATGCCATTTGAATATCCCAGAGGATTTCACCGTGAGCCTCAATAAGGGCTCCAACGCTTCAGGCTTAGTATCCCTCAGGATCTTCTCTACATCCTTCGCCCCAATATTCACGGGCAACCTGAGTATCACAGAGTAGGCGTTGCTCTCAATCCCGATGCTCTCCCCCAGCCTTGCGGAAATCAAGCTTCCGACGAGTTTCGCGATTGTCGCATTCACCTTTGTTCCAAAGCACGCGTGCATTATCACGAGTCTATCGCCGGTCTCGATTCTTATCTCCCTGTCGTTCGGTATGGGAAATCCCTTTTTCTTGTGTCGCTGGGAGAACTGCTCGCACTCGGCGATGGCGTTCTTGTCCATCGGATATCTTTTGAATTCCTCAGACGCCCTCAGCGCGCCGACCTCTTGTGCGATTGAGAACGGTATAGGAATTTCCTCTCCTATCCAAGAAGGCGGTGCGGCGATCTCCTTGATTTCTTCCACAAGTATCTCGTCCTCCTTGACTTCGACAACCTGCCAGGCCCTTCCTCTCGCCACAAATGTAGAATACGGTTCTAGCGAAGTCGCGACGAAGCTTTCGTCGAGCGTCCCTATGATTCCCCTCGATGATATCTCCCTTATCCTGAAGGTCTTCTCGTCGGGAATCATCGATATGTTGTCGAAGAAATAGCTCATAGTCTTCCGAGTCTTCCTGACCTTGTCCTCCTGTTGCGATATCATCCCGATTCTCTTCATGGCCTCGATGACGTCGTCGAATCGCCCTCTCTCGAGGCTCCTGAACGGGTATGCTCTCCTGATTGTTCTGTAGGCGATGCCCGGTTCGAAGGAGCCCGAGGTCATCGCCATTGCCGCGATCTGGTTCGACAGCACCGCCAGCGGTTCGCTACGTATCCTGAACCGCTCCAGCTCGCCGTTCATTGCCTTCCTGCAGATTACCGCGCTCTCAAGGATGTCTACATAATCGGTCGCGATTACCCGCCCGACGGATTTTTCGCCGATCCTATGGCCAGACCTTCCGACCCTCTGAGTGATTCTGGTAACCTGTCTCGGAGAATTGAACTGAATGGTGAAGTCCGCAGAGCCGATGTCAATGCCCAACTCGAGGGACGACGTGCATATGAGTGCTCTCAGCCGTTCCTTCTTGAAATCGTCCTCCATCTGCATCCTGACGTCCTTCGACAACGAGCCATGGTGCACCCCGATCGGAAACCTCTCGTCCCAGATGCGATACCTTACTCCCAGGGCTTCTGCGGTATCCCTCGTGTTCACGAAGAAGAGCGTGGACCGATGTTGCTCGATTAGTTCCCTCGCCCTTTTCATGCACGCGACGTGTTTCGCGTCTGTATGAAGCGCGCTTGCCAGATTCTCATCGGCATCCGTAGGGATCGGGCTCTCAACCTCGAGCTCTATTTCCTTTATCGGCGATACCTTGACGATCCTGACATTCCTGCCGGCTCCTACGAGGAACGCTCCTATGGTTTCCGGGTCGCCGACAGTCGCGGAAATGCCGATCCTCTGGAATTCCCCGGCGATGTCAGCGAGCCTCTCAAGCCCGACTGCCAGCTGCGCGCCCCGCTCGTCCTCTGCCAGCTCATGTATTTCGTCAATCACTACCCACTTCACATTCTTCAGATGCGATCTCAGGCGCTGTCCGAGGAAGAGTATCTGGAATGTCTCGGGTGTTGTGATCAGAATCTGGGGTGGCGTTCTCGACTGCTTCTGCCTTTCGGCCTGCGCGGTGTCCCCGTGACGCACGCCGATGGTTATCCCCAATCTATTGCCGAATTCCGTGAGCCGACGCATCATGTCGCGGTTCAAAGCCCGAAGAGGTGTCACGTACAGGCACGCGATTCCCTTCGGTTTCTCGACGGCTATCCTCTCTAATATCGGAATCATCGCGGCCTCGGTTTTTCCTATGCCGGTCGGCGCGATTAGCAGGACGTGCTTCCCGCTCAGGATCTCGGGTATCGCGGCTTCCTGAATCTCCGTCGGTCTTTCGATTCCTAGCTCGCCGAGTATCTTCAGCAGCTCTTCGTGCTTCACATGGAATCTTGACACGATTGGGGCTAGCTCGTATTAGCGATAAAAAGACAATTGTCAAGCGAGCAATTCACTGTCGAGGGAAAAGATCGAAAATAATAAGGGGTTTGACGAGGCCGCAACCGAAGGCATCTGGCCTACGGGAATATTCCCCTGAGCTTGATTGCCTCTGCGACCCTGTTGACAGCCAGGCAGTATGCAGCCTTTCTGTTGTTGACCTTGTACTTCTTGGCCTGCTCCATCACCTGGTAGAAGGCGTTGACCATTATGTTGTTCAGCTGCTTGTTGACGTCTTCCTCGGACCAGAAGTAGTTCTGGAGTCCCTGCACCCACTCGAAGTACGAGACAGTCACTCCGCCGGCATTTGCCAGGACGTCAGGGCAGACGAACACGCCATTGTTGTAAAGAATCTCGTCAGCTTCGGGCGTTGTCGGGCCGTTCGCTCCCTCTGAGGTAATCTTTGCCTTTATCTTGTCCGCGTTCTTCTTCGTAATCGCGTTCTCCAGGCCACTCGGCGATAGCACGTCGACCTCGAGCTCGAGTATCTCCTCGTTCGTTATGTTCTCGGCGCCCTTGAAGTCCTTGACAGCTCCAGTCTCTTCTTTCCACTTCATAACGGCGGGTATATCGAGCCCCTTAGGGTTGTATATGCCTCCCTTGGAGTCGCTGACGGCGACGACCTTCATGCCCTGATCCTGCATCAGCTTCGCCCCGATTCCGCCGACGTTTCCGAATCCCTGGACCGCGGCCGTTGCGCCCTTGATCGGCATCTTCTTGTACTTCAGTGCCTCGCAGGCGATAATCTGCACTCCTCGGCCTGTTGCTTCAGTTCTGCCCTTCGAGCCTCCAAGCGAGAGCGGTTTTCCGGTAACAACTCCGAGGGTCGTATAGCCCCTGACCATGCTGTAGGTGTCCATTATCCAGGCCATCGTCTGCGGGTTCGTATAGACGTCGGGGGCGGGTATGTCGCTCTCAGGACCGATAATCGGGGATATCGCGAAGGCGTATCTCCGCGTCATCCTCTCGAGTTCTCCCGGGGACATCTTTTTCGGATCGCAGGTTATGCCGCCCTTTCCGCCTCCGAGGGGGATTCCTACGACTGCGCACTTCCAGGTCATCCACATGGACAAAGCCTTGACTTCATCCAGCGTGACGCCCGGGTGGTATCTGATGCCTCCCTTCCAGGGGCCGAGCGCGTTGCAGTGCTGCGACCTATATCCCTGAAAGACCTTTATCGATCCATCGTCCATTCTCACCGGCACTTGGACCGTAAGCACTCTCTGCGGTATTTTCAGCATCTCGAAAATGCCCTTGTCAAGATTGATTATCTTGGCGACATTCTCGAGCTGCTCAACTGCGATTTGATATGGGTTCAGTGTTTCTGCCATTCAAAATCACCTTTTTGGGCGATTTGCAAAGTGCGCATGCAACGATTCGTTATAACTCTTTCCATGAATCCACAGCCTTGTTTGGGAAGAATTCCTATATATAAGCCACAATATCCAATAATTACAAGATTCCGATGAAATCAATTCAGCCTTGAAATAAAATATTTTTCAATATGTATTAAATGAGGATTGCGATTGATTGCGAAAAATCTTGCGAAAAATCATCATCTCTTTCAACAATTTTCGCAGAAATGCATTTCATTGCTAAAAGGGTCAGGCGAATCTATCGTTTCTTCGTATTGCCGTCGATTTCGTATTCAGTATTCCGTTCATTTTTTCGCAAGCACTCTGAAGCATTCTTCTGCGATTTGCAGTGCAATGTCGACATCTTCTTTCGTGTGCGCGGCGGATAGGAACAGTTTCTCTCCTTTCGGATGTCCGAACAGTACTCCGCGCTTCACGCCCTCCATGGCCCATTTGAAGACGAGATCCCAGTTCGCAGTGTGCGTATCTCTCACATCGACGACCTTTGTGTCTTTGAAGTAGATGAACCCCATTGATCCGATGTGGCTGACCTGCGACTTGAAGCCGAGGTCGGCAGTAATCTCTGCGAGCCCTTTGAAGAGCTCATCAGAAAGGCGATTCATCCGCGAGTAGAACCTTCCCTGCTTGTAAATTTTGAGAGCCGCAATCGATGCTGCCATCCCCGCGGGATGTGCGTTGTAAGTGCCGCCGTGGAACGTGCTCCAGGGCCATTTCCCGTAGTTCGGAACCACGCTTTCCATGATATCCCTTCGGCCTCCGAACGCGGCGACGGGCATTCCTCCGCCGAGCGCCTTTCCGAGGCATGTCATGTCCGGCTTCAGACCGTAGATCTGCTGCGCGCCTCCCGGGGCCAGCCTGAAGCCGGTCACGACCTCATCAAGTATGAATAGGATATCGTTCTCCTTGCATATCTTGGCGGTCTCCTGAAGATAATTGTCTCTGGGCAGGAGACAGCCGGCGTTCCCCATCACCGGTTCCATTATGAGTGCCGCGAGGTCCTTCGCGTTCTTCCTGAGTATCTCCTCCGTTCCTTCGAGATCGTTGTAGATGATCGGAACGAGCAGGTCCGCGTACGCTTTTGGGATTCCTTTCGAGAACGAACAAGGCTTCGGGTTCTTCTTGCTGCCCAACAGCTCATCCGGCCCCCAGATGCTCCAGAGAACTTGATCGTGGACCCCGTGATATCCGCCCTCGGACTTCGCTATCTTGTCCTTCCCTGTGAATCCGCGCGCGACCCTTATCGCGTGCATCGTCGCCTCCGTCCCGCTGTTTGCGAACCTCAGCATCTGCATGCTCGGGAAGAGCTCGTTGACGAGCCGTGCGGCCTCAACGACCCTCTCGGTCGGCAGCGCGAAAGTCATCCCTTTTTCTATCTGCTCCGCGACGGCCCTTCTGATCGCGGGATGGTTGTGGCCCAATAGAATGACTCCCTGGCTGAGCAAGAAATCGAGGTATTCGTTGCCGTCGATATCCCAGACCCTTGAGCCCTCTCCTCTCGAAATGTAGAAAGGATATGGGTCGACGACCCTGAAATTGCTCTCCACTCCTCGCGGGAGCAGCCTGCTCGCTTCCTCGTACAATTTCTTGGACTTCTTCGTCGCGTCCTCATATTCTCGGAGCTGGCCGATTTTATAGCCCGAGCGCTTGATGCCTCTCTTCCTGTTTGCCATTGCTTGCCCAGCATCCCCTGAATCTGTTGCCTATCGAAAAACCTTCTGCAGGAAGATAGAAAAAGCTTTTGTCCAGAGTGCATTCCTCTTCATCGAATAACTTGGTGCCCGAAATCGAGAGAAAATCAAGCCGATCGAATAAAACTATCTCTGATCTGGCGAAACAGGTCCGCATCCTGGCGTCTGACAAGGAGATAAAATCGAAAGTGGACGAACGCATCCGAGAGTTCGAGCGCCTCAGGAGCAGGGGCGGCGATGGCGATTGGTTCTCTGAGCTGTGCTTTTGCATAATGACGGCCAACTCTACAGCCCAGTTGGGCATGAGAATCCAGCGCTCTCTGGGCAGGGGGTGCCTCACCCTGAGCCCGAAAGAGGTGCAAGAGCTTCTCAGAAAACACGGTCATCGATTCGCGAGGCCGCGCGCGGAGTACATCTGCAGCGCGAGGGCCCATCGAAGAATCAAGTCCGTCATAGAATCATTTCCGGATGATAGGACCGCCAGGGAGTGGCTCGTGAAGAACATACTCGGCCTCGGTTACAAGGAAGCGAGCCATTTTCTCAGGAACACCGGGCATTTCGATGTTGCGATCTTGGACAGACACATCCTGAGGGTGATGGAGGAATACTCTCTCATCCCGCATGTCCCGAAGACCCTGACCAGAAAGCGATATCTCGAAATCGAGGCCGAGCTGGCCAAACTCGCGGATAGGCTCAACATGCCCCTCGGCGTCCTCGACCTGTATCTCTGGTATATGCGAACGGGGCAGATTCTCAAATAAGATTTAATTCCGCTCTTCTTATCACGTATCGGGAATTCGGTATGAGCAGCCTGATCTCGAACATCGTCGCGCGCGAGATTCTCGATTCGAGGGGAAACCCGACTGTGGAAGTGGATGTCACGCTTGCCAGCGGCGATATCGGAAGAGCCGCGGTGCCATCAGGTGCTTCGACCGGCTCGAGAGAAGCCCTCGAGATAAGGGACGGCGCAAAGGACAGATTTGGCGGGAAAGGGGTTTCGAAGGCGGTACGGAACGTGAATCGCAGTATCGCCCCGGTCTTGATCGGTCTGGACGCTATGAACCAGCGCTCGATCGACAAGACGATGATAGATCTCGACGGCACGCATAACAAGTCCAATCTCGGCGCGAACGCAATAGTCGGCGTCTCGTTGGCAACGGCGAAGGCCGCGGCTGCTTACGAAGCAAGGCCGCTTTACAGGCACCTGCATTTCAGGGCGTGCACTCTCCCGGTTCCGTTCATGAACATACTGAACGGCGGGGTTCATGCGGACAATAACCTGGATATCCAGGAGTTCATGATAGTCCCGTTCGGCCCGTCGTTTTCCGAGAGCTTGAGAATGGGCGTGGAGACATACCATACTCTGAAAAAGGTTCTGAGGAGAAGAGAGCTCTCTACCGGTGTCGGAGATGAAGGGGGCTTCGCTCCGAACCTGAAGGATAACGAAGAGGCGATATTGCTGATAATGCAGGCGATCGAAGAGGCAGGGTACGCGCCGGGCAAGGATGTCGCATTGGCGTTGGACACCGCGGCGAGCGAGCTGTACGAGAACGGGGAATATCGGCTCAGCTGCGACGGGCGTGCGAGGCAGACGCGGGAGCAGATGGTGGATTTCTACGCCGGGCTCTGCGAGGATTACCCGATAGTCTCGCTCGAAGACCCGATGGCCGAATCCGATTGGGAAGGTTGGAAGCTGATAACCGATGCTCTCGGCAGGAAGGTCCAGATTGTAGGCGACGACGTCTTCGTCACGAACAAGGCGATTCTCCAGGAAGGGATATCCAAGGGCATCGCGAATTCGATTCTCATAAAGGTCAACCAGATAGGGACGCTCTCCGAGACCCTCGATACGATAGAACTGGCGAAGAAATCGAACTATGCGTGCATCATCTCTCATCGGTCCGGAGAAACAGAGGACTCCTCGATTTCCGATATCGCTGTCGGGACCGAGGTCGGGATGATAAAGACAGGCGCGCCGTGCAGGGGAGAGCGCACCGCGAAATACAATCAGCTTTTGAGGATCGAATACGAACTCGGGAGACGCGCCAAGTATCTCGGAAGGGGCGCGCTCGCCGTGAGATGAGTGACCTGCATGGCCGAGAGACTCTATTATCTAGATGCCTACCTCAAGGAGTTCGAAGCGACCGTGGCAGCGGTCAAGAACGAAAGGATATTCCTTGACAGGACATGCTTCTATCCGGGCGGAGGCGGACAGCAGAGCGATCTCGGAGAGATAGAAGGGATGCGCGTATCCGAGGTCGGGAAAGAAAACGAGGATATCTACCATTCGGTTCCTGGCAGCAGCTTCTCCGTCGGACAGAAAGTGAAATGCAGGATAGATTGGGGACGAAGATACGAGCTGATGAGAGGCCATACCGGCCAACACATACTCTTCAGGGCAATGCAGGAGCAGAACCCGGAACTTACGGTGGCTAAGGTCGACATCGGCATCGATAAGAAGAGCCTGTTCTTCAACGGCGAATTTTCCTGGGACATGCTGTCAAGGGCTCTTGCAAGGACGAATGAAATCATTGCATCGGACCTCGAGGTGCGGACTCAGGAGGTCCCAAGAGATTCCCCGGAGCTCAAAGAGGTGCGAATCAAGGCCGAGAGAATATCCGATGAGACTGTCAGGATAGTGCGAATCGGCGATTTCGATGCCGCGGCCTGCGGCGGCGTGCATGTCCGAAGAACTGGCGAGATAGGAGGTCTCGCGATAATTAGGTTGATATCAGGCAGGCAGGCGTCCGATTGGGAGATCCAGTTCGAGATCGGGTTCAAGGGCCTCACAAGAGCATCGCAGCTCGCATTGACAACGATCTCCCTTTCGAATACGCTCGTCTGTCCGCCGGAGAACGTTGAGGCGACCGTGCGGAATCTCAGGGCGAGAGTCGATGATCTGACGGACAAATTGGAAAAAGCTTCTCAGAAGCAGCTGGATAACTTGGTCCCGGAAAAAATCGGCTTTTTCTCTTTTTACTCAGCGCTGCTCACGGGGGCGGACAGGAAGACGCTCAATGATTATGCTGCGCGGTTGATAAGACAGGACGGCGCAGTGGTCCTATTCTGCGATGTCTCCGAGAACGCATATATGATCGTCGGCTGCAACGAGAGATTGTCGCTCGACTGTCCCGCAATTCTGAAGATAGGTCTCGAGATGTTGAAGGGGAAGGGCGGCGGAAAGAAATACTTCGCGCAGGGCGGCGGAAGCCAGATATCGAGCGCAGAGGACGCATTCAAGACCGTCAAGCAATCGATAATCGACAGACTGTCCTCTGAGTTCTCGTGCGGATGAAAGAAAAGATATCTCGGCCGGGATTCTCGTCCCAGCCATCGGTTTTTTCATGCGCCACGAAGGCGCTCGAATACTTCCGGCGCGGGCCAGGGCTCTTTCTGCGTCAGATACCTGTCAATTGCCTCCGCTGCCCTCTTTCCGCCTCCCATGGCAAGGATGACGGTCGCATCGCCCGTAGCTATATCTCCCGCGGCGAACACGCCCTTCATCGATGTCCTCTGCCATTCGTCGACGACTATCGTTCCGTGCTTGGTGGTCAGCAGCTGAGGCGTGGTCTGCGGAACGATCGGGTTGGGGCTCTGTCCGATCGCGATGTTGACATGGTCGACTTCGAGCACGAAATTTTCTCCGGGGCAGACTATCGGTCTGCATCGGCCGGATGCATCGGGCTCTCCGAGCTTCATCTTGCAGCATTCCATTTTCTTGACGTAGCCCGTCTCATCGCCCATGTATTTCACCGGTGCGGTCAAGAACTGGAACTTGACACCCTCCTCCATCGCGTGATGCACCTCTTCCCTTCTCGCGGGAAGCTCCGCTTCCGTCCTTCTGTATATTATCCACGATTCCTCGGCGCCGAGCCTGAGGGCGGTTCTCGCGCAGTCCATGGCCACGTTCCCTCCGCCAATCGTGGCGACCCTCTTGCCTATCCTGTTGGGGGTATCGTACTCGGGGAACTCGTAGGATTTCATGAGGTTCGTCCTTGTGAGGAACTCGTTCGCGGACAGGATGCCGTTCAAGTTCTCGCCCGGTATGTTCATCCATTTCGGCAAACCGGCACCGGTCCCGACGAAGCACGCGTCGTATTCCTTCATGATTTCGTCCATCGTGATTGTCTTGCCGACGACCGCGTCGAGGACCAGCTTCACCCCGAGGGATTTTATGTAATCGACCTCGGCCCACACGATGGCCTTCGGCAGCCTGAACTCAGGAATGCCGTAGATCAAAACGCCGCCCGGTGCGTGCAGAGCCTCGTATATCGTCACATCGTATCCTCTCTTGGCGAGATCCGATGCAACCGTCAGGCCCGCAGGGCCAGCGCCGACTACGGCGACCTTCTTGCCCTTCCTCGGCGGCAGCTCGGGCTTTTTCAATCCTTTGCTGCGCTCCCAGTCCGCAAGAAAGCGCTCCATCCTCCCTATGGCAACGGGCTGCGAGTCCTTCATCTTGCCAACGAGGCAGTTGCCCTCGCACTGGTTCTCATACGGGCAGACGCGGCCGCAAACGGCCGGCAACGCGTTGTACTGTTTTATGATATTGATTCCGCCCTCGAAATCGCCCTCGCGGATTTTTCTTATGAACCCGGGGATGTCGATTCCGACCGGACAGCCGTCGACGCATATCTTTCTCTTATCGCTCCTCTTGCATTGGAGGCATCTCTGCGACTCCTTGATGATTGTCTCCGCGTCTTGTCCCAGGGGGACTTCGCGGAAGTTGTGGATTCTCTCCTTCGGGTCCTGCTCCGGCATCGGATACTTCTTCTTGACCCTCTCCTTCTTCTGAGCGGTCTGTTCCTCGGACATTCACTTCCCCTCCTTCTTGAATTTCTCGACGGCGATCTTCTCCTCTGCGAGATACCTCTTGTTTCGCGCAATCAAGAGCTGGAAATCCACCTTGTGTCCGTCGAAGTCCGGGCCATCGACGCACCCGAATCTCGTCTTGCCGTCGACCTGCACTCGGCATGAGCCACACATGCCGGTGCCATCGACCATTATCGGGTTCAGGCTGACGATAGTCTTCACGCCGTACGGGCGCGTCAGGTCCGAAATAACTTTCATCATTATTACCGGTCCGACGGCGTATACGACGTCGATTTTTCTCTTCTCCTCGAGCATCTTCTTCAGGATGTCGGAAACAAAGCCGTGGTGTCCGTAGGAGCCGTCGTCCGTGCACGGATAGATCTCGTCGCTGTAGGCCTTGACTTCCTTCTCCATTATCAATAGATCCTTCGTTCTGGCACCCATTATCGAGATGACCTTATTGCCGGCCTGTTTCATCGCCCGGACCGTCGGGAACATGAGAGCGATTCCAATCCCGCCTCCGATGCAAACGACGGTTCCCAATCCATGCGTATGAGTCTCGATTCCCAGAGGACCTACGACGGATCTCAGGTTGTCCCCTTTCTTCAAAGTCCCCAACTTCATGGTCGTCTTTCCTGCTTCGAGGGCGATGACGGTGACAGTTCCCTTCTCAGGATTCCAATCTGCCATCGTCAGCGGTATTCTCTCTCCCTTGTCGTCAATCATCAACATGACGAACTGGCCTGCTTTCGCCTTCCGGGCAATCAAAGGCGCTTCTATTTCCAAAAGGTGTATCCCGGTGGCGAGGTCTCTCTTATCAACGATCTTGTACATTTGATCAATCTCCGGGCGTTTTCGAAGATTCTCAATCGAGATACCCAGTCGAACATCGTCGAAAGGGCATTTCGCTCATCCGGGGAGTTCTATTTAACTTTAATGGGATTCTCTCCAATTCGTGTTAATAATATTTCGATAGGCGGTAGCGAATCTCGATTTGCGAGCAATGCCAATTTGCGAGTTTCCGATAGACCGAACATTTGATATCGAAACGATACGAATAATATCTATTCGAAATCAGCACAATTCGATCGGGAGAATATGAAAATCTGTCCGAAATGCGAAGCAGAGAATCTAGATTTCAAGATATTCTGCGGAGAGTGCGGCGCCTCACTATCGGATAGTCCGATCTCAGATGGCAAACTCAAAAATGAGCGCCAGGTTCGAGAACGACGAGAATTTTCCTACAGGCGTGTTTTCGCCAGAAGCATAAAGTCATCGCCGGTCATCGGCATCATAATGATGATGCTCCCGCTGCCGTTTACATACTATTCAATCGACCTCATCATCTCTCTATCATGGCAGGGTCTGGTTTCTCCAGGGTTGATTTACGGCGCATGGCTCATGCTCGTGATTGAGATCATGTTCTTGTTTGGTTGTCTGCTGTTCAACAGGGAATATCGTTTCGCCCACGTCGAGCCTCCGGTAAGGGGCATCTTGGTTTTCCTCCTCACCTTCTCGATCGCACCTTATCTGATACTCGCGATCACGTCTCAGATAGGTCATTTCGGCATGGAGTATTCAGCCTTGATATTCCTAGGAATACTGGCGTTCTTCTCGTGGCTTCTCTTCTTCGGCTGGCTGGGAGAATCTCGCCCAGAGAAATCGTTATCGAAGAAGACAGCATAATGATGATTGCAACCGCACTATTCTTAGCTAATGAGAGAGATGGCCGACAGCTCCCTGGAGAGGTATTGATGCGCGGAAAATCAGGTGCACGGCACAAGCTGGAATTCCCAATGTGCATGCGACCCGCTTCGCTCGAGGAGAGGAAAGAATTCTATGACCATGAGTTCTGCCTCGAGAAGGTAGAGGACTGGTTGAAGGATTATCCTCCGATGGTTTTCTCCGTAATCATCGGCAGGTACACGCAGATCTTTCCGCGGGAATATGCGCGAATCAAGGACAATACGATCATAATCTACGATTACAAGAATCTGGCCGATCTCAGAGACTACATCCTGCAATATCTCCCAGAAAGCGTCTATTACGACAGGTCGCTCTATAAGAATAGAAAAATCTGTCATCTTTGTGGAAAGAAAAAGCCAGATTGTTGGAACTGCGAAGGTTTCATCGGCCAAGAGCTGGCATTCGATCTCGATGTCGAGAATGTTTATTGCCCGCTACACGGCGAACCGGAAGAGCGCGTCAAGGCGGATGATTATGTCAGCTTCTGCGAGTACGAATTGAAACTGATAAAAGAGAAGGCGGTCGAGTTGCTCGACGAGCTGAAATCGGAATATTCCAATGTCAAAGTGACATATTCGGGCAGAGGATATCATGTTCATGTTCTCGACAGAAAGGCGTTCCTGATGAGCAGAAAGGAGCGGAAAGAGCTTGCGAGACAAATCGGTCATAGATACCCTATTGATGAATGGGTTACCGAGGGAGAATCGCACCTCATAAGGTTACCATTCTCCCTCAACGGTCTTGTTTCAAGAATCGTATTGCCACTTCGCAAGAACCAGCTTGAGCATTTCGATCCCGTTACGGACGGCCGATGCATCCCGAACTTCATCAGGGCGCATCGGCCATAATGCTGACGAGGGTTTTCATCTCTTTTTCTTCTTCTTCGCCTTCGAGGCCTTTCCCTTGTATCCTTTCTTCTTCTTCGGCATCTCAATTAACCTCCTTGCGTAGATGAACGCACCCATATGAAATAAAGGTTACGGAAAAAAATCAGATTCCTCTCTTCTTGAGCAGCGAAATCGGATTTCTTAACAATGTTAAATTCGCTTCAGATTCGGACATGCCAGCAGCCTTGGCAATCCTCCTCGCGGTCTGATGAGTGCTTATGTCCCCGCATTCGTGCGTATCTGTATTGACCAAAAATCTCGCCGATGCTGCCGATCCCATTTTGTAGACGTGTCCGTTTGTTTGATTGTGCCCGAAGCGGCACGTAATTTCCAAATAGACATCATTATCCCTCGCAAGTTGTGCTTCGTCCAGTGTTATGAATCCCGGATGCGCAAGGACGTCGACATCAGGATTTGATACCGCCTTCAGATTCGTACCCGGCGTCACGGGTTCGACTGGAGATTCGCCATGAACGACGATTATTTCCGCACCCAATTTTCTTGCCTTCTTCACCAATGCATCCATTTTCGCAGGAGGGACGTGAGTGATTTCGACGCCGGGGATAGCCTTGATATCCCAGCCGTCTACGGCATCGCAATCTCTTCTGACGGCAGGGATCAGCTCATCGATGTTCGAGTAGCTCGCGTGATCGGTTATCGCGATGGCCTTATGACCGAGCACAAACGCTCTTCTTATCAGTTCGATCGGTAGCAATTCGCCGTCGCTGAAAAACGTGTGCATGTGAAAATCGTATCTCGGCTTGGATTTCATTTTCTCCGCCTCTGCAGTTCTTCCATGACTTCGTTCATCGTTATTCCCTTCGAGTAGAGCATGACAAGCAAGTGATACATCAGGTCTCCCGATTCGTATATTATCTGCTTCCTGTCCTCGTCCTTCGCCGCCATGATTATCTCCGCTGCTTCCTCGGCGATTTTCTTCAGCATCTTGTTCTTATCCTTGAGCAACTTGCAGGTGTAGGATTCCTCTGTGGGGTTCTTCTCCCTGTCTTCGAATACGCGATAAAGTTGGCTGAAAATGTCGTCCGGGCGAAGAGGCTCCTTGCTGAAGCAGGAATAATTGTTCAGATGGCATGCCGGGCCTTCCTGTTCGACTCTCGCGAGGATCGCATCGCCGTCGCAATCGTATCGCAGCTCGTACACCTTTTGGATGTGTCCCGAGGTCTCGCCCTTCTTCCATATGGCGTTTCTCGATCTGCTCCAGTAGTGCATGTATCCGGTCTTCTTCGTCAGCTCGAGTGCCTCGTCATTCATGTACGCGAGCATGAGCACGTTGTTGTTTCTGATGTCCTGCACGACGACCGGGAGCAACTTCTTTTCATCGTTCATTTCGCTTCCTCCTCCATTCTCACAGGGATACCTTCTCTTCTCAGTATCTCCTTTACTTCTCTCACCGTGTGTTGCCCGTAATGGAATATCGACGCCGCCAATGCCGCGTCAGCTTCCCCATCCCTTAGCACCTCGACTATGTGCTCTATCGTCCCGCATCCTCCGGATGCGATGACGGGGATGCTCACGTTTCTTACTATCGTTCTCGTGAGTTCGATATCGTATCCCATCTTGGTCCCGTCGGCATCCATCGATGTGAGCAGAATCTCTCCACAACCTCTCTCGCAAGCCTCCTTCGCCCATTCGACCGCATCGATTCCGGTAGGCTTCGTCCCCGAGTGCGTGTATACCTCCCAGGAATCCTTCTTCCTCTTCGCGTCGATCGCGACGACTATGCATTGGCTTCCGAAGGCCTTCGCGCACTCCGAGATGAGCGCGGGGTTCGAGACCGCGGCCGTGTTTATCGAGACCTTGTCTGCCCCGCTTCCCAAAGTGTTCCTGACATCGACAAAGCTCCTTATTCCGCCGCCCACGGTGAGCGGGATGAAGAGGTTCTCGGCGGTCCGTCTTACGACATCGAGCATCGTGTTCCTGTTGTCCAGCGAGGCTGTCACATCGAGGAACACGATCTCATCCGCTGTCTGCTCCTGGTACGCCTTCGCAAGAGTCGGAGGATCGCCCACGCCCTTGAGCTGTTTGAAGCAGATGCCCTTGACGACCTCGCCTTTCTTGACATCCAAACACGGTATGATTCTCTTGGTCAGCATCGCTATCAGACCGATTCCCATTCGACCTTGGATTTCGTGCTCAGCAGGTCCTCCCTTAGCATCGTCGCCTCCCGCAGGCACGCACCAATGGCTTTGAAGGTCGCCTCGATTATGTGGTGCGCGTCCTCGCCTCTGATGACCTGCGAGTGGATGGTCGCTCGTGACTCCATCGCGAACGATCGCAGGAAGTGTTCATACATGAGGTCGGGCACTTCCACCTCGGCATAGGGCCTATCTATCAGGTCCAGCGAGGCCATCACGAGAGCCTCGTCCATCGGGATTATCGCGTCCGCCACGCGCCTTATCGGTTTCTCGCCTATCGCCTCTCTCAGCCCCCTGCCGAGGGTGATTGCGACGTCTTCGATCATGTGATGCTCGATGTCTCCCTTTGCCGTCAATGTGATGTCGAACCCTGAGTACTTCGACAGGGTCTCAATCATGTGCCTGAGGAATTCGTCCGATACTTTCACCTTCGATTTACCAGACCCATCGAGATTTATCGTCAGAGAAATCTCCGTTTCCCTGGTCTTTCTTTTAATGGTGCAGCTTCTCTCGCCCTTTCTTTTCATCCGAACCTCTCCAGAACATCCTTCATGTTAATCTTTCCTTTGTAGATTGCCATCCCCAATACAGCGCCGTACGCCCCCGTCGAGCTGATGAGGTCCAGGTCTTCCATGGAGGATATTCCTCCTGCGACGAATAGCTTCTTCTTCGTCGTCTTTGCGATCCGCTGTATTGGCTCGACCTCGATTCCCGCGAGCTTCCCTTCCTTTCCAATGTTCGTGTACAGCACTCCGAAGACGGGGAGATCGTCTATCGATTCGACGTAGCTAATTAGCCTTACTCCGGACTGCTCGGTCCAACCCTTTATGGAGATGTCATCACCCCTCGCGTCTATCGCCACGATGATCTGCTCAGGGAACCTACACGCAATGCTTTTCAGCCAAGCGATGTCAGTCACGGCGCGCGTTCCGACTATGATTTGTGCGGCGCCGGCTCTCAGCATGCGTTCGGCCTTGGAATCATCCCTTATCCCGCCGCCCACCTGTGTCGGTATCTCGACCTCTTTCAATATCTCGAAGATGATTTTCTCATTGTCGCCGCTCGACAGGGCGGCATCCAAGTCTATCACATGGAGTCTTCTTGCGCCCATGCTCTGCCATTTCTTCGCGACCGCGACAGGGTTGTCGATCGTGATTTTTGCCGACCAGGGCTTCCCCTCTACGAGCTGGACGCATTTTCCATCCATGATATCGATTGCCGGAATCGCGATCATGATAGCTCACCCGCGATCCTCACGAAATTCTCCAAGATTCTCAATCCCGCGACCGAGCTCTTCTCGGGATGGAATTGGAATCCGTAAGCGTTCTTCTTTTTCAACGCGCTGACAAACCTCGTTCCTTCATAGCAAGTCTCGGCAATGGGTTCTCCATCCTCGGGGAAGCAGACATAGGAGTTCGCGTAGTAGAACTGCGTTCCGCTCCTCACGCCTTCGAACACCCGTGTTTCCTTATCGAATATCACGTCGTTCCATCCCATCTGCGGCACCCTGTTCGCCTCGAGCTTCCTGACCTTGCCCTTGACGAATCCAAGGCCGCTTTCCGCCGATTCCTCCGATGATTCGAGAAGTATCTGCATCCCGAGACAGATGCCCATCGCGGGGACGCCTGCGGCCAGTCTCTCGACGATGGCTTCCTTGACGGGTGCGAGATTCCTCATCGCCTCGCCGAACGCCCCCACTCCCGGGAAGACAATGCACGGGGCTTGAGAGAGAACCTTCATGTCGGAGACAATCTCCGTCTTTGCACCCGCTTTCTCAAGGCCCTTGCGTATGCTGTGGAGGTTCCCTATGCCGTAATCCGCAATCGCGATTCTCATCGGCCGCCTCCAATCAAGCTCTTCATTTCCGACACGAATCTGCTGTTTATCTCGCGTCGGCCAAAAGTGACTCTCGCGCAGTTTCTCAGCATCGGCTGGTTGCTACAATCCCTGACGGCTATCTTTCGTTCCAGAAGGCCGGAAATCAGCTTCTTGACGGGTATGGGCGATCGGAACAAAATGAAATTGGTTTCCGAGGGATAGACCTTCGCTCCCATTAGCTCGAGCTCTCCTGACAGCCATCTCCTCTCCTCCTTTGCCATCCTCGCCGTCTTCGCGATGAAATCATCGTCTTTCAGCGCTTCGATTGCCACCTGCTCGGAGAACCTGTTCAGCCTGAACGGAGGTTCGACGCGTCTGATCGCATCAATAAGGTTCTCGCTGGCGACGGCGAAGCCTATCCTTAGCCCCGATAGAGCGTACGCCTTCGAGAAAGTCCTGAGCACGATGACATTCTCATATTCGTCGACGAGTCGAGAATATCTGCTCCCGCCGGCGAATTCGCAATAAGCCTCGTCTATGATGACCAGCGAATTCGATTCTTCTACAATCTTCAAGACGTCCTCTTCTCGCATCGAGTTGCCGGTCGGGTTGTTCGGAGATGCGATGAAGATCATCTTCGCTTTGGTCGAAAGTATCTTCTTCGTATCGAGCTGAAAGCCCTTCGTGAGAGGACATGCGATTAACCTTGCCCCGGCTATCGAGAGATACATCGAATACATCTCGAATGTCGGTACAGGTATCGCTGCCCTATCATTCGGATTGCAGTACGCCTTGACCACGAGGTCGATTATCTCATCTGAACCGTTGCCGACAATCACCTGCTCAGGAGGCACCTTGAGCTTTCTTCCGATAGCTTCTCGAAGGCCGTCCGCTGCCAAGGGAGGATATTTCGATAGCGAGTCGAAATCGAACTCCTTCGCGACTCTCTCCGCGGCGGGATTGGGCATGAACAGGTTGGAGTTGTCGTTCATGCGCAAGATGCCCTCGGGAACGGTGCCGTAGCTGGGCCTCTTCAGATTCCTGATGCTGTTTCTCATCGAGATAGCTGTCCGCACACGCAACACCCTTCAGGTTCATTTTTTCAGGCGCGCCTCAGCTGCTCTCGCGTGCGCCTCGAAGCCTTCCGCCCTGGCGATTTCCGCGGCGATGCCCGCCAACCTCTGCGCGCCAGTCCTCGAAGTCCTCTGGAACGGGATGAGCTTGACGAAATCGAGCGGCGAGAGCGCGCCCCTTTTCGCGGCCAGGCCCATGGTCGGCAGAATGTGGTTCGGGCCCGAACAGTAATCTCCGAAGGCTACCGACGACCAGTTGCCGAGGAAAACCGAACCGGCATTGAATATGTTCTTCATCTCCTCATCGGCGTTCCTTATCGCGAGCAGGAGGTGCTCGGGCGCGTAGTCGTTCGCGAAGTCTATCGCGTCCTCCAGCACGCCGCTCACCAGAACTGTCAGGCCTTTCTCTACTGCCTTCACCAATATCTCCTTTCTCGGCAAGCTGTCTTTCAGTTTCTCTATCTTCGAGAGCACGCTCTTGGCCAGCTCTTCTGAGATTGACACGAGCACCGCTTTCGCGTCCGGGTCGTGTTCGAGCTGCGCCAATATATCGTACGTTATCATCTCCGCATCAGCTGTTTCGTCCGCGATCACGAGTATCTCAGATGGTCCTGCGAGGAATTCGATGTCGCAATCGGCGCTCACGAGCCTCTTCGCTACCGTGACGTACTTGTTCCCAGGGCCGACGATTTTCTCGACGGGAAGCATCTCGTCGATGCCGTAAGCCATGGCTGCAATCGCTTGAACGCCGCCGATCTTGTAGATTTCGGTCGCCCCTGCGAGGTCCGCAGCGACAAGGACCGCGCTATCTATCGCTCCATCGGCTTTCGGAGGAGTGCATAGAACGATCTCGGGCACCCCGGCGACCTTCGCGGGGATGCATCCCATGAGAACCGAGGACGGATAGGTCGCGGTTCCTCCCGGGGCATACACGCCTATCCTCGTGAACGGCCTCACGTTCTGACCGAGTATGCCAGTCCTGCTTCTGAGCTTGAATGCCGATATCATCTGTTCTTCCTGGAACCTGTGTATGTTCTTCGCGGCCTCGGTGAGAGCGGCAACGAGCTTTCGCGGCGTATTCTGAATCGCCCTCGCGATCTCCTCCTCGGCCACCCTGAAGTAGCTCAGGTTCGCGCCATCGTATTTCTTCACGTATTCGGCAACGGCCTGAGCCCCGCGCTTCTTCACGTCATCTATGATTTTCTTCACGGACGGCTCTATGTCCTTGAACTCGTTCTGCTGTCTGCCGATTATCTTCTCTCTCTCGGCCTGGCTCAGGGCGGACAACGCTTGAATCTTCGTCATTGGATCAGCCTCTCTATCGGCAACACGAGTATTCCGGTCGCTCCGGCCGCCTTCAGCATGGTGACGATCCCGTTTATCTCGTCTTCATCGGCCACGGCGTGCACGGCCACGATGTCCTCTCGGCCCATGATGTTCATCACGGTGGGGCCGGAAATCCCCGGGAGAAGCATCGGCAGCTCGCTCAGCTTGCTCTTGGGGACGTTCGCCATGACGTATCGTTTCTTCTTCGCGTTGAGCACGCTCAAAATGGCGGACTTGATCTCGTCGATTTCTTCCGCCTTCGAACCGACGCTCTTCTTGTTCGCGATCAGGACCGCCTGCGACTCGATTATCGTCCCGACGTCCTTCAGCCTGTTCATCTTCAGCGTCGATCCCGTCTCCGTCAGGTCGGTGATGAAGTCCGCGACTCCTATGTGAGGCGTCAGCTCGGTCGCTCCAGTGACGGGCACTATCTCCACTCTTTTCCCGAGCTTCTCGAAGAAGCCTCTCGTGATGTTGGGGAAGGACGTTGCCACTTTCGAGCCGTCAGGGACCTCCTTCGCCGAGCTCACGGGCGCGCTGTCCGGGACTGCAAGGACGAGCCTGCACCTACCGAATCCGAGCGGCATGAGAGTCTCTACGTTCTTCCCGCTCTCGAGCAGGAGGTCGAGGCCGGTGATTCCGACGTCCGCGGCTCCCGTCTCGACAAATTCCGAAATATCGTCCGCCCTGGCGAACAGAAGACGGTATCTGCCCTTGCCGATGTCCATCATGAGCGTCCTGCCGGGGTCCTCGGGTATTCCGAAGCCTATCTTGTTCAGTATGCCTATCGCCTTTCCGCTCAGCCTGCCTTTGTTTGGCACTGCGATGCTCAATACCAAGTCGATCCCTCCACCGGTTGCCGGGCTATCCGGAGGCGTGCACTACCACGAGAACAACTCACGGTATTAAGAACTGCTCGGAAAAGCGTTCGATTCTCGTCGAAAAAGCCCGCGCTAGAAAAAACTCTCCGTAGCTCAGGAGTGAAGGCAATCAGACAATTTTGCGTATTCCGCGTTCATGTCGATTCCTCTGATAGCAGGTGAGAAAGGAAGGGATACAAAACATTATCGGTCACGGCATAGGACGTGCTGGCTCGTCATCTTTCCTGAGTCCTAAGGATTTTCAGCAGTCCGTCCTCGAGCTCGAACGTGAACCTCCTCGCCGAGGGCTTCTCGGGCGGGACGATAACCTCCAAGTTCCTTTCCAATAGAGCCGTCTGCTTCGTCTCTAGTATCCGCGTATCGAACGGCATAATCATCGTGCCCCGGGCGAGTATGACCATGTCCCGCACCTGATGTATGAAGTGCAGGATCCGGTCGAAGCTGTTCTGCGAGATCATGTACTCGATGCCGTCGAACATTATTACGCCCTGCTTGTGGTAATCCAGGAAGCTCGTTATTTTCGAGAGTATCAGTCCCAGGGATGTCGGGTTGTAATTGTTCTCCCCGACCAGGTGCGTCAGCCACATCATCTGGAAAGAGCCGACGAGGTTGTATTTCTTCCTCACCTCGGCCGGATAATCGCGCGTAAAGATCAGGCCTGTCCTCCCCTCGGCCATGGCGTCGTTGAATATCTCGTAGCTGAACTCGGGGGTGCGCTCTTCGACGAGCAGGAATCTCCCGCCTGGCTCTGAGTCGCACTTCTCAGATTTATCGAGACTCCCCGGCATAAAAAGGCCCGTTGTTTCACAGGGAGAAAACCCCTATTTATACTGTGCTTTCTCGGTATCAAATCGCAGAGTCAGGCTATCCGCTTTTCAGTCTCTCTATCGCCTTGGCCAATATCTCCTCATTTTTCGTGAGGGCGAACCTTATGTGCCCCTCCCCGCGCTGTCCGAAGCCTACGCCAGGAGTGACCACGACGTTCTTCTTCAAGAGCTTCCTTGCATAGGCCATCGAATCGCCTCCGATGTGTACCCAGAGGTAGAACGTGGCCGGGCTCGGCCTGCACTCTATCCCGCATTCGGCCAGACCTTCTACGAGCATGTCCATCCGCTCCCTATAAATCCGCGTGCTCTTTCTGACGACTGCTGGAGGCTCCCTGCCCTTGTATAGCGAAAGCGCGTAGGCCGCGGCCACCTGCACGAACTGTGGCGCTCCGGAATCTATCTGCGATTTTACCTTGACCAGAGCGGATATGATGCGCTCGGAGCCGACGGCGAACCCTATCCTGCTGCCGGTCATGTTGAACGTCTTCGAGCACGAGTTGAACTCCACGCAGCAATCCATCGCGCCGGGTATCTCAAGGATGCTGCTGGCCTGCTCTCCGTTCAGCGCGAGCTCCGAGTAGGCGTTGTCGTAGCAGATGATGATGTCGTGATCCCTCGCGAAAGAGACTGCGTCTCTCAGGAATTTTTTCGGAGCGACGGCTCCTGTCGGGTTGTTCGGGTAGTTCAGGTACATCAGTTTCACGCCGAACGGGTTGATGTCGTCAAGGTCCGGGAGATATCCATGGTCGGCCAGCAATGGCATGCAGGCCGGATCCCCGTAGCTCAGGATGGCGGCGCCGTTCTGATATACCGGGTAGCCAGGATCCGGAACGAGGATCGTGTCGCCGATATTGATGAACGCCCTGGCCACGTTCGCCAGCCCTTCCTTGGAGCCTATGAGCGCGCACACCTCCGTGTCGGGGTCGACCTTCACCGCGAATCTCTTCCGATACCAATCGGCCACTGCCTGCCGGAAGAACGGCTCGCCCCTGGAGCTGGGGTATCCCTGATACCTCTTGTCCATCGCGGCCTTCTGGAGCACTCTCACTATCTGCGGCGGGGTCGGCAGGTCGGGGTCGCCGATGCTGAGGTCGTACACGGGCCTGCCCTTCGATTTCATCTCCTGGACTTTTCTCTCCAGCTCGGCGAACAGATAGGGCGGTATCTTGTTCAGGTTGTCAGAATACAGTATCCTCATTTGAGCAATCTCCCTGGTACTCTCTGTCTGTCAAGTATGTCCGTGATGTCCTCCCTTTCCCTTATCAGGAAATCCTCGCCGTCGTGTATCAGCACCTCCGCCGCCCGCGGCCTGGTGTTATAATTCGAGCTCATCGAGTACCCGTACGCGCCGGCGTTCAATATCGCTATCACATCGCCTTCCTCGATCGGGGGCATCGTCCTGTCCCTCGCCAGGAAGTCGGTGTTCTCGCATATCTGTCCGACGATGTTCACCGTCTCCTTCCTGCGTTCGTTCAGCTTGTTCACCACGTACATTTGGTGATACGAGCCGTACAGTGCCGGCCTGAGCAGCGTGTTCATGCCCGCGTCGATCCCCACGAACTTCCTGTCGGAGAGCTTCACGTGGTGCACCCTGGAGAGAAGCACTGTCGAATCGCACACGAGGTATCTGCCCGGCTCCGCGTACAGGTACGGCGGATTGCCGGCATCCTCGAACTCCTCCTTGAATCTGTCAGTCACGTCCTTCGCGATCTTTTCGATGTCCAAGTCCTTCTCGCCGGGCCTGTAGGGCACTCCGAACCCCCCGCCGATGTTCACGAAGTCGAACTCTATCTTCGCGCTTTTCGAAATACTCCTGCTGATTTTGAACAGCCTGTCCGTGACCTGCCCGAAATATTCGTCGTCGAGGACGGAAGATCCGGCCATCATGTGTATCCCGAACTTCTTGGCGCCGAGCTTTTTCGCCTTTGCGTACGCTTTCTTCGCGGCCGCCTCGGAAATGCCGAACTTCACGTCCTTGCCAGCAAATACGAGCGCGTCGTGCCCGCCCTTGCCGAAGCCCGGGTTGATCCTGAAGCAGATTGTCTCGGGCATCCCGAACCGAGCGAGCTTGTCGAGCAGGCCGATGTCGTCGAGGTTTATCGCGACCCCCATCTGCGATGCGAATTGCAGCTCCTCGTTGCTGTTGTAATTCCCGGTATAGAGCATATCCTCTACGCGGAACTTCGCGAACGAGGCCAGCTGCAACTCGGGGACGCACGAGCAGTCCGCTCCGGCCCCCTCCTGCCGCAGTATCTTGAGTATCGATATGTTGTTGTTCGCCTTCACCGCGTAGAACAGCTTGAACCTCTTCCATCTCTTCGCGAACGCGTTCCTGAGGCGCCTATAGTTGTTTCTGATCCTCTGCTCGTCCGTCACATATACCGGCGTTCCGTACTTCTCGGCGATGCTCATCAGATTGATGCCGCCGAGATAGAGAGTGCCGTTCCTGTTCTCCAGCGGGGGCTCTATCTTCCACATGACAATCAGACTCCGAGAACCTCTCTCATTGAATGTATCTTCCTATCTGACGAGTTCATTATCCATCTCGCCGCCAGGAGAGCCCCGTCGGCGAACACCCTTCTCGAGAACGCGGTGTGCTCCATCCTGATCATCTCGTTCGGCCCCGCTATCAGAACCTCGTGTATCCCGGGCACTCCGCCCGCCCTGAGCGCGGCTATCTCCATCTCTTCCGGCGCTCTTCTCCCCCTGCCGCTCCTGCCGTGCACCTCTTTCGAGTACCCCCTCGACGCCTTCACGACATCCGCAAGATACAGCGCGGTGCCGCTCGGGGAATCGGATTTTCCGGTGTGATGCACCTCGACGATGCTCGCGTCGAATCCGGCCGGCAGGCTCGATATCCTTGACAGGATAGCCGCGAGGAAGTTGATGCCGATTGAGAAGTTCGGAGCGAGTACGGCCTCAGTTCTGCCCTCTATCTCATTTCTGATCCTGGATGCCTGCTCTGCGTTAAACCCGGTCGTACCCATCACGATCTTCTTGCCCATCCCCGCAGCAATGGGTACGTTCTTCATCTCGGCCTCGGGCGTCGTGAACGAGATATAGACATCAGAGCCTTCGAGCAGTCTTCCCAGCGAATCCGGGCCCGTTATCCTCACATTTCTCTGGGGAAGACCGAGATCGCCCAGAGATTTGCCCTCGTTGGGGCTTCCTGAGTGAGTGACGGCGCCCGAAATCTCGAATTCGTCCCCGGCGGCCCGGATGATTTCCTGGCCCATCCTGCCATCGGCGCCGACGACGCAGAGCTTAATACGAGTCATAATAGAGCCCCTCCCAGTACCGTCTGTTAGAAAGCCTTTCGCCGACATCGATGTCGAAGAATTCCTCTATCGGCTCGAACAGCTCTGGCGCCGCGGAATAAATCCTGTTGGCGCTATCCACGATTTTCGCGATCCCGGCCTTCGTCATCTTCCCGAGAGGCTGTCGGCACGGGCCCGATGGCATCCCGAGAACGTTCATGAGAGTCTTGATTCCGACCGGGTTGCGTGCCTTGCAGACGACCTTCCCGAAGCAGGTGTCCTCCTCAGTCTTGACGGTAACGCAGTCCATGATGGGTTTGAGGAGTTGCTCTATTTGTCTCGCTCTGTCCTTCTCGTTATCTAGATAGCACTCGACCATTTCGCTCAAAGCAGCCGGGAACACGTTGGATATCACCGATATGACACCCGATGCGGCGATCGCCGGGTCGTCCATCATGGTGAGGGTCTTCTCGTCATCACCTGATAGTATGGGGAAATTCGGTCTGCAAAGGCGTCTGATCGCCCTCATGTTGTTGTAGTCTCCGGTGGCCTCCTTCACGCCGATTATGTTCTGGTATCTCTCCGATAGTATCGCCAGGTCCTCCGGCAACAGCATGGTTCCGGTTCTGCCCGGGATGATGTACGGTATGATGCCAGTATTCGGGAACTCCTTGGCTATCGGCTCGTAGTATTCCTTTCTGATTTCGAGCGAACTCGGGCCGTTGTAGTAAGGGTCGACAAGCAGCACGGCTTTCGCACCTCTCCTTACGGCTTCCGCCGTGCCCTCGATACATTCCCTAGTGCAGTTCGCTCCTGTTCCCGCTATGACAAGCATATCGTCGCTGGAATACTGCATCGCCCTCTCAATGATCTCGATGTTCTCGTGCCAGTTTACCGTCGGGCTTTCTCCGGTCGTGCCCACCGCCACGACCCCGGAGACCCCGTGCTCCGCCTGGAATTCCACGAGGTCGTGCAGCCCTTCCCAATCCAGCTCGCCCCCTTGTTTCATCGGGGTGACGAGAGCTGTATAACATCCTCGCAACATTTCGATTACCGGCAATGAGTAATTTATGGCTCTACTTAACACTTACGATTTGCATAATAGTGATGCGATAATCGTAACGATTATTAACTAGTAAGTTCTTGCCCCCAAGCGATGGACGAGAAGGACGCGAAAATCATCGAAATACTGAGAGCGAATGCCAGAAAGAAGAATACCGAGATAGCACGGGCCATCGGATTGACCGAGGGAGCGGTCCGCGCGAGGATTTCAGCTTTGAAGAAATCAGGAATAATCAAGAGGTTCACGATCGAGGCCGAATCTGTCGGCGTGGAAGGAATAGTCCTGGTCGCAACGGATGCCGGCAAAACGAAAGAGGTCGTGTCGAAGCTGAAAGAGATGTCGGAAGCGGTCTACGAGACTTCGGGAGAATATGATGCCGCGGTCCTGATACGATCCGCAAATGTCGACGATTTGAATTCCAATGTCGACAAGATACGAGAACTCCCGGGCGTCGTGAAGACCTCAACGCTGATCAGGATGGCATAATCAGAAAATTTTATCTTCAGCTCGGCATTTCGCTTTTCCGCTAATCGATCAGAGGCATTGTTTCTTACGCGTTTCCAGCCTCGTAAAAAGAGTAGGAAATGCGCGATGGAGGTCGACGCGATGTCTCTGGTCGTGCGAAAATCGTTCCTTGTGATCGTTATCTGGATAGTAGCGACGCTCGTGTTCGCTGTCGCATTGGCAACGATCGAATCGCCCCAAATGTTTCTCGGTCTTCCCTGGATAGTCTATCTATCGGTAATAGCGCAGGTCTCGATTCTCGCGTTATTCTTTGTTATATCGAAAAGAATCTGGAAAACAGAGGAGGGGGATCGATGAACGCGGTCGCCCTAGGAGTTTTCATATTCTACATGATTCTCGTTCTCCTTATAGGGTACCATGGATATCGGAGAAGCCGGCGGACCGCAGAGGATTTCTTCATCGCAGGGCGGAGAATCGGCCCGATACTGCTTTTCTTCACTTTCGCCGCGACGAATTTCAGCGCTTTCTTCTTCTTCGGGTTCGCAGGAGCCGCGTACAAGTACGGTTTCGGGTACTACGGCGTGATGGCCATCGGCACCTCTCTTATGGCGATAACTTTCTTTCTGCTCGGAAGACGCATCTGGAGGGTCGGCAAAGGCTTGAATCTGATAACCCCGCCCGAGCTCTTCGGAAAAAGATACGGCAGCGAGAACCTAAGGCTCGTGGTCCTCGTCGCCTTCGTGGTTTTCACGCTTCCGTACATAGCTACTCAGGCAATCGGTGGTGGCATAGCCCTTCAGTACCTAACAGAGGGCGAGATACCGTTCGAGATCGGCGCGGCAATCGTGACGCTCGTTATAACCGTCTACCTCATGCTCGGCGGGATGCTCAGCGATGTCCTGACCGATTTCATGCAGGGGGTCATGATGCTAATAGGCGGCCTCGCCGGTGTCGGGTTCGTCGCGCTGGCGCTCGGGGGATTCCAGCAGGCGAACGATGCCGTATATCTCCTGAAACCGGAGCTTTTCTCGCTCCCGGGCGGCCAGGGTTACATCACTTTGCAGATTTGGATCAGCTATCTGATTCTGTGGACGTTCTGCGACCCGATGTTCCCGCACCTGTTTCAGCGATTCTACATAGCCAAAAGCGAGAGCGCGATACGCTTCACTATGGTCGCCTATCCCGTGATAACGATGATATTGTTCCTGTTGCCCGTGTTGATTGGAGTCTGGGGGAACTTGGACTTTCCCGGACTCGTCGGGAAGGCTCCGGACAATATCTTGCCAATGATGGTGCAGAAGTACGCACCTGAGTGGGTGTTCGGATTCGTCATGGGAGCAGGATTCGCTGCGCTGATGTCCACGGCCGATTCGCAGCTGCTCGTATTGAGCTCGATGTTGACGAAAGACGTCTGTTCGAGGATATGGAAGCAGCGGGCAACATCCGAGAAGGAGGTCATGGCGGGCCGTCTGATCATCCTCGTTCTCGCCCTTGTGAGCCTTGCGATAGCTCTCACCTCCTTCGTATCGATATTCGATATGTTGACAAGGACGACCTTCACGGGGCTCGCAATAATGTTCCCCGCTGCGGTCGCGGTCCTCTACTGGAAGAAATCTACGGCTGCCGGCTGCATCGCATCGATAATCGTTGGAGAAGTCACGTATGCGGTAATATTCGTCTTGACCTCCATCGGCGCTCTTTCGTCCAATTTCTTCTTCGGCTTCCTGCCCGCTATCCCGTTGGTCGCGCTCGCGACCGCGGTGTTGATAGTCGTCAGCAGGTTCACGCGCAGGCCCGAGAAGGAAATTCTAGATTCGTTTTTCGTTCACATCGAAAATAGGAGTTCGGATTAGGTCGGAAAAGCGATCGTCATGATCAGAACCACGACTGAGATGCCAACGCACAGCCCGACAACAACCCATGGGTTGATCTTCAAAGCGACGTCTTCCTCGGCATCGAAGTATCTGATCAATCCGGCAGCGGAATGGAACCCTTCGGATTTCTTCGTGCTCTTAGGCATCGAATGCAATCATTGTCCGACTTGTATTTATCGTTTATCCGGCAACGAAGCTAAAGAATGCGCGTTTTTCGAAGAGATGCCATCGCGTAAGCATATCCCAGAGAACCGGTTGTCCGATGAGCATCAATGCCTTTCTACGAGTAGGAATCAGCAGGGAAGTTATATATCTGATAGGGCGGATACAACCATGCTAATGACTGGCATAGGCGGAAGGGGATCTCGATGGCCGACATATTCCTCGTAGACGATGAGGAGTTCATAATCGAGCTCTACAAGGACATTCTAGAGTCCAAGGGTCACAGGATAGTCGGCGTGGCCTCGGACGGCGAGGAAGCGGTCCGAAAATATAAGGGTCTCAGCAAGAAGCCAGTCATCGTGATTATGGATCAGCGCATGCCTGTCAAGGACGGCGTTACCGCGACGCAGGAAATCTTGAAACACGACCCGCATGCCCGTATACTTTTCGGCAGCGCGGATCTGAAAGTGAAGCCTGAAGCGATGAGAGCTGGAGCCAAGGATTTTCTTCTCAAGCCCTTCAGGATGGATGCGCTTCTGAGCGCGATCGACGAGCTCGACGAGGAGAAAGCGCATTCGAAAAAGAAATGAATGCGGTGATTGCGAAATCGGGCTCGCAACCATGGCTCAATTTTAAGTAGAGTACGGCAATCTATCCCACAACAACACGGGCTGTATCTTGATGGACAGCAACCCCAGCACAGTATCAGAAAAAGACCTTCGAAAGCTCAAGCGAGAGAAGCTCGCGAAGCTGATATCCATGGGCGTGGAGCCCTACAAGTATCGCTTCACCGTCACGTGCAGCATTGCCGATGTCAAGAGGAAATACGCCGATGTCACTCACGAGAAGACGAAGGAAAAGGTGACCGTGGCCGGACGCATAATGGGCATCAGGATTCACGGCAAGGCCGGATTCGCGGATGTCCTCGGCCAGGACGACAGGATCCAAGCATATTTCAGGATGAACGATTTGGGCGAGCACAAGTTCGAGATTTTCAAGTTGCTCGAAATCGGAGACATAATCGGCCTCACGGGCCCCGTGTTCCGTACGAAGATGGGAGAGGTGACGATTTGGGTCGAGGAGTTCGAGCTGCTCACGAAGTGCCTATTGCCCTTCCCCGAGAAGTACCACGGCCTTCAGAATCTGGAGCTCAGATACCGGCAGAGATACCTTGACCTCATAGTTAACCCCGAAGTCAGAAAGACCTTCATAATGCGCAGCAGGATAATCTCGTACATTCGCTCTTGGCTGGACAAACGCGGATACCTGGAAGTGGAAACCCCGATTCTGCAGCCGATCTACGGAGGCGCGCTGGCGAGGCCATTCGTCACGCACCACAATTACCTGGATATGGATTTGTACCTCAGGATAGCGCCCGAGCTGTATCTCAAGAGGATATCGGTCGGGGGACTCGAGAAGATATACGAGATCGGCAAGAACTTCAGGAACGAGGACATAGATGCTCAGCATAACCCAGAATATACCTCTCTCGAATTGTACGAATTGTATTCTGATTATTACGGCATGATGAATTTGACCGAAAACCTGGTGTGTGACACGATAAAAGAGCTCATCGGGGATTTCCGCTTGCCCTTCGGGGATAAGACCATAGATTTCACCCCTCCGTGGAAGAGGATGACCATGGCGGACGCCATAGCCGAATACGGCAAGGTCGAGGTCCGCAAGAAGACCAAGGAGGAGATATACGATATCGCGGTAGATCTCGGCGTCCCTGAGATAACTTCCGAGATGTCGAAAGGTGAGCTGATAGGTGAGATTTTCGACTTCGTCGCGCAGAAGCACCTCGTCAATCCGACCTTCATATTGAATCATCCGGCCGACATCTCGCCGCTCGCGAGGCGGCTAAAGGAGGACCCCGATTTCTCGGAGAGATTCGAGCTTTTCATCAACGGTTGGGAGATAGCGAACGCGTTCACAGAGCTGACCGATCCGGACCAGCAACTCCAGAACTTCAACTGCCAGGCGGAGATGCGCGCCCGGGGCAACGAGGAAGCGCACCCGCTCGACATGGATTTCATCACGGCGCTGGAGTGCGGGCTCGCTCCCACCGGAGGATTGGGCATCGGCATAGATCGGCTGATAATGCTGCTCACGAACTCCCTTTCGATAAAGGACGTGATTTTCTTCCCGCAGATGCGTCAGACTCAGGAAGTCATGCCCGGGGAATGCAAGAGAGACGAGAACTGATTCTCTCCGGTTATGCAAATCCTGTCATTGCAAAAAGCCCTACTAAGCCCTCGAAGATTATCTGAATCGCGAACGCGGCAAGGATGAGTCCCATCAACCTCATGATAGCCATCGACCCGACGCGCCCTATCCTGTCGAATATCCTGTCCGCAAATATCAGCACTACGTAAGTCACAATCATCACTAGGAATATCGTCCCTATGACGACGATCCTTTCCTCTATCCCGCCGAACCTTCCCATGTATATCATGACGGCCGTGATCGCGCCCGGGCCGGCGAGCAGCGGGACTCCAAGCGGGAACAGCGCGATTGCTTCTCTCTCGTAAGCCTCGTCCTCGTCCTCCTTCGTCATCTTGCTCTTCGGGCGCTCTCCTTGGAGCATGTCGAAGGCGATCTTTAGGACGAGGATCCCTCCCGCGACCTTGAACGCGTCAATCGTTATCCCGAAGAAGCTGAATATGAAGTAGCCGAATATGGCGAAAATGAGCAGGACGATCAGCGCGAACATCACGGACTTCCTGATTATCATCCTTCGCTCGTCTGCGGAATAATGAAACGTCAAGCCCTTGAACACGGGAATGATTCCGAAAGGGTCGACGATCGAGATGATCGTCGCGAACGCGGCTACGAATATCTCCAGGACCATCGGCCAGTCTATAGACTGGTGGATATATAATGTCTATCAGATACGCTGGCCGTCGATAGCGGCCGACCTGCGCATTCATTTCGAACGAATTGTGATTCGTGCTCCTCGAACTCGTAAATCATTGTGGAGCAGGCGGAGAGACCTTTTTCGCTTCGTCCTTGGGATATAGCTCCTGATAGGTCTTCGCGAGCGCCTCATCCCTCTTCCATTTATCGTTGACCCATCTCTGTATTTCCTCTATCTGCTCATCCTTTAGGTGCCTGAACCGTCCCTGAGCCATAAGATAGTCCTTGACAGGGGTCATCTTCGGCTTCTTCGTTATCGTCAGCCTTCCGTACTCGGCCTCGAAAAGCGTGAACATGCCGCAATCGACCGCCTGCTTCGCGAGCTCTATCGATTTCGCGGTATCGCTCCTCCAGCCGGTAGGGCACGGAGTGAATATCTGGATATACCTGAAGCCCTTGATCTTCGTCGCCTTCTCGACCTTGTTCAAGAGGTCCTGCATGTAGCCGACGGAAGCGGTCGCGACGTACGGCACGTTGTGCGCGAGCATGATCATCGGCATGTCCTTCTTATGCTCAGTCTTGCCCGCCTTGACCTTTCCCACGGGGGTGGTCGTGGTCCAGGCGCCCTTCGGAGTGCATCCGCTCCTCTGTATTCCCGTGTTCATGTACGCCTCGTTGTCGTACATTATGTAGAGAATGTCCTCGTTCCTCTCCGCGGCTCCGGACAATGCCTGTATCCCGATATCCGCGGTTCCTCCGTCCCCGGCTATCGCAACGACCTGTATGTCGTCCCTTCCGAGCTGCTTGTAGGCCCTCTTCACTCCGGTGACGCAGGCCGCGCTGTTCTCGAACGCGACGTGGTGGTACGGAACCTTCCAGCCGAAGCTCGGGTACATCGCGGTGAATATCATGAGACAGCACGCAGGGTTGTACACGATCGAGTTCTTTCCGACGACCTTCATTACGTTCCTTATCGCGGTAGCTACGGCGCATCCAGCGCACGCAGTATGCCCAGGAGTCATTATCGGCTCGTCCGGAAGATCCTTGATTCTCACCATTCGCTCACCCCCCTCGTGTTGAGCCAGACAACATCTTTCTTCGCCTTGCCGGTCTTGGCAACTTCGAGCAGCGCGTCGAACATCTTCGAGACGTCTTTGGTCGTAACATCTCTTCCGCCGAGTCCCGTGATGAAGTTCACGATGGGCACGGTCATGCCGTACAGCGCGCTCTTCGCCTCGATGTATTGCGGTCCCCCGACCCCGAACGACACGGCTCTGTCGTACACGCCGAACGCCTTGACCTTGGAGGCCACCTTCCTGATTTCCGCCGTCGGATACGGTCTCAAGAACCTGAGCTTGACGAGTCCGACCTTCTTGCCCTTCTCCCTGTACGCATCAACGACCTCTCTCGCGGTGCCCGTGACCGTCCCGACCGTCATCAGGACGACATCCGCATCGTCGGTCCTGTATTCCTCAATGAGCCCGTGATAATCCCTGCCGAACTTTTCCGCGAACTGCTTGTTCACGGACAGTATGACTTCCCTGGATCTTTCCACGGCGTCGTGAAGCTGCCATCTGGTCTCCTGCATATAGTCAGGGGGCGCGGCATGGCCCACGGCCATCGGCTTGTTCGGGTCGAGCACGGCCGATTTCGGCACATACTTGCCCAGGAATTCTTCTACTGGCTTCTCTTCCGCGAGGTCGACAGGTTCTACTGAGTGCGAAAGAATGAACGCGTCGAGGTTCACCGACATCGGCAGCTGGACTCGCGCGTCCTCCGCGATCTTGTATCCCTGGATGACCATATCGTGCACTTCCTGATTGTTCTCGCAGAAGGCGATCAGCCAGCCACTGTCCCTCTCCGGCATGATGTCGTTGTGTTCGCACCAGATGTTCAGCGGCGCGGATAGAGTTCGGTTCACGACCGCCATCACGACGGGCAGCCGAAGACCTGCGGTGCAGAACAGAATCTCGTGCATGAGCGCGAGGCCCTGCGATGACGTCGCCGTGAAAGCCCGTGCGCCCGCAGCGCTCGCGGACACGGTAGCGCTCATCGCGGAGTGCTCGCTTTCGACCTCGATGAATTCTGCCTTCATCATTCCGTCGTTGACGAATTCCGATATGTGTTCCACTATGAACGTCTGAGGCGTAATGGGATATGCTGCGACCACTTGGACCTTTGACACCATAGCGGCCCATGCGGCCGCATAGTTGCCCGTCACAACGCGTTTCGGCATGCTCAATCACCCCTCGTCATCTCAATCGCCTCAACGGGGCACTCGTTCGCGCATATTCCGCAGCCCTTGCAATAGCTCATGTCGAAATCGAGTTTGTCCTTTGTCCGATAGATGCATCCTTCCGGGCACGCCCACCAGCAGGTGAGGCACATCGTGCACTTCTCCTTGTCATATTTCGGCTGGAATACCTTCCACGACCCCGTCTTGTTCTCTATCATCGATCCCATGCCGACTTTTCCAGCCGGCGTGTCCTGCTCTCCGATTGCGGCGCCCGGGAGCATTTCCTGGGCCGTCGGGAACCATTTCGGTATGGGCTTGATTTTCGTCTTGCCCTTCGAGAAGCCTATCACTGTCCGATTGAAGGACTCCTGTGCGGCTTTCGCGTTTATCAGGCCCGCTTTCTCTCCCAGTCTCCCGCCGAAGACGTTGACGATGCCTTTCTCGATGCCCTTCATGGAGACTATCCCGGTGGCCTTCGCGACGGCACCAAGTATGGCACTGTTCGTTACAGGCCTCTTCAGTATTTCGAGAGCGATTGATGTCGCATCCACGGTCGCGACCTTCAGGTCCATCCCGAAGTCCAACTCCTCCGCCTTTTTTGCCGTGTTGACGATCGCGATTCCGTCCTTCTTCAATCCGACGGTGACGTCGATCTGCCCGAGGAGTCCCTCATCGAGCACGACGATGCAGTCGGGCTCGTACACCTGGGTCTTCACGCGTATCTGCTTCTTGTCTATTCTGGTGAACGCCAGGACGGGTGCTCCCCGCCTTTCGGACCCGAAGAACGGGAAGGCGACCGCGTATCCGCCCTCTTCAAAAGCCGCGCTTGCCAATGCCTGGGCAGCCATGACGGCCCCTTGGCCGCCCCTGCCATGAAATCTGACTTCGTACATCAGCATCCCACTTTCAAGATTGACCGGCTATTGATACGGCTGCGAGAATTAAGCCTTTCTAGCATACACCCAAGGATATCTGGAACAATCGCATCCGGCGTTTGTTCTCGAATTTCGTCTTTAAAAATTTCTAATAAACGGCTTCCGACATCGGCGATTGCCCGCGAGGGGGATGTTCATAAAAGAGATAATCACCCGTAAGATATCCTGCTCAAGCTTTATCTTGAGGCACAATAATTCAATTATCAGAAAAAGGATTCCCACGGGCGTTCTGCGCAATAGGCTCCGTGCAGATCCTGAGCTCAATAGATTCCGGAGTGAGAATGCTTGCCCAACACAAAGAGCGGAGATGAAGGTAGGCCCGAAGGCCTCGAGCTGAAAGTCGCAAGGGCGCATCATCAGTCAGAGGTGGGTTTGGGAAGGGCGAGGATAGACACGCTGTCGAGGAAGCAGCTCGGCGTCGATGTCGGAGACATAATCGAGATCATCGGTTCGAAGATCACTGCTGCGAAGGTCTTCCGCGCGTCTCACGAAGACGAGGGAAAGGGCATCATCAGGATCGACGGCATGATTCGCGGCAACGCGGGGGTATCGATAGGGGAGAAGGTAATCATTCGGAAGGCGCAGACCGCGAGCGCCTCGAAGATAATCGTCGCGCCGAAGATTCCCGAGGGCAAGAAGGTGAAGTTCGGGCAGGGGGTCGAGGAGCTGTTCAAGCGGGGCCTGCTGAACAGGGCGGTGACGAAGGGCGACGAGATAATAATCCCAAACATCGCGCTCATGGGCGGATTCCTGCCATTCGTGGTCGTTTCCACGGCGCCGTCCGGCATAGTTGTGATAACAGAACACACGCAGCTGTCCGTCAAGACAGAACCGGTCGAGATGACGGAGATACTGCGGCCGTCGGTGACTTACGATGATATAGGCGGCCTCGACGAGGAGTTGCAGAGAGTAAGAGAGATGATCGAGCTCCCGCTAAAACATCCCGAACTCTTCGAGAGGCTCGGGATAGATCCTCCCAAAGGAGTTCTGCTATACGGCCCGCCCGGTACCGGAAAGACGCTTATAGCGAGAGCCGTTGCCAACGAGGCCGGGGCGAACTTCTTCTCGATACAAGGCCCGGAAATCATGTCGAAATTCTACGGACAAAGCGAGGAGCGCCTCAGGGAGATATTCTCCGAGGCGGAGAAGAACTCGCCCTCCGTGATATTCATAGATGAACTGGATTCGATAGCCCCGAGGCGGGACGAGGTCCAGGGAGAGGTGGAGAGAAGGGTTGTCGCGCAGCTCCTCACGCTCATGGACGGGATGAGCGCGCGGGGGAACGTCATAGTAATCGCGGCGACGAACAGAATAGAGGCGATTGATCCAGCCCTGAGAAGGCCTGGCAGGTTCGACAGAGAGATAGAGATAGGCATACCGACGCTCGAGGGCAGAGAAGAGATACTTCAGATACACACGAGGGGCATGCCCCTGGACGACGATGTGCAGATCAAGTACATCGCGAGCATAACGCACGGGTTCGCCGGCGCCGACCTCGCGGCGCTCGCGAGAGAGGCGGCGATGAAATCTCTCAGGAGATATCTGCCAGAGATAGACCTCGAGAAGGCGATACCCGTGACGATCCTCGAGAAGATGAAGGTCACGAACGCAGATTTCCAGGCGGCGCTGAGGGAGATAGAGCCGAGCGCAATGCGGGAAGTGCTGATAGAGGTGCCGAACGTCCGCTGGGAGGACATAGGAGGGCTCGAGGAGCTCAAGCGGCAGCTGCGCGAGGTCATCGAGATGCCTCTCGAGGATCCCGAGTCGTTCGCCCGTATGGGGATAAAGCCTCCTCGAGGCGTGCTTCTGTTCGGTGCCCCGGGGACCGGCAAGACGATGATCGCGAAGGCTATCGCGAGCCAGTCCAAGGCGAACTTCATCTCGATCAAGGGCCCGGAGGTCATGTCGAAATGGGTCGGCGAGAGCGAGAAGGCGATCAGGATGATTTTCAAGAAGGCGAAGCAGGTATCTCCCGCAATCGTCTTCCTGGACGAGATTGATGCGATAGCTCCGAGGCGCGGGACGTATTCAGATTCGGGAGCGAGCGAGAGGATGGTCAATCAGCTTCTCACCTCCATGGACGGGCTCGAGGCTCTCGACAACGTCGTCATCATCGGGGCGACAAATAGGCCCGATATCTTGGACCCCGCGCTCCTCAGGCCCGGCAGGTTCGACAGGATACTGCTGGTGCCGGTTCCTGACGAGGCAGCTCGCCTGAAGATACTACAGGTGCACACCAGGAACATGCCCCTGTCGGGAGTGGATCTCGAGGCCCTCGCGAAGCGCTTGGACGGGTACGTCGGTGCGGACATCGAGAGCCTCTGCAGGGAGGCGGCCATGATAGCGCTGAGGGAGGACAGGAAGGCGAAGATCGTGACGATGGAGCACTTCGAAGAGGCGATGACCATCGTGAAGCCGTCGACGGACGATGCGGCATCGAAGTACTACGAGAAGCTCGCTCAGGAGCTGTCTACCGCAATGGCTAAAAGGAAGAAGGAAGATTTCCCGTTGGGCTACTACAGGTAAGCCGATGCATTGTCAGAATGGAGATGGGAGACGATGAAGAAATTTATCAGCGAACTGAAAGGCAAGACCGTCATGACGAACGACGGACAGATTCTCGGGGTCATTGAGAATTTCATAGTCGATACCGGCACGGGGGACCTCAAGCACGTCCTGGTGATACCCGCCGAGGAGATAGACCCGAGAATGTACAAGACGGATCCTCAGGGCCGACTGGTCCTTCCGTTCAGCGAGATGCGCGCGGTCAAAGACGTCGTCGTGATGAGCATAGAATAGCCCTGGCGATAGGCGGCAGCGAAAATTCTCGCGTACTTGTAGATCTCACTCAGTGCCTCTTTTTCGCTCTCGCTTTCTTCGCGTCCAAAATCCGCTGGACGAGCTTGTGCTTCGTGCCGTCTTCGGAGAGCCTGAGCGTCGCACAGATTTCCATCAGCTCCGTCTTCCGCAGCTTGCTCAGAGATTCCATGTCCGCATCGCCTAGCCTCTTCCAGACCTCGTCCACCGATTCCGGGGGCTGAGGTATCTCGGTCGGGGCTTCGGCCTTCTTTTTCTCCCCGATTTCTTTCCTTAGTCTCTCGAGGTTCTTCTTGGCATCCTCGAACTCGGGGCTGAGCGCGACGGCCTTCTCGAAGCATTCCATCGCTTCGTCTTTCTTGCCCATCCTCTCCAGAACAATCCCCTTGTTGTTGAACGCCTCCGGGGTCTCCTTTATCACGAGAGACGCGTCGAAGCTTCTGAGCGCCTCGTCGAGCTCGTCCATCTTCAGCTGGCAGAACCCTTTGTTTATCAGCACTAGCGGGTCGTTCTTGAGCAGGAGCGACTGGTCGAAGCAGGTCTTCGCTTCCTTGTACCTGTCAAGAGCCGTCAGCAGGACTCCTCTGTTGCTCCACGCGACGTGATTCTTCGGATCGGAAGATATCGCAAGATCGTAATATTTGCCCGCGTCGTCGAGATTCCCCAGCTTGAACTGCGCAACGCCGATGTTGTTGGTGGGGTCCGAGAACACGCTCTCGAACTGTCTCGCCCTTTCGAAAGCCTCGATGGACTCCTCGAACGCTCCTTCCTCGAGGTCGATGAGCCCCTTGTAGTTCCAGGCCGTTGCGGACGGCTCGAGCGAGATGGCGGCGTCGATGTGCTCGGAGACCTTGTTCATCTTTCCAGCGGCCGCGCTGTCCATCGCGGCCAATATCTCCGGCGCCCATTCTTTTCTGCCGATGAGCGGCTGCAGGGTCTCTTCCGCCTCTCCGTACTTCCCCATCTTGCTCAGGATGTACTCGACGGAGTAGATCGCCTCCTCGTTTGTCGGCTCTATTTCAACCGCCCGACCGAGCATCTTGAGCGCCTCGTCCGTCCTCCCCAACGCGTGGAGCGCGACCCCTTTCAGGACCAGCATCCTCGGAGAAAGCGGCTCCAACCTCAGCCCTTTCTCCAGCTCGGTCAGCGCGATTTCAGGGCGATTCATCAGTATCATGAGTTCCGCGGCGTCGCCGAATACTTCTTCCGCGACTCCGGCGGCGGACTCGGAAGGCTCCTCAGCCAGAAGCGCGAAGTCCTCCTCGGCGATGACGGGAAGTATCGGCTCCTCGGATATCGTCGGGGCTATCTGCACAGGCTGGACCGCCTGCTCAGGAGCGGCCTTCTCGGCCACTGCTGGCTTTTCCTGGGGAGGAGCCGCCGAAGGCGCCTCGGCCTGTTGAGGCGCGGGAGCGCGCACCTTCTTGAAAATCGTCGTGATTTTCTCGGTGATTCCCGCTTCCTTCTTCTGCAATGCTTCCTTTTCAGCATCGAGCAGTTTCTTCGTGAGCGCATTTGTCGGATCGAGCTCGAGCGCTCTCTCGTAGTTTCTTATCGCTTCGGATTTCCTTCCCAGCTTGCTCTCTATGTCCCCTCTTATGCTCCAGGCTTGGCTCATTTCCGGTCTGAGGGCAATCAGCCTGTCGAGGCTGGCAAGCGCTTCCTCGCTCCTCCCGAGCTGGATCAGTATCATCGCCTTGTTTATCAGAGCCTCGACATAGTCGGGGTCGAGGCTCAGCGCGTCCTCGAACGCCGCGAGGGCTTCTTCCATGCGGTTCAGGCTCTTGAGCGCGATCCCCTTGCTGTTGTGATTGACCTGGTTCCTCGGGTTTAGTTTCAAAAGCCTATTGAATGCATCAAGGGCTTCTTGGAACTTCATCTGCTTGAGCAAGGTCGCGCCCTTGTCCGCGAGCGCCTTCTCGTGGTCTGGATTTACTTTCAAGACGTGCTCCAGCGCGTCCATCTGCTCTTCGTACCTGCCGATCGAGTACATCGTCTTCGATATCGAATACCAAAGTTCGGGGTCCTCCTTATCTATCTCGAGGGCTCGCCCGAAGCATTCCAGGGCCTTGGAGTGCTCTCCGAGCTGTTCGAGCGCGTCCCCCTTCAATTTCCACGGCTTGGCGAAATCGGGCTTGGCCGCGATTGCCCTCTCGAAGCGTTCTATGGCTTTCTTGAACTCGCCCGCTTGTAGCAGCTCAATACCCAGATCGATTTGCCCCTCGACCGATTTGTCCTCTCCCGGGGGTGCGGGCGCGACGTGCCTCACCGCGAATTCCTTCAATATCTTGTCCTCCAGCCCTGCCTTCCTTATCAGGTTCGCGAGGTCAGGGCCGCTTATCAGTAGGACGCCGCGCTTCGCGCCGTTCTTTTCGGCATCCTTCGATATTTCCCCAAGAGTGATCAGCGTGCTTCTGGGAGCGCGGACCTTCTCCGCGAAGTTCGCGAGCTTGTCCACATCCAAGGCTCCTATGATTGCCGGCTCCTTGCTGACGAAGAGCACCTCGCGCTTCTGGTCCTTGACGGAGACGACCTCGGCGTAATAATACGAGGGCTTGTTCCTGACCTTCCGGGGCTCGACTTTCAACTGCTCCATAACCTTTTCCATGACTTCGGCGAATTCGGAGTCGGTCAGCTTCCCGAGCTCATCGAGCAGGAGAGTAGCAGCATCTTTCTCCAAGCTCTCTTTCACGTCAGTCAGCCGAACCACCTCCCGAGATCACCTTCAGCCAATGGTTCGCGCGCTCGTTCCCGGGCTCGAATTCCAGGCATTTCTGGAAGCACTTTTCGGCATCATCGGTGAGTCCCATGGAGTGGAGCGCGACTCCCCTGCCGCACCAGGCTTTTGCGTCGCTCGGCTCCATGTCGAGATACTTCGCATACGCCCTTTCTGCGTCCTGGTACCTGCCCTTGTCGAGGAGCAGCTCCGCCTTGAAAAGCCATCCTTCGCGGCTGTCAGGTATCAACGATATGAATCTATCCGCCGCCTGGATTGCGGCGCCCCACCTGTCCATTCCTGCAAGGGCTTTCGCCTTCCCCAGCCACGCCCTGGCATTCCTGGTATCGTATCTTAGAGCCTCCGAGAACGCCTCGTCCGCCTCTTTGTATCGCTTGTTCGCGAGCAGTATCAGCCCCTTCTCGCAGAAGGCATCGACGAAACTCGGCAGCAGCTTTGTCGCCCTATCCAGGTGCTGGGTCGCTGCGCCCCACCTGCCCATTGCATTCTCTATCTTCGCCAGCCAGTACCATCCGGCGGCGCTGTTCTTATCCTTCTTGAGCAGCTGGTTGACAACGCGTTTCGCCTGGTCGAACTGTCCGTTGTACAAATATGCGCGCGTGAGCAGGATGAGTGTAGCCGGGTCCCAGCCCTTCATTTCGGTCAGCCGTGTCTTGAGTATTTCGATTGCGGTGTCGAAATCTCCCGAATTGAGCGCGCGATTCGCCTCCCTTATCGGGTCCTCGATTTTCTTAGGCTTCTCCTTTTTCGGGACACCTAGCAAAGGCTCCTTTCGCGCTCTCGCCACCGCTTCCTCTGCCGGAGCCACGGCCTCGGTCGCAAGCAGCTCATCGAGCTTCGCAGCGACTCCTGGCTCCATGGCGAGCTTCAGATCGGCTTCTTTCTTCTCGGCCTCTTCGAGCCTCCCCGTCTCCTTCAGCAGGTGTATCAACGATTTGTACGCTCTGACATAGTTCCTGTCAAGCGATATCGCTTTCTCGAATGCGGCAATCGCCTCCTCCTGCCTTTCGAGCTTCTTCAGATATTCCCCTTTCTCCTGCCAGACGTCCGCGCTCTCCGAGGTCGATAGTGCAAGGTCTATCAGGCTGAGCGCCTCTTCGACATTCCCAATGTGGTAGTGCGCCTTCGCCAGCGCCCTGACTATCACCATATCTTCCGGGAAGCTCTTCCTGGCCTTCGAGAGCTTCTCCTCGGCATATGCATACGCCCCGGCATCCAGCAGTATCAGGCCGGACATCTTCAGCGCGAGAGAATACAGGTCGTCGCTCTCCGGTATCTTCCCGAGGAATTCCAGCGATTTCAGCAGAGTGTATTTCCTCTTTTCCCTGCACCATTTCACGGGGCCGGCTCTCATCAGAACTCCCCTGGAAGCGCTCCAGTATATCAGCCCTATCCGCAGGAACACATCGCTGAACATTACTGTCGGGTAACGCGCGGAGAGCGCGTTTATTTTCTGAGCGACCTCAGCAACCACTCTCGAGCCTTCCGCTGTGAGGGATAGCTTCGGTTTGTCGGAATACGGCGGTATTCCGTACTGGCTCAGCACGAAGTTCGCGATTTTGTAATAGTTCTCCGCCTCCTTTTCAGAGGCTTTCTTCACGTCGAACGCCGCGATTGCATCAAGGAAGGATTGTCCTTCAACGCGCTCGAAATCGCCCCCGCTGACCGGGCCGAGTCTCAGCATCGCGGCTGCCTGATGCCTTAGCCGCTCGACGATGCTCTCCCCAATGATGCTCGGGGGGAACAGGAAGAGCGGGTCCTGAAACAGCGTGCTCGCGCATACCTCGCACAGATACGCAGATTCCTCGGTGACGTCACCGCATCTTATGCAAGACAACCGGATTCCCGACGGTTGTATCTTGCTTGTCGATTAAAAAGCTACCGACCTGGTTAATTACTGGAAGAAAATCTTTTTGACATGTATCTGCCGTCAAATTCGTACCCGAATTTCCGATAATAGTCCCTGACGCCGACCCCGCTAGTCACGCGAAGTTCCCTGCTTCCCGAATCGCGCGAAATCCTCTCGCATTCTTCCAAGAGCATTCTTCCTAAGCCCTTGTGCTGCATCGCGTCAGGCAGCCTGTCGTCGATCGGCACTTGCTGTCCGTATACCCTGAGTTCCCGCAGGAACGTCTTAATCTTTCCGTCCGTGTCGATCCTAAGCCTCGCAAAACCTATGAGCGCATCTGACTCGGGATGCTCTATCTCGATGAACTTCTCCACGCCGTTCGACGCCTCGTACTCGATTTCCTTCGTCCGCGTCTCCTCAATAGGAGGCAGTCCGGGCATGCGCCCTATCTCCCTGCATCTTATGCATCTGCACCTCAACCCCAGCTCCCTCAGCCTTTCCGAGGCGATCTGCCTCGCATGGCTCTTGATCGCCCCCGCGGCGATTTGCGGAACGGGGATGTCTCTCTGTATCCGCTGGATTCTCACCCACTCAGGGACGAACCGCTTCACCGCGACCAGAAGATCGACGATGTACTCTGTATCCGGGGGCGTGTATTCTCCCTTCTTCCACATCTCGTACAGCTTCGTGCCCTCGATTACCAGCGTGGGGTAGATCTTCAGCATGTCAGGCCTGAATCTTTCGTCTTCGAAAATTTCCCTGAAGACCTCAATGTCGGTATCGATATCCGACCCAGGGAGCCCGGGCATGACGTGATAGCAGACCTTGATGCCGTGTTTCTTCGCCCTTTCGGTCGCAGCGACTGAATCGCCGACTGCGTGTCCGCGCTCCAGCCTCGATAGTATATCTTCCTTTGTAGTCTGCACGCCGAGTTCGACCCTCGTCATGCCCAGCCCCATGAGGAAATCTATCTGCTGGTCGGAGAACTGGTCCGGGCGGGTCTCAATCGTGAGCCCTATGCATCTCGATCCCCCTGTCTCGTTCAGAAGATGCGCCTCGGCGAGAGTTCCGGATTCGACTCCGTTCAACGCATCGAAGCATCGCTTGACGAAATCCCTCTGGTACTCCTTGTCCCTGGCGGGAAATGTACCTCCCATGATGATCATGTCTATCTTGTCGATCGGATGCCCTACGGCCCTCAGCTGGTCCAACCGATTCCTTACTTGCCTGTAGGGGTCGAATTCGTTGGCCGCCGCGCGCCTCGCAGCGGGCTCGTATCCAGTATATGACTGCGCCGTGCCCTTTTCCGGCCCGCCTGGGCAGTATATGCATCTCCCGTGAGGGCACGCAGCGGGGCTCGCCATCACAGCTACGACTGAAACGCCGCTCAGCGACCTGACGGGCTTCAGACGGAGCATCGGCTCGATTCTCTCCCGGACCTCTTCAGGCACCTGCGCAAGGATCTCCGCATTGGACGGGGTTCTCGAAAGCGAGTATTTCCCGCACAGTTCGGCCTTCAATCTCTGGAGGGCGTCGCGGTCGCTGACCTTTCCGGATAGGATCGCTTCGACAACATCTTCCGTAAACGTCATAGAGCACCATGCCAGCTGTGGCGGGCTACCGCATCATCGAAAGTCTGATGCGCCTCAGCCGAAGTATATCCCCTCTATCTGCTTCTCCTTTGGCTCGTCCAATCTCTCCGCCGCCTTCAGCACGTCGACGGATAGGATTGTCGGCACAGGTATGAATCTCAGCCTGCCCTTCTCCTCCGGCGGATCGTCGAGTTCGATCACCAGAGCCGTCTCCTCGGCAATGGTCGCAAACCCCCGGAATTTCCCGCGGGTCTCCAGCGGGCGCTCCTTCGAGCCTGCGCTCTTTATCAGGTAATATGACTCTGGGATGAGCGAGAAGCTCTCCTCTCTCTTCTTGCTGATAGCCATTCCATCACTTCCTCTTCGATTGCTTCTTCGCGACCAACGATTGCAGGTGGTCGACCGTCTGTCGGTAGCTCTTCATGGCCATCTCGACGTGTGCCTCCGTGATGTTCCAGGCCTTGGACAGGTCCCCATATCTGATCCTGTACCCCTTCTTCCTGACGCCGTCCACATCGATGAAGACATCCTCGATGATGTCGAACCCTTTCAGCTTGTTGATGTGCCTGTATACCGTAGCCTTTGTGGTCTTCAGCTCCGTCGCGAGGTCCTCGACGAGCCATGCCTTGTCCATTCTGGCCAGGAAGCAGTTCACGAACAGCTTGTACGGCACGCTTTCCTTGATTGACGTCACGTCGGTGTGAGGCTCGTATCCTTTCGGGAAGTAGCCTATCTGGTTCAGGAAGATGACCGCTATCTCCTCGACGTTCGTCAGTGGAGTCAGAGGCGTGTTGCTCACAACGTTGATTTCGAAAGACATGCGGAGGATAACTCGATTCAAAATAATTAATGCTTAGGTCTAGGGAAATATCGGTCGGACCGTTATTATTCTCGCTTATGTTCCGCCGCCTGAGCCTTGTCGAACTCCTGCTGGAGCTCGGCCAGAACAGCGCCCCGGATCTTAATGAAATCGGCGGACGTCCTCTCCCTCATGCGCGGAATATTGACGTCGAAGATCCTCTTGACCCTGCCCGGTCGGGAGGTCATCACGACGACCCTGTCGGCGAGGAAGACGGCCTCATCCACCGAGTGGGTCACGAAGACTATCGTGCTTCTCGTCTTTCTCCAGATGTCGAGCAGCTCCTTCTGCATCAAGTTCCGCGTCTGTGCATCGAGCGAACCGAACGGCTCGTCCATCAGCAGGACGCGCGCGTCCGTGGCGAGCGCCCTGGCAATCGCGACCCTCTGCTTCATGCCTCCTGAGAGCTCCTTCGGATGCGCGTTCTCGAACCCTTCCAGATTGACGAGGTCTATGAGTCTCCGGGAGATTTCGGCGTGCTTCTCCGAGGGGATTTTCCGGGTCTCCAACGGGAACTCGATGTTCTTCCTGACGGTTCTCCAGGGGAAGAGCGCGAAGTCCTGGAAGACGAGAGTGACGGGTATCTCGTTCGGCTGCCCGGCCCTCTCGATTCTGACAGTGCCTCTCTGATGCTCCTGAAGACCTGCAAGCACCCGGAGTACTGTGGTCTTCCCGCACCCGGAGGGCCCGAGGATGCAGACGAACTCCCCTTTCCTCACCTGCAGAGAAAATCCGTCGACTGCCTGGATGATGTTCTTGTGCTTCGTGAAAGAAACGCCGAGGTCCTCGATGGATATCACTGCATCCCTATCCATTTCAAGAACCTCCTTTCTGCAATCTCCATGAACAGGAATATCAGATATCCGATGAGGCCGATCAGTATCATTCCCCCCATCGCCTGTACATAGACGCCTTGAACCAATGCCGAGGAATAGATGTACCAGCCGACCCCGTTGGTCGAGCCGATCATCTCGGCGGCGACAATCGTCATCCAAGCTATGCCGAGGCCTATCCGGAGCCCGGTCATCATGCTCCCGCTGGCGCCCGGAACTACTATCTTGAAGAATATGTCGGATTTTTTCGCGCCGAGGGTGCGTGCAGCGTCGAAGAGCAAAGGATCTATCGTCTTGACACCATGGAGCGTGTTTATCAGGATTGGGAAATAGGCGCCGAGGAAACATATGAAGACGACCTTGAGTTCCCCGGATAGGAGCACGACCGCGACAGGTATCCATGCCAGCGGGGGAATCGGCCTCGCGATTTCGTTTATCGGGAAAAGGAAGTGTTCGAAGCTTCGAATGTATCCCATCAACAATGCAAGCGGCACCGCGACGAACGCGGCGATTCCGAACCCGAGAAGCACTCTGATTAAACTATAGGCGAGATGCTCTCCCATGAAGTTCGGGTTCCACGAGTCCTTGTACGTGAAAGAACTCAATAACGCCCCTATCGATTCCGAGAATGTCGGGAACTCGAGCCCCGGATTCCCGTTCAGGGTTCGCGCAATCGGTTCCAAAAGGAATTCCCAGAATACCAGGAACAGGACCGCCCCTGCTATCCCTAATATTACGCGTCCCTCAGGGCTGTCGCGGCTGAGCCGTCTCAGGATTTTGCCTTTCTCGGATAGCGTCATCTAGCGCTCCTCTGCCTCACCGAAGGCGATGCAAGTGCTTGAGCATTGCCGCGTGTTTTTCCTCCATAGCGAGTAGAAATCAAGTTTGAAGCCTCAGATGTAATCCTCCTTGACATACCTTGTTATGAAGTCCTGGACATTCGAATAATCGTTCCCGTTGTATGTCAGCCTGTCCGCCTGTATTATCCCGAAATCTATCATCTTCTCCGTGAATTCCTTCAACATCGCCTCGAAGGACTCCGTGATCTCGTAATCGTATTTCACCTGCATGAGCGCGCTTTTCGAAACGGTCTCGTTCTTCGCCGTGAATGATTTCGTGATGGATACAAGGAGCGAGTAGTCATCGGAAGTGACGTTCTGCTTCGCGGCGTTTATCCAATCTATCGCCTCCTTGTGCGCGGAGATGAATTTCCGGACCGCATCAGGATGCCTTTCGGCAAACGAGTTGCTGACTACGATTACACAACACGGATGATTCCCCCAGATATCTTGTGATGTAGCCAATACGTGGCCGACGCCAGCGGCTACCGCATCGCTTCCCACCGGCTCCCAGGCGATGAACGCGCTCAGGTGATCCTGGTCGGTCAAGGGCTTCTGCATGAGAGTCTTCATCGTCCCTGCGAGAGCGTCCGTGTAATTTACGGAACCGATGTAGGCGGCAGTGCCATTGTACGGCTCGATGTCGCCGCTAACGTTCATCCCGTGCTCCTCGAGGAACTTCAAGAGCATCAGGTACTGGATTGTCCCCTTGCTCGGCGCGGCGACCTTCTTGCCAACAAGGTCTGAAGGGTCGTCTATCGTGTTATCTGCAATCAGTAGAGACCCTTCCTTGTTGACCTGAGATATTATCGACGTGTTCACCATGTTCTTGCCAAGATTGAGGTGCTTCGATATCGCCGGTGCTGCGCCGACGTATGCGATATCCACCTCGTTCTGCGCGAACCCGTTCTCCATTATGACCGCGCCGGTCGAGTATCCCTTAGGAGTGACATTCAATCCGTGCTTCGAGAAAATCGATTTTCCTCCGCCGACGCTCTCGTTGTCGGCAATGGCGTACGGCAGATGGTGCACGTCACCGGTTATGTATCCGACCCTTACTTCCGCAAGCACATTCGCCTGGCCTGTCAGCCAAATCAAGCCTGCCGCGAGACCCGCTGCGATCAGGACTATGACAAGCGCGAGAGCTATGATTTTCCTTTCCATTTTCTTCACCAATCCCGAGAACAAATTGTATGAATCCAAAGGTCTCAGCACTAATAAGCATTTTTGCCGAAACTTCAGATTTAATTTCCTAAATGTATTAATAATAAAACAAGAATATCCTAATATTGATAACAATGAGACCAAGATTGTCCGATGAGCTTCTTCGGTCGCTAACGAAGCGCGAATCGGATTTTTCCGAAACTCTCCGCAGGATAATCAAGGATGAGCTGGGGATGGACCTGCGGGAATTCGCGCACAAGGCGGGAATAGCAAGCAGCACGTTGTACAAGATAATCTCCGAGAAAAGAGCTCCGAACCTTCGCACGCTCAGGGCAATCGTGAGATGCGTTGACGAGATCGAAGGCAAGGCCAAGGGCGAGTTCGTCGCCGTCATAGCCGCGAGATCGGTCCTGGATAAGATCGAGGAGAGAACCGTGTCGATCGACGGAAAGGCGATTCAGGTTCGGGAATATCCCGCAAGCACAATCGAGGACGTCATCGTGGCGTCCATACGTGCAGAGGAGGAGGGAGCCCGGGGTATCGTATGCGCTCCCATAGTCAGCTCCACCGTGGAGCGGGTCGTGAGAATACCCATTGTGACGATTGCGCCGAAGGAGAGCGTTCTAGAAGCGATACGTGTTGTCGCGAAGAAAGCTAGCCTGTGAGCTATTCCGACACTATATCGACATTATACTCGACAGGGCTGCTGACAGAAGCGGAAACCAGGCAATTGGCCTGAGCTTTTTCAATTGCCTTCTTGACCGAATCCATGTTGGTCTCCTCGGGGATGACGATTCTGACGTTCACGATGATCTTGGAGAATTTCACGACGCCGTCAACATTGTCGACCGTCCCGGTGCCTTCCGATTCGTATCTTGAGATCTTCAGCCTCATCTTTGACGCAATGGAATCGAATGTGCAAGCGAGGCAGGTAATGATTGCCGACACGAATGCATCTTCGGGGGTCATCGTGTTCCGCATCCCCTTATACTCTGGCGGCTTCGAAAAATCCAGAGTAAGACCGTTCTGAGTATGGAGTTTTCCTGGCCAATTCATGTCCAGCATCAATTTCGAAGTGAAAGTCTCCAATCAACCGCCTCCGTACATCCGAGGATGTGGTTCATCCATTCGAGGAAAACCGATCCGAATCAGATTATCTTCTTGATTCTCTCTTCTATGTACTGTTTCGGCACGGCACCTATCATCTTGTCGACGAGCTTGCCGTCCTTAAAGAACAGCAATGTCGGTATGCTCATGATGCCGAACTTTGTCGCGATTGCCATGTTCTCGTCGGTGTTCAGCTTGCCAAAGACAACCTTGCCCTTGTTCTCCTTCGCGAGGGTCTCGATCGTCGGCGCGAGCATCCTACAAGGCCCGCACCAGGGCGCCCAGCAGTCTATCACGATCGCGCCGTATTGCTTAGTCATGGAATCGAAGTTCGCGTCCGTTATCTCTATAGGTGTTCCTGGCCAGTTCGCCTTGTCCTTCTCCTGTCTTGCCGCCGTCATGATCTCCCTCATCCTTTTTTGACGGATAGCCAAAATCTCTTCATCCATATCTAATCGCCTATCCGTTTTTGCATTTTTCTTGCACATACGTTCTCGTTCTTATTATTTAAACGTTCCTTCGATAACATCCTCAAATTCTCGGAAGAGTGCCAATTATTGTCTGATAATCGCGCCGATCGAGACGTACGGCGATATTTGGAGCCATCAGCTAATTAACAATGTTATTAAGAGGTAAATCTATATTAAGTGGTTCAATTTATAACGATGTTATAGAATGTCCGATAATCTGGTGAGAGAATGAAGATATTGGGATTTGGCAAGGAGCAATTAGTGTGGATCGGTCTGCGGTTGGTCCTCGGATGGACGATGTTCTGGGCGTTTCTTGATAAGCTATTCGGGTTATATCCGACATCCACTGCTGCTGCATGGATCAACGGAGGATCTCCGACTGCCGGATATTTGGCATACGGCACCAGCGGACCGTTGGAAGGCCTGTACTCAGGACTTGCAGGAAATGTCGTTGTAGATGCGCTGTTCATGCTCGCGCTCTTGGCGATAGGGCTTGCACTGCTTTTGGGCATAGGCATAAGAATTGCGGGCTACGCTGGCGCGATTCTGATGATTATTCTGTGGTCTACCCATTTGCCCCCTGCATACAACCCGATAGTGGACGAACACATCTTCTATGCGATCGCCCTTCTCGGAATGGCGCATATCCGGGCAGGGCAATGGTTTGGGCTCGGCAAGTGGTGGGCCAATCAAAGCATCGTGAAGAAATATCCGATCCTCGAATGAACTCAAAGAACGCTCGTAGGGGCATTCGCCCCTACGGCACGTTTTTCCGACTGGATGAGAAACTATTTTAACCCGTCATGCGGATACAGCGAACGGGATGCATTATGCTCGAGGAAGCTTCTGAGCTAATCGGCCTTCAGGTCTATACGAACAAAGGAATCTATCTGGGAACAGTGAACAACCTGGTCGTCGACTTGGAAGAGTCGAAGGTACAGGGATTGTTTATCAGCGAGACGAACCCTCTCCTTGTCGAGAACTCCAAGGCCGTCAACGTGCCCTATAGGTGGATCGGCTCTGTCGGGGACATCATCATACTGAAGTACTTCCCGAAGAAGGTTGCGCTTAAGAAATCCTCTGGCGCGAAGAAGGAGCTTAAGAGCCAGATTGAGAGTATCTGACGCGCCTGTATGCTGGGGAAGCTGAGTAAAATCTTTCTCTGCCCGTCTTCTTGAGTGGTGATAGGTTGTCCGTGGAAATAGAACAGCCCTGTCTAATTTCAGGCAGGGCTTCAATCGTCGGGGATGTCAAGATCTCAAAGGGCTGCAGCATCTGGCCCTTCGCGAGCATAAGAGGCGATCGCGGGACGATAAGGATAGGCGAGGGCAGCAGCGTACAGGATTGTTGCACGATCCATTGCGATGCAGGACATAAAGTCGTGATCGGGAAAAATGTCACGATCGGACACGGAGCAGTTGTTCACGGAGCGATTGTCGGAGATGAGGTCATCGTCGGGATGAATTCCGTTCTTCTGGATGATGCCGTTATCGGGAGCGGCTCTATAGTCGGAGCCGGAGCCGTGGTTCCGAGCGGCATGAACGTCCCCGAGTGCAGCCTCGTGCTCGGGATACCCGCAAAAATCGTGCGCTCCGGCGACAACAGCCTCAGGGAAAGAGCGCTCGCGAATGCAAGGGCGTATCAGGCGCTTCGAGATGAGTACCTCTCGGGGAAGCTCGGGAAAATCTGATTAGAGAAGGTCGAGATCGACCCCGCAGGCCTCGCTGAGCTCCTTGTGCAGCGCGACCATCCTCTTGGCGCCGTCCATTTCGTGCATCCTGACCAATCTCTGGACGGTCTCGGCCACCGGCACCTTCTTCGTGCCGCTTATGAGATTGTCCGCGTGTGCCACGATCTTCTCCTCCAGGGTCTCAGGCATGTAGCTCTTTCTCGGGAGCCCGAGCCGCTCAGCGTCCTTCTCCGTGAGCCCCGCTCCGATGTGCCTTTCGATTATCCTTACCAATTCTTCCGGCAATCCTTTCTCGGAGGCGATTCGTGCGCCTTCCACCGCGTGTCTTATCCCGTGAGTCGATATCCTGCCGATGTCGTGCAGCAGCCCGCCGACCTCCACCAGCTCGATGTCAACTGGCCTTGTGCATCTCTTTGCTATCTTCACCGCTATCGTGCTGACCGCTATGCAGTGTCTCACTACCGACGCATCGGCCCCGGCCGACTTGAGCATCTCCAATGCCTCCTCTCTCGTCGGGAGCCTTCTTCTCGCCTTCGGATCATCCTGACTTCTTTCTTTCGTCGACAACGGTCTTACCTCTTTCGCTTGGCACGATTCTCAATCTCGCATTGCCGAACTCTCTGTCGAAAGCCTTCCCTGCATAATATCTGTCGAGGAAGAGCGCAAGGGCCGCGACCTCCGAATGCGGCTGGTTGCCGACGGCGATGTTGTAATCGGCGAGCTCGTACAGCTCCGCTGGAACCTTTTCCGCGCCGACTATGACCAGCACGTCCTTCCCCCTGATATGCGGCATCGCCTCGTCGAGAGGCATTCCGTACATCGTCAGATGGACCTTGATTCCATGCCAGGAATTCAAGACCTGCTTCCAGGGAACGCCCGATTCTATCTGGAACTCGCCCCCGAATCTCGAGACGACAGATCTGATGGTCCTCTCGATGCCGGAATCTTTGGTCGAGATCACAATCCCGTCCGCCCCGAACGCGCGCGCGACGAGCGCCACGTGAGTCGTGATTCTCTTGTCCCTGGCCGGGCGATGGCCAATCCTGAGCACTTTCAACATGACAGTCACCAAAAGACGAGGGTTCAGTCTCCCGTCACGTCTTTTCTTTTCTCTATCCTATGGCCCCGGTATTCCAGTTTGGCGCTCCTCTTGACGAGGCTCTTCAGCATCGTGAAGGTGGCTCCGAGCGCTTCCGCGACGTCGCCCGCGAACTTCCCCTGGTCGCCGACGAGGTCGAGAATCTTCTTCTCGATTTTTTTGAACTCCTTCTCGTCCATAACCGCCGCCGCGAGGACGTCGGATATCTCGTAGACCGGCCACGAGGCGTTTATGTGGAAGGACGTGTAGTACGTGTGATACGCTTTCTCCGGCTGCTGTTCCTGGGAGGATTGCCACCTCGTCTCGACGAGCTTCATCTTCTCGAAGAAGGCCAATGCCTCCTTCCCCTCCTGACCGAACAGCTGCTCGATCTCCTTCGAAGTGTGCCACTCGAGGGTTATGAGCTTCAAAACCTCCCTCTTCACCTTGGTGTCCACCGCCCGGAACATAGGAACAAGGTCAGAAGGGTCGGTGATAACCTTGATTCTGCTCATGTACATCCTCTATATGATTGTGGTATTATAAAGATGATAGGTAACTATCCTAAAAGGTATTTAAATGAAATGCAGATGCCAGAATAGAATATATGATATTAAATTTTAAGATTACATATTAATATTAATGAGGCGCGAGAAAGGGGGTATCCCGCATTTAAACATCGAACCCGGTGTGGCGCCATTTCTCCTCTATGCCCCTGTACAGTATCACGGTCGCGCCGATCAGTATTGCAAGCACGAGCAGAATCGATCCCGCGGAGAATATCGGGTTAGTTCTGATAGTGAACGAGAGTATCGTGAGGCATACGTCTGGCAGGAATGACATGATCGCGAACCTGCTCATGATCCCCATATCGAACAGGAACGAGTTGGTTCTCAGGCCGGTCAGATAGGCGATCATGACCACCATGTAAATCGAGGTCACGACCATGACGACGAGCGCGAGCCAGAGCAGGTCGACCTCGTTGTTCAATACTGCTATCCCGACGACGAATACGGTGCTTATCCATACGGTGAGGAGGAGGAACACGATAAGCCTCGATTTTATGACCTGCGGGACCGTCAGGGGGAGAAGGGAATAATAGTCGGTGCCGTCGACGTTGTTCAGCCAGCTGTATAGGATGACGCCGAGGAACCCGACCATCGCGCCGTAGAATACCGTGTTGAACCCGACCTCTATCCCCAGCCCGGTGTTGACGAACCACGACGTGAAGGAGAGGAACACGAGCGGCAGCACGAACGAGAAGAACATTTTGCTGACCGTCCCGCTCCTCTTCAGGTCCACGAACTCCTTGCCGACGACCTCCTTGTAGCTCCCGGATATGTCGAGTCTCTCGATGTATGCCGGCAGTATCTGCTCGTGTCTCACGTCTTTAATCGTGAAATGCAGCTTCACGAGCATGAGGCTGAGAACCGTCAATATCGCGGTCGCGGCAATCGAGAAAAGCGCCATAACGAGCGCGGTCGAGTAATCGTTCCCGAAGGGCGGGACGGAAAACTCGAACCTCAATGCCGGCAGCAGATACGTGACGTCGAATAGCGATAATGCCCCGCCCAGGAATACGAGCGCGATGATGGAGGACGTGAAGGCGAAAAAGGCTATCGTGCTCCTATTGTAAAGGACCGAGCCGAGGAAGCTGAGGCTCGTGCCCAGTTGGAAGCTCATGACCGCCGCGGCGAAGAACAGCAAGATGCTGGTGATTCTGAACCCGACAATGGGCGCTGCCACAGCCAATCCCGCGACCGCAGGTGCCAGGACGAGCAGGACGTAGAACACGGAATCCCTGACGTAGAGCCCGAGGAACGTCTGGCGATAGGTGATCGGGAGCAATTCTGGCGCTGCCACAAGGTAATTCCGCGTGCCGAACCTCTTCTCGACGAACTGCCTCCCCATGAACCCGAAGCTCCCGACGGAGATGCCGTACAGGAACGCGGAGGCGAGCGCGAGGATCATCATCTGATCCAGAGTCGTCTCGACGAGAAGGCGTCTCATCGAAAGGGCGAATATCGATGAGAACACGAAAACCACGACGGGGAACGTCCAGAATCGTTTGCCCGAGTACGTGATGTGAGTCCTCAGTTCCTCCTTGAACATCAGCCTAAGAAGGGTTCTCATCACCGCGCATCACCCCTTCCTTACAAGCCTGAGGAACAGGTCCTCTAGGTGCTCCCCTTCCCTGACGAGTTCAGACATCTTGCCTGTCGCGATTATTCTGCCCTCGGATATTATGGACGCCCTGTTGCAGAGCTTCTCGATTATCTCCAATATGTGCGAGCACACGAAGGCCGTGCCTCCGTTCTGCACATATCTCCTAAGATATTCCCTGAACTCGTGCTGGTATATCGGGTCGAGGTTGATGAAAGGCTCGTCCAGGAACACGAGTTTCGGTTCGTGGATGAACGCGCTCGCGATCATCAGCTTCTGCCTCATACCCTTGCTGAGGTCCCTGCATATCGTGCCCTTCGCCGCCTGGAGGTCGAAGAAATCGCACCAACGATCTATCCTCGAATCGATGTCCGTCAGGTTTCTGACCTTCGCCACGAAGTACAGATACTCGTACGCTGTGAGATATGTCGGCGGCGATTCGACCTCGGGGACTATGCCTACCAGGCGCTTCACCTTGAGCGGCTCGTTCTTCACATCGATTCCCAGAACCTTCGCGACCCCCTCGTCCTGCTCAAGCTGACCGGTGAGTATTCTCAACAGGGTTGTCTTCCCGGCCCCGTTCGGGCCGAGGAACCCGAACATCTCTCCTTCCTCGACCCTCAGTGATATCTTGTCGAGGACGGTCTTCTTTCCGAACCGCTTAGAAATCGACTCCGCCTCAATTATCGACACGTTTGCGTCAAGAGTCAGAGAGGTTATTTGAATATTAGTCGGATAATTGCAATTCTGATAGGGACGAGAAGAATCATCCGTTCTCCGAAAGTTATCCTGGAACAATCTCGCTGGCACGAGCATCCAATGAAAGGTGTTGGTCAATTTCTTTCATATATTCCAATTGTTATCACGTGACATGCTAATCATTGTGAATGGTGGGCGAAATGAAAGATAGGGCGAAGAACACCCTGACGAGCAGGATAGAGACCGAGATAGACCTTCTGCAGAGGCATGTCGCTCTCCTGAAAGCGATTATGGACAACGAACCTATCGGAATAATCCGGCTTTCGGAGATGCTCGCATTTCCCCAGCACAAGGTCAGATATTCCCTCAGGATACTCGAGCAGGAAGGCCTGATAGAACCGTCGCCCGACGGCGCGATAACCACCGCCAAGCTCCAGGATTTTCTCGACAACCTGAAGAAGAGCTTGGAATCGTTGAACGCGACCGTTCAAGAGCTGCGCGAGCAGCTGGAATGAATTGCAATCCAGCGCTCCAAAAGTCTTATCTACGGGCGACAGATAAGGAGCAGCTACGCCCTGCCGTCGTAGCTCAGTTGGTAGAGCATCCGGCTGTTAACCGGAAGGTCATCGGTTCGAGCCCGATCGACGGCGCTTCAAGCATGAACGATGGAAAATCGTTAATTAGATGATTCGGGTTTATTGAGAATCAGTAAGGGCCCGTAGCTTAGTCCGGCGGAGCGACTGGCTCATAACCAGTTGGTCGTCGGTTCAAATCCGACCGGGCCCACTTTTCTCGATATCATTTTATCAATCAGAATCCCCAGTGATAGTTCTGCATATAATCACGAAGCAGGCGACTTGACAAGCAAAGCCCACGTAAATATCTAAGACACATTACTTGGAGAACGCCATATCGTCTTGAAGTCGGCATAAGAGCGTATATACAAAGAATCCCAAGAAGTGGCTCACAAGCGGAAGTGGTTCAAGATAATCTCGATTATCTCATTTTCTGTCATTGGCATGCTCATCTCATGACGTATTTTGCACTATTGTTGCATCACTCCAATGCGAGATGATCCTCCAAGAGAGAATCGTTTTACACTGCCCAAGCGCCAGGTGAGCACGGCAGGAGAGCTCCCGCTTGATTTTCAGCAGCAGGGCAATCATTGCACCGATCAATTTATCCTATATTGATTTCGTTCTTCGCAGATAACAGTGTATGGAATACAGCCCAGTATTATACGGAACACAGTCCCAATATACTCTTATTGGTATCACACTGATAATCCGTAGAGGCAGTTGCTTTATTAACAAGACTACGCTAATTATACCCAGGAATCGTCGAATATTTTATGCAGAATTTTGGGGAAAAGAAATCCCGCACAATACTTGAAGGCGGCCGTTTGTTTTATAAAACGCTGTTCGATCAATCGCGCGAGCTCAAGATCATAACGAACGCTAGAGGCGTCATACTTGCTGCGAACGATATGGCTGTCACGCAGCTGAATTCCAAGAAGGATGAGTTGATAGGCAGCTCGGTTCGAGATCATTTCGGCAGGAAGCTCGCCGGTGAGCTGCACCGAGCTATCAGATATGTCGCGCGCGGTATCAGACCGTTGATCAAGGAGCTCGAATGGCCATTGGCCGGCGAGAGCCGTTGGTTGCGTGTAACATTATCCGCTGTAAAGATCAATCATGATTCGGCTATAGCCGTCATGATATCAGCGGTTGATATCACGCATTTGAAGAATGTTGAGAAAGACGTGAGATCCCACGGAAATAGACTGAAGAAGATCATAGACAACCTCGATTTGGGCATATTGTTGATCAATAGTAAGCACAGGATTCTCGAAATGAACAGAAAATTTCAAGAGCGTAATCCCAACGTGGAGATAGACAGTACCTGTCATCTCGCAATTGAGCATTGCAGATATGCCCAGCAGGCATTCAAGAGATGCCCTGGTACTGAGGTTGTCAATACAGGAAAGCCCATTTCCACAAGCCTGAGGATTCAGTCTACAAATGGGGAACGGAAGGATATAAAATTCGATTGCCTGCCAGTGCTAAACGGAAATCGTAATGCGCTGGATGTTCTGGAGATAACTGAGGATGTAACCGACCAGCGCGCATTGGAGGAAAAGCTGAAGGATGCCCTGGGGAGATCCGAGGTGTACGTCGATCTGATAGGACACGATATGGCCAATTTCTTGACGCCACTGTACGTGTATGTCGATTTTCTCATCAGGGACAAGGCGTTCAATCGGAGGACCGCGAGCTTGCTCGGTAGGATGCTCGACCAGATGGGCAAGATGAGCTCACTAATCAGGAATGTCAGGATTCTAAGTGAGATTGACCGCTCAGGATATTCGCCAGTGAAGACTGATCTACGGAATGTCGTAGCAGATGCAATTAAGATGGCTGGGGTTCAATACCCGCTGAAGAAGGTTCGTGCGAACAAGTCCTTTCCAGAAGGCGAATGTCCGATTGTGGCCGATCGCTATCTTGTGAACGCGTTCTCCAACATCATCCAGAACGCAATCGAGGCCAGCGAGGGCTCCGAAATCCCCCTCGATTTATCAATTTCGATTAGAAAGCGATTTGGCAAGAAGCGGTATCTTGTCAGTATATCAGATTACGGGCCAGGCATTGACGATGTGCGGAAAGAACTCCTGCTCTCAAATGGCATGACATCTGTCAACTCCCATTTCATGGGCCTATCGACGCGCACAGGCCGCGGGCTCGGGCTTCGCGTGGCCAAGAAAATCACGGAGCTCAGCGGCGGTAAGTTCAGAATCGAGGACCGTGTCCGGAGTGCCTATTCGAAGGGCGCCTCTATGGTCTTCGACTTTCCAGCACCCTCATGACAATCATTCCGCCAATTCCTCGGCCGGATGCGCGCTTTCCGAGGTCTGAAATGCAAACCGGATCGGCGACGAGCTCTGAGCGATGTATGGTCCAACGTGATCACTGTGAAGATGGGATATTTAGTATCCGAGCGCAACTTCGGGCTTCAACGGAGCACTCGCTTAAATAGAACGAATTGACTGGCAGTTGCTATTGAGAGAAATCTCGCTTAGTAATAGCCTCAATAGAAATTATTTTGAGCAATCAATGCATTTAATAATGCTTTCTATGGGCAAAGCTGTCGCCTCGAGCGAAGCCGTAACCAAGGGTGGTTTCGACCCTCTGATATCTTTCATGGACGGGATATCAGCACTAGTAGTCATATTCCAAGAAGGGCGCGTTGCTTATGCAAATCAGAAGCTTTTGGGGCATCTCGGGAACAAAGACGTCATCGGAATGGATGAGACGGATTTCCTCTCCATCATTGCTCCGGGCGATGAGAATCTTTATGATCTCCTGGGTAGAGCTCGGAAAACGGGTCAAGCCCGCCCAAGGCTGATTCAGATATCAGAAAAGGACGGGAGGAAGAAGGAGCAAATCGCGTACCCGCGGCACTTCGAGCTTTCGCCGGGGAAGAGCGCTACCGTCCTCATTTTGATAGATCCCGAGAATCTATGGGATGTGGAGACGAGTTTCGCCGGGAAACCCCAGAGGTTCATGGCGATGATCGATTCTCTCAGGGAATGGATTTGGGAGATAGATAACCAGTGCAATTTTTCCTACTCGAACAAGGCCTCCGAGAAATTCCTCGGAATATCGCCAACCGATCTGATTGGGAAGAACATTAATGATGTTTTGTCCGGCGCGGATACGGAGAAGTTCATCAAGGAGATGGTCAGGAGCTTCCCCTCCGATAAGGAATTCATCACCTATCGAGTAAGATGCTTGACCAAGGACGGAAAGCCACGCTATCTGCAGATGGAAGTCTTTCCTGTGTTTACAGATGACGGTGTTTTCGCCGGCTTCCGCGGGATATCTCACGATATCACGAAAGATCGCTTGTCGCAGCAACGACTCAAGACAGCCGAAAAGAAATACAAGACTTTGTTCGAGGGGGCGAACGATGCGATATTCCTCATGAGCAATTACGTTTTCCAGGAGTGCAACGTCAAGACTCTTGAGATGTTCGGGTGCTCCAGGGAGGACATTATCGGCAAGCATCCCTGGGAATTCTCGCCGGAGAAACAACCTGATGGCAGGGACTCCAAGGAGAAAGCCATTGAGATGATGGATAGCGCGCTCAAGGAGCCGCAGAGATTCTACTGGAAGCACTGCAGAAAGGACGGAACGCCGTTCGATGCCGAGGTGAGCCTGAATAGACTCAAAATCGGCGATAAGGGCAAGATTCTGCAGGCGATTGTCAGGGACATCAGCGAGAGGTTTGCATACGAAGCAAGGCTCGAAGAGACCGTTTCGAAATACAAGACCTTGTTCGAGCAAGCCCCGGATATCAGGATGGTAACGGATTGTGCGGCCCGGATTCTTGAAATCAATGACGCAGCTCTCAAGTTCGGGAATCTAAAGCGGGAAGATGTAATCGGCAAGAACGTGGAAGAAATCCTGCCAGAGCATGTTGCCAAAGATGCGCGCGAACTTTTCAATCAGGTGATGACAAAAAAGGGCATTGTTAGTAGAGAATATCATCTTCACTTCGGCGATTTGGATATCTGGCAAGATATTACGATCTCCCCGATTACGGGCGCGGATGGGAATATCAAGTTTATTCTTGGTAGCACCCGGGATATCACGGCTCGCAAGATCGCCGAACTCGCAATAAAGGAGCATAAGGAAAGATTGCAGATGATTCAGGACAACATCGATTTCGGCGTGATAGTTATCGATAGGAATTTCAATATCTTCGAGATGAACAGGCAGATCAAGAAATGGTCGCCTGAGGTAAAGATCGGGCAAAATTGCAAGATGGTGTTCAAGCACTGCAAGTTCTCATTAAATGAATCTCACGGCTGCCCTGGTGAAAAGGTTTTCAAGAGTGGGGAGCCCCTTTATACACCGATAGACGTCGAATGTGACGGCAAGAAGAAGTTCTTTGAATTCAGATCGATTCCGATATTCGATTCGAAAGGCGATGTTCAATATGTCATGGAGATAATCGACGATGTCACCGAGAAGAACCTGATTGATCGTCAGCTCGATCTGCTGAGGAAACGTGCGGAGCTGTACACGGACCTGATGGGACACGATATTGTGAACTTCCTCACGCCAGTGAGCTGCTACCTGGACATGCTGTTGAGCAATCCAACGTTGAGCGATGATCACAGGGAGCTCATGCGACTCATGTTCGAGCAAATTAGCAAGACCACCGCACTCATAAAGAACGTCAGGACTCTCAGCGAGACGGAGAAATTGCATGATTGTATCGAGCGACAAAACCTGAAGGAAGTCATCGAGAACGCGGAAAGGGATGCCATAGGCCTATTCCCATGGAGGAGTATCAAAATCAAACACTCGTTTCCGAGGGAGAAATGCGAAGTCAATGCGCATCGGTTCCTGATGAACGCTCTCGCAAACATATATCATAATGCTATCAAGGCTGATGCGCACGAGGAGGTCGAGATAGATACCGAGATCTCCAAGGCAAAGGATGATTCAGGCGAGTATTATATCGTGAGAATCGATGATCGCGGCCGCGGCATACCTGACGATCAGAAGCGTCTGCTCTTATCGAAAGAGGCGGCATCGCTCGAATCGATGTACGAGCAGCCGAGCATGCGGACATCCCGGGGCATGGGACTAAGGATAGTCAGAATGATAATTGACCTCAGCGGCGGGAACATACAGATAGAGGACCGCGTGCCAGGGGATTTTTCGCAGGGTGCATCATTCATCATACGGCTGCCTGCGAAATGACGGCAACTTCTTTATAATTGCATTATGCGAATCCTATTGAGAAAGAGAATCCTTTTCATATTTTGATTAGGGAAAGGTAGCTATATCATGCAAAGATTAATCATCAGAACCGTGTTCTAGCGGTCGACAGCTGGCAACATAGAGGCTGGTGCGATGTCCGGGGTTGACGATCATGGCCGAGACGTGGCTTCTTCTGGCAATTGTCGCGATATTGATGTACGGCTCCTCCATGGTCATCCAGAAAAAATCGTTGCATGAACTTTCCGTCCCATCGATGATTCTCTTCTCTCTATTAGTCGCATTTCCGATGTTCGTGATTGTTCTGATCTATGAGATTCTCACGGGGGAACTCTCGAATATCGCTATAGACGGCGTCGTCCTCGGCCTGCTCGGAGCCACCTTCGGACAGATAGGATACTACGCTTACGTCGAGGCGGCGAAGCGGGGGCCGATTTCGATCGTCGGAAGCGCGACGGCCACGTATCCTGTGATGGTCGTCATAGTGGCTATCATATTCCTCGGCGAGTTCCTTACGACCGCCCAGGGTATCGGCGTCATCATCATCATGATAAGCATGGTAACTCTTTCCTACACGCACGAATCGTCCGAGGATTCAAAGCACGCATCGCAGGGATACTATGCGATCGTCATCTTCACTGTGCTCGCATGGGGCTTATGGGCGATATTCACAAAGCTGGCGCTGCTGCAGATATCAGATTTTGCGTTCCTCGGATTATATTCCTTTGTGGTCCCTCCGATCACGCTTATTTACTACAGGCTAAAGAGAGTGCAGATACGCGATGCATGGCCGAAATGGGGTTTTGCGGTAAAGCTCGCGGTAATCTCTGCGATCGTGGGCAATCTCGCGTTTTTCGTCGAAATAATGGCGGTAGAAGTAGGCCCTGCCGCAATCGTGTTCCCGCTCATAGCGTCCGCACCCGTCGTTGTCGCGATACTTGCGTTCCTCTTCTTAAGAGAGCGCCTCTCGAGAATCGAGTGGCTCCTCGTGGCGGGATTCATAATCGGAATAATACTGGTCTCTACGATTTGAGCTCAGGTCTTATTTTGTTTCAAGTCGCACGCTTCCGCATCGGCGGTTCTCGTGCGCGTGTAATATGGGTTTGCGAGATCTTCGAAGGCCGAAAGCGCCGCGACGGCGCCTCCGTGAACGGCTGCGACAACCTGCAGTATTCCTCCCGTGACATCGCCCGCAGCATAGACAAATGGAACATTCGTTCTGAAATTCTTGTCGACCTTGACGAAACCGTTGGCGTCGATATCGACGCATAGAGCTTTCGCGAGCGCACTACTGGGCGTCGTCCCGACCGCTATGAATACGCCGTCGAGGTCCATCCTGGTAGCTTTTCCCGTTTTGACGTCTTTCAGCTCGACGCTTCTCACGGAAGTGCTGTCCCCGTCGATTCTCTCGACCGTCGTGTTGAGCATCACCTTCATGTTCTTCTCCGCTATCGCGTCCTGAAGATGCTGGTCCGCGCGAAGAGCATCTCTTCTATGAACGAGCGTGACGTCGCATCCTATCGAGTGCAGGTAGAGCGCATCCGTCAGGGCGGTGTTGCCGCCGCCGACCACGATGACCTTCTTCTTCCTGAAAAAGAACCCGTCGCACGTCCCGCAGTAGCTCACGCCCTTCCCGTAATACTCCTCCTCTCCGGGTATGAGCAGCTTCTTGTGAGACGCCCCGGTTGCCAGCAGGACGCTCCTGCCGCGGAAGACTCCGGCGGTCGTTGTTATCTTGAAGACATCCTTCTCCTTCTCGATCCCTACGACTTCCGTCCCCTCGTTGATCTCGACATACTCTCTCGCATGAGCAACCATCGCCTCGACGAGCTTCATCCCCTCTATCCTCGAGAAGCCGGGATAGTTCTCTATCCAGGGGGCGAGCATGACCTGGCCGCCCGCGACGCCCTTCTCGAGCACGAGGCAGCTCAGCCCGCTTCTCGTGCCGTATATCGCCGCCGTCAATCCTGCAGGGCCTGAACCGATGATTGCGAGGTCGCAGAGCCTCTCCTCGGTCGCGCCCTTGCAGGCTTGTTTTCGAGATTGCATGGCGAGTCACGATATGCGGATGGCATACAATATTCTTTTTCGGACCATTGAGGCCAATATTTCGAGAACCATTATAAATCGGAACCCAATCTCCGGCCGACAGCGGTGCCATCGAAGGCGTCCGAAGGCGGGTTTCATGATAGAGCTCTGGTTGCTTTTCGCCGTGGGGACCATACTCTGCTATTCTACCGCGCAGCAGTTCTCCAAGAAAGGCGTCCTCCTGCTCGGGTCGTACAAGACGGGAATCCTGTACTCGGCGGCGTCAGTCGTGATACAGAGCTCTTACTGGGTGTTGCTTCCCGATTCCGTGCCCAATACCATAGAGGGAATCTTGATGGCCATATTGGCAGGGGTCGTCGGGGCGCTCGGATTCGTCTTCTATATTTTCGCTCTTCGCATAGGTAAGGTATCGGTCGTTTCCGTCATGACGGCTGGATATCCCGCGGTGTCGGTGATTCTGGCGATCATGATTCTGAGCGACCGCCTCACGATGATGCAGGGCATCGCCATCATGATGATCATATTCGCGATGCTCCTTCTGTCAGGCACCGAGGAAAGGCAGACGCGAAACGCAGACGGAACGCCGAAGAGCAGGCTCTGGCTGTTCTGGGCGATAATGTCCCTCATGTTCTGGGGTCTTTGGGCAATCCCGTCCAAGCTCGCGATCGGGATGATCGGAGAGGCGGACTACATCCTGATTGACGGCCTCACGATGGTTGTTGTGTGGGGCCCGCTCTGGCTGCACTTCGAGAAAGGCCGAATGGAGCGCGACATCCACAAGCTGAAATATTCGGCGTTCGCGGGGGTCATGGCGTCCGTCGGGACGATATGCCTTTTCCTGGCGCTCAGCAACGGCATCGTGTCCCTGGTGACGCCTCTTACGTCGGTCTATCCCATCGTCACCGTGCTCCTCGCGAGATTCACGCTGAAGGAGAGGCTCGTCTGGATGCAATACCTCGCGGTGGCGATTGCCGTGACCGGGACGGTCCTTCTGGCCCTCTGAGCTCATCTTGCCATGGCCTTCCTGATCCCGCGGAACACGTCGGATATCGATCTCAGGAAGGTGTGCTTCGGGACGTCGTTCATGTCCAGGCTTTCGAGTCTCCGTATTCGGTAGCCTATCGGCGGGTGCGGGTCGAAGGCGAACCAGTCCTCCAACGTCGACTCCTTGCCCTCGATGAACCTCTCGTCCAGTATGAGCCTTCTGAACCCTATCTTCTTCAGCGAGGTCGCCATGGTTTTCGGGTCGCGCAGGATGTACGCGGCCTCGAGGTCCGCCCTTGCCTCGAGCAGCTTCCCCACGAAGAATATCACGTAGAATATGAAGAACAGATATAACGGCCAAATCGGTGCTATCACGGCGTAATAGAGGTACACTCGCGCGAGATACTCGCAAGAGAAGACCGTGAACAGTATCGCAGGGTCGCCGAACCTCAGATGGCTCATCTCATGTCCGACCACGAGCTCTATCTCGTTCTCGTCGAGCTGTATCAGGAGCCCTATCGTGATCATTATCGTCGCGAGGTGCTTGGAAACGCCCGTGGCGGCGGCGTTTGGCTTCGGGTTCTTCGTTATCATTATCGTGGGGACGGGCGCCCGGAATCTGTCGGCCGCTTTCTTGACTATCCCATAGACGTTGATTCTCTTGACGATTATCTGATCGGGCGGTATGACGATGCCCGCCTTCCAGAAGAAATTCGATATCTCCTCAGGGGTCGCCTGTCTTCTCTTTTCGGTCATGAAATCGTAGATGTTCTTCTTCAGCGACGGAAGTCTATCGCCGTATGTCTGCATGAAGGACCCTATCATCGCCCTGTCGAGCTTGCACTTCACTATCACGACCTCGGGATGCTCAGCCGTTATTCGCCAGTCGCTCGTCAATGCGACGATCTTCCCGGCGCTGAGAACGATCGCGAATATCAGCACAACGAGCACTATCGGGCCGATGTTGACGCCGAAAATCAGAATGATAATCACGCCGATGATGATCGAGAGCAGGAACAGGTTGAGCATGTTCCCCGTGAGGAACTTCTCGGAGAACTTGCGCTGTATCGTCAGCCTCGACGTCTTCTCCTGGCCTGGCATGAAGGTCATGTAGATAGTTTCGCTCCTTACGACCTCCTCGAAAGCCTGGAGCATCAGCAGCAAATAGTCCTCCAGCCTCCTTGCGAACTCCTTGTTTGCCCCCTGTCTTGAAAATATGTCGACGGTCAAGGGCGAATCGAGCCTTATCCTGACGACCGCGCTGTAGTCTTTCGGATACCATTTCGCGTCGAAGACGAGGAATTTCCCGTGTTCCCCAGCGACGTGGTTGAAGTTCCCTGCCGCTATCTGTCCGAATCTCCCCTGGTTCGAGCTTTCTATCAGGAATTTCGGGAACGATATTATGCTGTTTTTCGTGACTTCCGTAGTCAACGTGAAAGTCGCGCACGGCTCGCCTAATTCGAGCAAGCCCTGCCCTTTCGATTCCATATTCAAACTATCCGTCTATTGTGATGATTACGATGATGAAATACCTATGCATATTCCCGGAGCTTTTCATCGGCCGATCGCGGTCACACTTGCACCATTATTCTCTTGCGATCCATTTCGGGCGCATGCGTTCAACGAATCTAAATTATAGAGTTACGCTTCTTGCGAAATATCAGGCCGATATTTGTACGAGGATGTTCGATTTTTCCATCCGATATCAATTTCATTGTCGGAATTCGAAATTCCTTCCAACAACTGCAATATTTGGAGAGCAAGGGTTATTAAGAAAATAGCAGAAGCTCATTCGATAGCAATGGACGCGGGGTTGTTAGCGCTACTTCTGGTTCTCGTGCCAGTCATAATGGGAGCACTCTCCCTCGCTGCAAGGAAGATGTCGGTTCAGAAGGTCGTCGTCAGCATAATGGCCGCGGCGATGATTCTCCTGTCGCTCGCCCTGTTCTGGGAGATGTACTCGAACGGCGCGAACGAGTTGGCCTTCGATGCCGACGAGATAGACGTCTACGGAATGGCCATTCCCGCAGCGTTGCTGATAACGGTGCTCGATTTCGCGCTGATGATCTATTTCATGTACATCGGCGTCAGATGGAAGAACGCCGTGGTCGTGGCGTTCGCCGTTCTTCAGCTGGTGCCTCTCGCCATCCTCGAATCCTTGGAGTTCGGGCACACGATTTCCCCTTCGGTCGTGATCGATTATCTCGCCGTCATAATGGCGCTCGTGATATCGATTGTCGGGTCCATCATCGTCGTCTACAGCCTGAAGTACATGGAAGCCGACAAGAGGCAGGCGCGGTTCCATTCAATAATGATACTCTTCCTCGGCGCGATGAACGGCGCGGTGTTCTCGAACAACATCCTCTGGCTGTTCTTCTTCTGGGAGGTCACGACCCTGTGCTGTTTCCTCCTGATAGGTCACGAGCGTACGAAGGAGGCGAACGAGTCCGCCCTGCGCGCCCTTATATATACTCTCGGAGGGGGGGTCGCCTTCGCTTTCGCGATAGTCCTCATCTGGCTTCAGATGGATACGCTCTCTCTCGAGGAGGTGCTCGGCAGCGGAGGCGTCGCGGCGTGGTCGATAGCCCCGGTCGCGTTGATGGCCCTCGCGGCGTTCACGAAGTCCGCTCAGGTGCCTTTCCAGAGCTGGCTCCTCGGCGCGATGGTCGCCCCGACGCCGGTCTCGGCCCTGCTCCACTCGTCGACGATGGTGAAGCTCGGGGTCTATCTCCTGCTGAGGATATCCCCGGCGGTAGCATGGGAGACCAGCCTGATGTGGCTGGTCGCGTCCGTCGGCGCGATATCGTTCCTCGCGACCGCGATACTTGCGGTCATGCAGACGAACGCCAAGAGGGTCCTGGCATATTCGACCATCGGGAACCTCGGCCTGATCGTGATGTGTGTGGGCATCAACACGTCGTTCGCGATAAGCGCGGCGCTCGTGCTCCTGATATTCCACGCCATCTCGAAAGCACTCCTGTTCATGACGGTGGGCGTAGTGAAGCACGAGGCGCACACCTTGAACATCGAGGACATGGAGAACCTGCGGTGCAGGCTCCCGTTCGTCGCGGGCGCGATGCTGATAGGCATATTCACGATAATGCTCCCGCCGTTCGGAATGTTCGCCGGGAAATGGCTGATTGTCGAGGCGGCAGGATTGGGTTTCCCGATAGTCCTGATACTTCTCGCGATAGGTTCCGCCGTCACCGCCCTGTACTACGCGAAATGGATGGGGCGCGTGATGTCCGTCGGGGCGACCTGCGAGCTGCCCGATGCTATAAGGTCCAAGCTGTCCGGGATATACAAGCTGACCTTGGGCGCATTGGTCGCGTGCGCCGTCGCTCTCTCGTTGCTCGTGTTCCAGGTCGTGCAGTATCTCGTCAATCCCTATGTCGCCCTCGTCTTCGGAGAGGCTCCGCTCGGCGATTTCGACCTTGTGATACCGTTGATCATCATGTTGCTCGTATTCGGCGGAGTCATCCTGCTGACGATGTTGCTCGTCAGGATCCGCCCGGAGATCGTATCGACGGCGTACCTCGGCGGCGAGAACTTCGATTACACGCTCGCCGGAGCGTATTACGACAAGAGAGTCCCAGATGCGGGCGTGACGTACATATTCAACTTCGCCGCGACGGTCGTGATAGTCGCCATGCTGATGACCGCGCTTCTCACGGGGGTGATCTGATATGGATTGGTGGGCGTTGCTCTTGATTCAGATTGCCGTCATCATACTCGCGCCGTTCGCGGTCGCGGTGCTTCTCGGTATCGACCGGATAATAACCGCGAGGATGCAGAACAGGGTCGGCCCGCCTGTCTGGCAGGTGCTTTATGACTTCTTCAAGCTGGTGGGTAAGAAGCCGATGCTGCTCAACAGGCCCCAGGTGATATTCGCGATGCTGTTTCTGACGTTCTCCGTATTGGCATTCGCGCTGTTCGTGTTCGGGCTGGACCTGATAATCATCTTCTTCGCGTCCGCGGCGGGCTCGGTGTTCCTCGTCGTCGGGGCGTTCAGCGTGAGATCTCCCTACAGCCATATGGGCGCGAACCGAGAGCTGCTGCAGATAACGGCATACGAGCCGGTCCTGCTTCTCGCCCTTCTGATAATTGGTATTCAGGGCGGATCCTTCGTCGTCGCAGACCTGTACACGGTCGGCGACCTGATATTGACGTTGCCCCTGGTGTTCGTCGCTCTGATAGTCGTCCTGGTGATAAAGACGCAGAAGTCTCCTTACGACGTGGCTACCGCGCATCAGGAGATAGTCTCAGGACCGTACATCGAATACTCCGGGCCATACCTGGCCATCACGAAGCTCGGCCATTGGTTCGAGCTCGCGCTGATCTTCGGCATATTCACGCTGTTCTTCAACAGCGACAACCTGATCGTATCCGCGGCCGTCAAGATACTGCTGATAGCCGTCGCGTTGCTCGCCGCTCAGATAGTCGACAACGCAACGGCGCGTCTCACGAAGGACCGGATGATAAAGTTCACCGCGTCCTTCGGAATCATCGCGATCGTCGCGAACTACGCGCTGATCTATATCCTGCAAAGCGCGGGGGTGATCTGAGGTGACTCTGATAGAGAAATCGAGGGTGAAATCGCCCTGGGTTCTCCATTTCGATACCGGAAGCTGCAACGGGTGCGACATCGAGATACTCGCGTGTCTGACCCCGAAGTACGATGTCGAGAGGTTCGGCATCCTGAACAAGGGCAACCCGAAGCACGCGGACGTGTTGCTCGTTACGGGGCCTGTCTCGAAGCGTGCCAAGGAGCGCCTGAAGCGGCTCTACGAGCAGATGCCCTCCCCGAAGATGGTCATAGCCTGCGGCACCTGCGCCTGCACGGGAGGCGTGTTCCACAACTGCTACAACATCGAGCAGGGGGTCGACAAGGTCATCCCGGTGGACGTCTACGTCCCCGGCTGCGCCGCGAAGCCCGAGGCGATAATCGACGGAGTCATAGAGGCGCTCACGAAGCTCCAGAAGCTGCAAGAAGAAGCGCGTCACAAGAAGGAGGTGAAGTGAGTTGCAGGCGATCGAGCTGAAGACGACCCTTCCCGACCTGGACAGCAAAGTTTACAAGATGTTCCAGCTCGGCGCGAGGTTGATAGCGATTACGGGGAACGATCTCGGGAACGGGAAGTTCGAGTTGATATATCACTTCTCCAAGGCCGCCGAGATAACCAATCTTAAGGTGGAGATAGACGAGAACACCAAGGTCGAGAGCGTGACGGGGCTGTTCCCGTACGCGGAGCTGATGGAGAGCGAGCTGCTGGATTATTTCGGCATCAAGGTTGACGGCGCGAGGCCGAACGTGTTCCTCGAGCCCGGCTCTGGGATTTGTACACCTTTGAGAAAGCCTAAGAAGATCGAGCCAGAGAAGAAAGAGCTGAAGCCTTCCGCGTCCCAGGCGCCCGCGAAGGAAAGCGCACAGTCCAAAGGGGGTGCGAATTGAATGGCAGCTTCCACCAGGGTTAGCGTCGTACCGCTCGGTGCCCAGCACCCCGTGCTACCAGAACCGGTCGCGCTGAAGCTCTCGCTCGAGGAGGAGAAGGTCGTCGACGTCAGCATCACCGTCGGCTACTGCCATAGGGGCATCGAGAAGGCCGCGGAGCTGAACGACTTCAAGCAGAACGTCTTCCTGTGCGGCCGGGTGTGCGGCATCTGCTCGCACCATCACACGACGACCTATTCGGATGTCATTGAGACGATGATGAAGATCGAGGTGCCCGAGAGGGCGAAGCTGATAAGGACGATAGTCGCGGAGCTCGAAAGGCTCCACAGCCATACGCTGATACTCGGCCTCACGGCCGACGCGATGGGGTACGAGAACCTCTTCATGCAGACCTGGAGGGACAGAGAGATCGTGATGGACCTGTTCGAGACGATCTCCGGCAACAGGGTGCACTACGACATCAACCAGATAGGCGGCGTGAGGAGGGACATCGGATACGACGTCGTCAAGAAGATCGAGAAGGGCATGGACCAGCTCGAGGAGCGGTTCAAGATACTGGCGAAGTCCTACCTCGACGACCCGACGTTTAAGAAGCGGACGAAGGGCGTCGGCGTGCTTTCGACCGCCGAGGCGCACACGTACGGGGTCGTCGGGCCGGTGGCGAGAGGCAGCGACGTGCCCGAGGACATCCGCGCGAGCGGGGACGTCAACTATGCCGCGTACAACATATTGCACTTCACTCCCCAGGTCGAAGAGGGAGGGGACATCTATTCGAGAACGAAGGTCAGGGTCAGGGAGACCTTCCAGTCGATCGACCTGATACGCCAGGCCATCGGCCATATGAGGGACGGGCCGATAGCCGCCCGCGTTCAGGGGAACCCGAACGGGGAGGCCCTGGCGAGAGTCGAGGCTCCGAGAGGCGAGCTGTTCTACTACGCGAAGGGGAACAACACGAAGAACCTCGACAGGGTGAAGATACGCACCCCGAGCTACGTGAACATCCCCGCGCTGAAGTACATGATACTGGGAGAGGAGTTCGCAGCGGTCCCGGTGATAATAGCCTCCATCGACCCGTGCCTGAGCTGCACGGACAGGTGATGAAAGATGGTCGAGATGATCAAGAACGTGTTCAAGAACCTGTTCAAGAGGCCGGCCACGCTGAGGTATCCCTTCGAGAAGAGGCCTCCGACCCCCGGCTACAGGGGCAGGTTCGAGATGGTCCCGACCGAGTGCATAATGTGCACCATGTGCGAGAAGAGCTGTCCGGCGGACGCAATCAAGATAGACAAGGAGACCAAGCGGTACGAGTACGACCCGCTCAAGTGCATCGGGTGCGGCTACTGCGTCGAGAGGTGCCCGAAGGACTGCATCGAGCTCAAGTGGGAATATACCTCGCCGATGACGAGCCATCAGAAGCAGGAGTGGACGATCACGCTCAGCCCGCACAAGGAGGCCGTGCTGTCGCTGAAGGAGTACAAGGACCAAGAGTACGCGAGGAAGACGAAGTGCACTCCTCTTGTCAGCGCGGAAGTGCAGAAGTCCCTGCTCGAGAGGTTCTCTGACAGGCAGAAGCTCATAGCGTCCCTAGGCAGCTTCATCAGGTGCCCCGAGGACATGATAAAGGACGAGGACGAGGAATAGAGCCGAGTATTCCTCGCGACGCTCGCATTTCTGTTCTTGCCGGCTTTGGCGAAAGAATTGAATATCCACCATTCAATCACAGTCGTCCAGAGGAATAGAGTTGCCTCCCGAACTCGATATCGATATGATAAGACGGGTCGCGAAGATCGCCCGCCTGGAGCTGACGCCCGAAGAAGAGGAGAAGTTCCTGATCGATTTGCGGGAGATTCTCTCTGCGTTCGCGTTGTTAGACGAGGCAAAGGCGGACTGCGAGCCCGCGTTTCACCCGATTGAGATAACGAACTACCTCAGAGAAGACGAAGCCGGACTCAGGATAGATCCTGATGAGATCATCGAGCGAATGAACCTCCTTCAAAGATATGTCCGAGGTCCGAGGATGCAATGATGCGCGAATCTCTCGTCAATTACATCGAATCAGTCAAGAAGGGCGCTCTCGCCCCTCACGATTACATCGCGGAATTGATTCCGAGGCTCGTCGAGGAGAACCAAAGGCTGAATGCGTTTTCAAACCTGGTGACAAGAATCGAAGATGGCCCTGAGGGACCATTGAAAGGCGTCCCGTTCACCGTGAAGGACAACATATGCGTCAAAGGCTCGTTGACGCGTGCAGGTTCGCGGATTCTCGACGGTTATCATCCCCCGTTCGATGCGACCGTGGTATCCCGGCTGAAGTCCGCGGGCGCGGTGTTCATCGGAACGACTAACATGGACGAGTTCGGGTTCGGGACATTCAGCACGAATTGCGCGTTTGGTCCGCCTAAGAACCCGTTCGATTCCTCCAGAAGCTGCGGCGGTTCCAGCGGCGGCGCTGCTTGCGCTTCCGCGATCATGAAGCACCACATCGCCGTCGCTGAGTCCACCGGCGGTTCGATATCCTGTCCCGCATCGTTCTGCGGGGTCGTCGGTTTCACTCCGACATACGGCAGGATTTCTCGGTATGGTTTGATCGATTATGCGAATTCGCTGGACAAGATCGGGCTGGTGGGGAGATCGATAGAGGACATCGCGCTCGTGTTGCCAATTATAGCTGGTCAAGATGAAATGGACCCGACCAGTCTCGCGCAGCCGCCTCTGAGCCTCGCGGATGAGGAGATAAGGAGCGTCGCCGTTCCGAGGGAGCTCATTGAGTCCATTCCGGACGATAGAATAGTCCGCATGTTCGAAGAATCGTCGAGGAAGCTCGAGGAGGTGGGCATCGAGGTCTCGAAGGTCGATATGCCGGTCCTCAGGTATTCCATACCGGCATATTACATACTCGCCTGCGCGGAGGCTTCGACCAACCTCGCGAAGTACTGCGGGATGAGGTACGGGAAGGAGGGCAAGGATTACGACAGGATGTACAACGACTTCTTCACCGAGGTGAGGACGGAGAACTTCGGCGTGGAAGCGAAGCGCAGGATAATGCTCGGAACGTACGCGCGGATGGCAGGCTATCGCGACCAGTACTACATGAAGGCCCTGAGGGTCAGGCAGAAGATCATCGAGAAGTTCGAGGAGGTCTTCAAGGAGTACGACGTAATCGCTACGCCGACGATGCCCCTGCTCCCGCCGCGGTTCGAGGAGATAGCGCAGATGACCCCCGCGACGATATATTCGCTCGATTTCCTCACGGTGCCGCCGAACCTCGCGGGGATACCGCAGGTCTCGATGCCGATGGGATATATCGACGACCTGCCGGTCGGGATACACTTCATCGCAGACCACTGGCAGGAATCGAAGCTCGTCTCGATCGGAAGGATCTGGGAGAAACAGGTCGATTACCGTTTCCCCGTGAACCTGGGGTGGTCGCTGTGACGATGATAGGTCTCGAGGTCCACGTCCAGCTGCCCACGAGGAGCAAGCTGTTCTGCTCCTGCCCGAACATGGTGTCGGAGGATCCGAACTCGATCGTGTGCCCCACCTGCCTCGGTCTCCCCGGCTCGAAGCCGAACGTGAACAAGAGGGCGATAGAGCTCGCGTGCATCGCCGCGCGCACTCTTCACTGCAGGCTGCTTGACAAGACCTGGTTCTCGAGGAAGACTTATTTCTATCCCGACCTCGCGAAGAACTTCCAGATAACGCAGTACGAGGCGCCGATAGCTGTTGATGGCTTCCTTCTCCTGAACGGGAAGCGCATCGGAATTTCCCGGGTACATGCGGAAGAGGATCCCGCAAGCGCGGTCCACGACCTCGCGCCCGAGCAGGAGTACTCGTTACTCGATTACAACAGGAGCGGCGTGCCTCTGATAGAGATAGTCACGAAGCCCGACATGACGAGCCCCGCGGAGGCCAGGGATTTCCTGAGGACGATGCTCGCCGAGCTCAGATACGTCGGGGTAGTCGTCGCCGGAGAGGACCTGAAGGTGCGCACGGACGCGAACATCTCCATCCAGGGAGGCGAGAGGGTCGAGATAAAGAACATCACCGGCCTCAGGAACCTCGAGAGGGCGCTCGAGTTCGAGGAGCGCCGGCAGATGAAGCTCGCGAAGGCGAGGATGAGCGTCAAGCGCGAGACGAGGAGCTTCGACGAGGAGAAAGGGGTCACGGTGGCCAGCAGGGAGAAGGAGGAGGAGGAGGACTACGGGTACATATTCGAGCCCGACCTGCCCGTGTTCGACCTCAAGCTTCTCTCGAGCAGGATGTCCTTCCCGATGACAGCGACCGACAAGTCGCTCGAGCTGGCGAAGCGGTTCGGGCTCGAAGATTCGGACGTGAAGTCGCTCTTGCTCGATTCGAAGGAGCTCGGGGAACTACTGGAAGACATCTCTCAGAGGGTGGATCCCTCGAAAGCCCTCAGGTGGATAGGCAGCGTCGTGAAGGCGGAATACTACAAGCATCCCGAGATACACCTGAGCTCCATCAAGAAGGAGATCGAGCGCGTGATAGCCGCCGATTCGGAGGGCAGGATATCCGACGTCGTAGCGAAGAGCGCGTTCAAGAACATCTTCGAGACGGGGAACGCCGGGGAGCTGACAGAGCTCGAGGAGGCCGAGGGCGAGCTCGAGAAGATGGTCGCGGAGATTCTAGACAACGAGCCCGAGCTGCTAGACGAGATAAAGAAGCAGCCAAAGGCGATGAACAACGTCGTCGGAAGGATAATTAGGCAGACCAAGGGTAAATTCGATTCGAAAAGAGTGTTCGAGGCCGTCAAATCTGAGGTCGAGAAAAGGAGCTGATCATTCTTCCTTTTCCTCTTCTCCCGCCAACGACAGTATCTGCAGTTCCCTGAGCTGCGCCTCGTCGACCGCGCTCGGGCTGCCGTCCACGAGCGACTGGAACCTCTTGTTCTTCGGGAACGCTATCGTGTCCTTGATCGAGTCGAGCCCCAGGAGGAGCGCGACCAGCCTGTCGAACCCGAGCGCAATGCCGCCGTGCGGGGGGGCACCGTAGTCGAGCGCTCGTAGCAAGAACCCGAACTTTTTCTCGGCTTCCTCCTGCGATATGCCCAGTATCTCGAGCACCTTCTCCTGCACATCGGACCGGTGTATCCGTATCGAGCCGCCACCTATCTCCACGCCGTTCAGGACGATGTCGTACGCCCTCGCCCTCATCTCGGAAGGCTTGTGCTTCTTGAGATACTCGAGGGTCTGCTCCTTCGGGCTCGTGAACGGGTGATGCGTTGCGACAGGCCTTGCCCCTGGCGCGGGTATGTCGAACAGCGGGAAATCGACTATCCAAATGAACTCGTCCGTGTCCGGTATGAGCCCCATCTCCGCGCCGAGCTTCTCCCTCAGCCTGCCCGCGAGCTCGGTCGCCTGCCTCTCGTCATCGGCTATGAACAGCAGGAGGTCCCCGTCCCTTCCGCCGGCAGCTTTGACGAGCTCCCGCTGGACCTCCTCGCTGAAGTACTTCACGATGTTCGATTCCGTCTTGTCTCCGACGACCTTCATCCAGGTGAGCCCCTTCGCCCCCTGGTCCTTCGTCCACTGTATCAGCCGGTCTATCCAGTTCCTCCCGAACCTCCTCTGATCCTCGGGCTTATCGGCGTCGATCCTGAATATCTGCCTCGCGTCTATGCACTTGACCCTTCCGCCCTTCTTGATGACCGTCTGGAAAATCGAGTAGTCCGAGCGCTTGCAGATCTCCGTGACATCCACGATTTCGAGGCCGAACCTCGTGTCCGGGGAGTCCGTGCCGTACTTCGACATCGCATCGTCGTAGGGCACTCTCTTGAACGGTCGCTTTATCTCCTTGCCCTTGACCTTCAGCCATATCTCCGCCAAGAGTTCCTCTATGAGTCCCATGATGTCCTCCTCGTCGACGAAGGACATCTCGATGTCGACCTGGGTGAACTCCGGCTGCCTGTCCGCGCGCGCGTCCTCGTCCCTGAAGCATCTCGCCAGCTGGAAGTACTTGTCCGCAGAGCCTATCATGAGCAGCTGCTTGTACAGCTGCGGGCTCTGCGGGAGCGCGTAGAACTTGCCCGGGTGAAGCCTGCTCGGCACCAGGAAGTCCCGGGCGCCCTCCGGGGTGCTCCGCACGAGGCAGGGCGTTTCTATCTCAAGGAACCCCTTCTTCCAGAGGAAGTTCCTCACTATGCTCGCGACCTTGTTCCTGACGACGATGTGATTCATCATCTTCGCCCGGCGCAGGTCGAGGAACCTGTACTCCATCCTGACGTCCTCGTTCGCGAGCAGGCTCTCCTTCTGCTCTATGAGCTCGAACGGCGGGACCTCGGATTCGCTAAGTATCTCGATCTCGGAAATCGCCACCTCGACCTCTCCGGTCGGGTTCCGGGGATCCTCGGTGTCGGGCTCGCGCTCCCTGACGACTCCTTCCACCCTCAGGACGTATTCTCGGCCGACCTTGGACACGATTTCCGATAGGCTTTTCCTCCTCGCCGGATCCTCAATTGCTTCCGGATCGAAAACTATCTGCGAAGTGCCGTACCTGTCCGCGAGGTCTATGAACATCACGCCCCCGTGGTCGCGCACCAGCCTCGCCCAGCCTGCCAGGACGACCTTGTGTCCTATCATCGAAGGGCGTATCTCTCCGCAAGTGTGAGTCCTCATCATTTACCGTTGCCAGCCTTTTGCAGCGCGAGCTCACCAACCATCATGAAAAGACGAGTTAAGAAGCTTTTGTTCGGAATCTTCCAGAAAATCAAAATATCCGTGAGACCAGATTCCCCGGAGAAGAAAGGTGACATCGGCGTGCTGATATCTCACAAGCTTCTGGTGACGATGTTCATCTGGACCGTCGTCTCGATCCTGATATCTATATCCGCGGGCCTGGAGGTGTTCGTCACGCTCGAGATAATCGGCCTGCTCGTGGTGCGCGAGTTCACCGACGGTCTCCTGCCAAAGGAGATGAAGGACAGGTTCGACTTCTTCATCTACGCGGGGCTTTTCGTTTTCGTCGTCATCGTGATAAGAAGGATCTGGCTGGCATTGACGTAGGTCCGAATGTCATTCTTCCAGTTTCTTCGATACGAACTCGGAGTGCCTGACCTTCTCCCGAAGAGCGTATCGTATTAGCCCGTGCTTCCAGTCCGGATGGTCCTCAATCAGCCGCTTCGCTATCATCTCTATGTCTATCTCCGCAGGCTTCTCCTTGGTCGGCTCCCTGCCGGTCAGCGCCGACCATATTCCCAAGAGGAACGCCTTCGCCTTCCTCCAGAGCAGGCGCACGCTCCTGTCGATGTAGTCCGTCGACAGCCAGATGAGGAGCACTAGCGCGAGCATTATTAGCATGACCTTCTGCTCCGTGGGAATCGAGCCCATGATTGTCATCGTGATCGTCACTGGATTGAAGTACTGGCGATGGCTCTCGTCGAAGTAGACCTTCGTCCTCAGGCCCGATATCTCGGCTATCAGGTTGTCCGAGATGACCGCGTTGTCAAGTCTGTCCCTCATCCCGTTTATCAGAAGGCTCGGGTCGGAGAGCAAGATGATTTCGCCGTTTCCCATTCTCTCGCGGACGACTAGCGGGAATGGCCCCCAGGGCTCCCCGTACGAGAAGTCGTGGTCCCCGTTCGTGTCCTGCCAGCTAGCGACGCTCGTCCAAACGATGGTCTTGCTGTTGGTCTTCCCCGGGACGACGCTCGACGGGTAGTTCAATAATATCGTGGTGACGTTTCTCGTGATCGGGTCCTCCTCGAAATCGAAGCACACGGAGAACTCGGGCTTCTTGTCGAACGCGAGGTCCATCACGAGCTTTCTCGAGAACCTCGATTCCGCGCCCATTCCCGAGAGCAGGGAGTTCGCCGTCCCGAAATCGTCCGCCAAAAGAAGAACGCCTCCCGCCGTCACGAACTCCCGAACGATCTGCCCCTCCTTCTCTGAGAACTCGACATCCGGGCCGATTATCACCAGGGCTCCCGCGACAGGATCCAGCTCGATCTCTTCGAGGCCGAGCCTTACTATGTCCAGATCCGAGCCCGTGTACTGCATCTTG
>JAWCKK010000003.1:0-58465 GCA_038852105.1 Thermoplasmata archaeon
CCTTCGAAGTTAGTAATGAGCCGATTTCTTTTTAAGTCTTTTTCTGGGGTGTTATATGCGCTTCTCTTTTTTGGCTCAAGGATTTTCAAGCTCGAAGCCGATGGGATTTCTCTCCGATTGCAGGGGCTTGCATACAACTATGATATATAAAAGTTCAATGTTTGACTCGACTGCAGAGAGGTGATGACGCTCTGCCAGAAGCAGCTATGAAAGACAGGTCGATGGCACCTTCAGAGCGCCTTATAGGGCTCCTTCGGACGGAGATATCCAGGATATCCGCCAGCGGCGCACCGGTATCAATCTCTTTCTCAGGCGGTTTGGACAGCACACTAATCGCCAAACTTTCGCAAGAGTTCTGCAATCCGGAATGCATTGTCGTTGGCCTGCCTGGTTCCACCGATATTGCCAACGCCAGGAAGGCCTCTGATATCCTTGGAGTCGATTTGAAGGAAGTTGAGCTCACTGAAGACCGTGTCAAAGCCGAAATGCGCAATATCATCTCTTCTTCAGGCACTAAAGACCCGGTCTTCATTTCCTTCGAGATCCCCATCGCAATTGCCCTGCGAGAGTCGTCGAACAGAACCATTCTGACGGGACAAGGCGCCGACGAACTATTTGGGGGGTATGCGAAATATCTTCACCTATCCGAGCGCGAGTTCAAGAAATTGCAGGAAATCGATTTCGAAAAACTGATGCGCGTCACAATACCGTTCGAGGATGGATATGCGCTTCGTGTGCGGAAAAAGATAGAAAGGCCCTTTGTGTCCCAATCCGTGGTCTCATGGGTTCGCTCCCTTGACATCCGTATGCTTATGCCCGATGCAGTCAACAAGGGGATAATAAGGTCGGCGTTGATTGAACTGGGACTGAGGGATGTAGCAAGATTGCCCAAGAAGGCCGCCCAATACGGATCCGGGGCAATGAATCTTATGAGGAAAATCGCCAAATCAAAGGGCCTGAGCGTGAATGGCCTTATCGAAGAGCTTGCGGTGAGCGGAAAATGAATGGGCATGAGATCGAATCGCACAGGGCCGCTCGGGACTTTCTTCTCAAGATTCAATCGCGAGGCTGGAGATGCAGCCTATCGGAAATGCAACGCGCCGTTCAAAGGCTGGGGGATCCGCATAGGAAGCTGAAGGTAATCCACATCGCTGGTACGAACGGAAAGGGGTCGGTCGCAGCGATGTGCTCATCGATTCTCCAATCCGCTGGGATTAAGACTGGTCTTTTCATCTCTCCGCATCTGATCGATGTACGGGAAAGGATAAGGCTTAATGGTCGGGAAATACCTGATAAGGTCCTATCCGAACTCGTTCTCGACCTTGCACGCAAGTTCGAGCATGGATGCGACTCTGCCATCGAACTGACATTCTTCGAGTTCCTCACGGCGGTCTGCATCGAATATCTGGTCTCTGAAGATGCGGAGGTACTTGTCGCAGAGACCGGCCTCGGAGGCAGGTTCGACGCAACGAACGTCCTGCAATCAGATGTGGCTGTCATCACGCAGATCGGGCTCGACCATACGGCTCAGCTAGGAGACACGATAGAGAAGGTGGCTGCAGAGAAAGCTGGCATAATAAAGAAGGGCGCCGGCGTCGTATCTTCTGCGAAGGATCCCGCAGCGATGAGTGTTATTAGAAGACGCGCATATCAGTGCGGTTGCTCCCTGGTAGAGCTCGGGCGGGACTTCCAATTCTCTAACGTATTTTCGGACCTCAAAGGCACCGCCTTCGATTACGAGGGGACCCGCACTTTGAAAAACATCGAGACGAATCTCCTCGGGAGCCATCAGGCCGAGAATGCGGCAACGGCGATTGCGGCATGCGACGCTTTTGCGCAAATTCACGATTTCGAGCTGAACGATATGCATATTTTAGAAGGCCTGAGATTGGTCCACTGGCCCGGTAGGTTGGAGATTGTATCGAACAAGCCGTTGACAATCCTCGACTGTGCGCACAATCCTTCTGCGGTCCGAAGGCTAATTCAGTCTCTTGACGAGCTCGGAATCGGCATTGATACGTTGGTATATTCTTCCTCCCAAGACAAGGACTACAAGTCGGTTGCCAACATGCTCTTCCCAAGAGCTAAGCGGCTCGTGCTTACGAGATACGGCAGCGAACGGGCGTGCCCGCCAGAGACATTGGCGTCTCTCCCGGAGACGAAAGGAAAAGGGGTCATTGTAGAGCACAGGGTATCGGAAGCCATCGAACGAGCAAAGAGAATCACTGACCCAAGCGAGACGATACTCGTCACCGGCTCAATATTCCTGGTCGGGGACGCGCTTTCGTGGTTGAAGCAAGGTGTCGGGGCGGATTTCAGCCTGGCAGGGCTCGTACAGCAGCGAACCCCAAAGGGTTAATTAACGACCTCTGTGATTTGCCCTCTCGCCAGTTGGCGGGTGTAGTGTAGCTGGTTATCACTTGAGCTTGCCAATCCGAGGATTGATCGGAGCGGATAGCTCAGAACTCGGGTTCAAACCCCGACACCCGCACTTCCGCCCTTATTACGCATGTCTGAGGAGCCGCCATTCTCAGATGGCCAATTCATGTTCGTTTTTGTCTTCCCATAGAAATCAGGATTATGGCGGTGCCGAAGAAGATCAAGATTATCAGGACTAGATACAACGCGATTCCCGGGAACGCGTCGTTGATCAGCCAGAACAGACCGATGAGCGTGAACAGGCTGCTCCAGAAGGCGAAATATGACGCATCGGATATCCCTCCGTAGCCCGATGCCTCTCCCCGACTCCTCGCCATGAGACCAACTACGATTCCGTACACGCCCATCTCGATAAGCAGTATCGGGATGAAAAGTATCCAGTCATTTATCAGAGTCCCTATCAGTATCGCGATAGCGAGAGCGATGAAGAAAATCCCGAACGAGATTCCCAGATAGCCCGGTCTTCTAATTCCCTGCATCATTTCTTTCACTCCTTGTAACAAGAAGGTCTTCCGAGAAGTTATCACTTTCTAAAGATTGCCCTTATCGTGCTCCTCTTCAGCTCTTTTCTCGGGCCGGCTCTTTGTTTCCAATCGACTATCTCAAGTCGCTCCTTCGTAAAATCCGAAAACATATCGTCGATTTCCGAGGGTTCAAAATACCGCTTGAGTATACCATCTCCATCACAATATGTATTCTTTGAGACCGGTCTTCCCCTGCCACTTCTTTCATCGTTTACTGAGAATACCTCGACTGCCAGCCTTCCGGATTTCTTCAAGACTCTCGAAATTTCGTTTATCGTATCCGCAATTCTCCGCTCATCCAGATGCCCGAATAGATAGGACGACCTAATCAGATCGAAAGAATCGTCCTTGAAGGGTAATCTCGCCGAATCCGCTGCCAAGAAATCGACAGATTCGTATCGACGTTTGGACAGTCTCAGTGCCGCCAAAGAATGATCGACGCCCACAATATGTCCTTTCAAGCCATCGATGGATTTCCCTGTCCCGCATCCGAGATCGAGCACGGATTCTCCGTCCAGCGATTCCAGCCAATCATCGTGCTTTCTCGACCAGAGCTCGCCCTTCCTCTCGTAGAGCTTATCCCAGACCTCACGTTGATCGTTAGACATCTCCAAAACTTCGAGATCGAGGTGGAGACAAATCAGGCAGTCAGCACCTATTGAGCTCCTTGTTTATGACATCCGCCTGCATGTGCCCGACGACCTCGACATTGCACTTTGTTATTCCGGGCAGGAGCGAAATCTCCTTTTGGATATCTCTCGCCAGCTGGAGTCCCATCGGACATACAGGGCTCGTCGGAATGAAAGTCAGGCTAACGGCGCCGTCCTTTATGCTCAAGTTCGAGATCAGACCCATATCGTACACGCTGACGCCCGTGTGCGGGTCGACGACCCTTCTCAGTGCTTCGATTACGAGCTGTTCTAGACTCATCTGCGCAATCCCCTATTCAAATGCGGTTTTTCATAACCAGCTCTTATTACTTTAGCTTTTTCTCTATGAGGGGCATCGGAATCTCACACGAGATGGTGCATCGCCTTCAAATCCTCGCCAAGCGCCTTGAGTTTCTCCGGTATGTCTGCCTTGAATTCTGTGTTCAGCGCGAGCCCTTTCTCCTTCTTTAGCTTCCATATTGCCGAGTTGAACTCGATTATCTCTCTTGTGATCTTCTCGGAAATCCTCCTGTCCCCTCTTGCCTCAGGCAGGGATTCTCGGTGCACCGTCTTGCCATACATTTCCCTGTAGATCTTGTCGGTGATGAACGGGCAAATCGGCGCCAGAAGACGGAGAATGGTCCTCAGAGTCTCATGCAAGGTAAAGAGTGCGCTTTCGTCTCCTTCGTATGCCCGATGCTTGACCATTTCCAGGTAGTGCGGGGCGAAAAGGTTCCACACGAATTCCCTCACGCCGTTCGCGGGTATGAAGAAATTGAAATCGGCATAGCCTGCGGCGCAGGTCTCCACGAGGTCGTTCAGTTCCGCGAGAATCCATCTGTCAGCCGCTTTCAGCTCCGAAGGTTCGCCCTTCTCTTCGAAGGTCGAGATGAATCTGGCGACGTTCCACAGCTTGGTGAGGAACTTCGAGTTCCCGGAAATCCTGTCCTCGGATATCCTGAAATCCTCTCCTATATTGACCTCGCCTGCCGCCCAGAACCGGAACGCCTCCGCACCGTATTTGTCGATTATCGCGAGCGGCTCCACGACGTTTCCCTTGCTCTTGCTCATCTTCTTGCCGAACTGGTCAAGCCCCATCCCCGTTATCCAGACATGTTCGAACGGCTTGCTATCAAGAAGCTGGCCTATCCGGAGAGTCGTGTAATATAGCCAAGTCCGCACGATGTCTCGTCCTTGGGGTCTCAATGAGCATGGGAAGCACATCTTGAAAAGTTCCTCATCTCTCAGATACCCGCAGACGTAGAGCGCGCTTATGCTCGAGTCCATCCAGGTATCGAATACCCTGTCTTCGCCGATGAATTCCGTTCCGCCACATTCGCATCGGTCGAACGGCGCCTTATCCTTCCAGGGCTGATAATATTCCCCAGGCTCAGGCACGTGCGCCTTCCCGCATTTCTTGCAGTACCAGATTGGAATCTCCGTGTGGTAATATCTTCTCCGGCTTATCGGCCAATCTATTGTCACTCCGTTGATCCAATCGAGGAGAATCTGCCGGTGTCTTTCGGGATGGAATTGCATCTCTTTCGCTCTATCGGCCACATAGCCCAGGAATTGTAGTTGCTTCAGATACCATTCCTTCATCGGTATGAATTCTATGGGTGTCTTCGACCGCTCGCAGATTGGTGTTCTGTGGTGGATTGTCACTTGGTTCGCGATCATCCCGGCCTTGCGCAGATCCTCTATGATTTCCTCCCTGGCCTCCTTGACCGTCAGACCCTTGTATTTGCCGGCGGCCTCGGTCATCCTTGCATGCTCGTCGATTGCGTTTATGGGCTCCAAGGATAGCTCCCTGAATATCTGAATATCAGTCTGATCGCCGTACGAGCAGACCATCATTATGCCCGTGCCGAACTCCATCTGAGCCGCGGGATGGGGCACTATCTCTACCGCCCTGTCGTATAGAGGCACTACCGCATGCATCCCCTTCAGTCTCTGGTATCTCGTGTCGTCTGGATGATACAGCACGACACGACACGCGCACAATAACTCCGGGCGGGTCGTCGCGATTATGAGTTCTTCACCAGTCTCCTCAACCCGGAATTTGACGTCGTTCAACGTCGTGGGCCTCTCTTCGTAGAATATCTCCGCTTCTGCGATGGTTGTGCCGCAATCCGGACAGTAGTAGCTCGGCCTGTAATCTTCGTACACCAGTCCGCGCTTCCAGATATCGATGAAGGTCGCCTGGGTAATTCTGCGGTATTCGGGCGAGTCGGTCTCGTAATAGATGTTCCTGTCATCGAATTCGGCGGACATCCCTATGCGTTTTGCCAGGCGAATGATGTCTTGCGATATCTTGTCAATCTCATTTCTGCAGAGTTCTATGAACTCCTCTCGGTCGAATTCGTGCAGATGTTTCCCGTATTTCTTCTCGACAACGAGCTCGATGTTTATTCCGTTCCTATCGAGGCAGAACGGGAAGAGTACTTCATAACCTTTCATCCGTTGTGTGCGGGCAATCATGTCTATTGCGGAATAATGCGCGACCGCGCCGATGTGCCAGGTTCCGCTTGGATACACGGGCGGCGTGTCAATCGAAAAAATCTTCTTCTTCGTCTTGCGATCGAACCTGTACAAACCTTCCTTTTTCCAGAGTTCGAACAGCTCCTGCTCGAACCGGTTATCCCAGCGGGCCGATTCGATCTTTCGGCTCATAGGATTCCCCTCCTGATAGCGAATGAGCCGTGCGTTCCGCCCCGCCAGTCACAGTCGGGTATCATCACGCCGAGGAATAGATTGTTTGATTAAAAGCTTTGGTCGTGATTCGGCCTGCTTCTTCGGCTTGCTGGTTGGCTTTCTTAGCAACGAAAGAGCCTCTATGGCTCCCTTGACCTCCGCCGTCATCGGTCCCTTCCATTTATCAAGTCGTATCTTCCTCTCTCCTATGGCCTTCAGAAGAACCGCCATCTGGTGCGGACAGAACAGCCCTTTATCTGAGGAATCGGGGCACTCGCATCCTGTCCTGATCGACTTCGGATTGTTGACGTTGTAGAAATCGATATAGTATATCCTTTTCAATCCAACGTCCAGGCCGTTGAATTCTGCGTGCAGCTCGGTCATATCCGAGCCTTCGCCTATCCTGACCAGGTTTTCGCTCATACCCCACTTGACGGCCTTCCTGAAGCTTTCCATGAGGTAGTCAGCCTCGCAGCTGGAAAGGAACTGTTCCAGAGACGCGGGGTCAGCGCGTGACGCCAGCATGACAACGAGCTCCTTCTTCAATAGTCCTGACGCTCCCTGTATGCCGTGCACATCGCAGTAGTTTCTCAGGGTCTCAACTGTCAAGTTAGAAAGCCTTCTCTCCGTAGAAGTAATGTCAAATGTCCCACGCGTCATCCGCATCCCATCGCGCAATAGATAAATCCTCAATCAACCCGAAAAAGCTTTTGAAAGCCAAATAGAGAATCCAAAGGATGCCATGGTCAGGTTCTGCTGAGCTCTTCAAAGCTGGCATTCCGGCAGATCTTATCTGCGATTCCGTGCAAGGATTCCTTTCGGACCCTTATCTGCTTGGCGGTGTCTCTATCTCTCAGCGTGACTGTTCCGTCTTTCAGAGTCTCATAATCGACCGTCACACAGAAGGGGGTGCCGATCTCGTCCATTCTGGCATATCTTCTACCTATCGACCCGGCATCGTCGTAATAGCAACTCACACCGTTCTTTCGCAGATCATCGAATATCGTTCGTGCGATATCGTCTAGGCCGTCCTTGCTCACGAGGGGAAATATGCCGAGCTTTATGGGGGCCACTCTGCCCCGCAATGAGAGCCTCGTGTATTCCTGCTCTTTGTTGAAAGCGTGGTCCAGAATCGCATATAGGATTCTGTCCAGGCCATATGAGGGCTCGATGACATGGGGCACGAGCTTCCTGCCGGAAACCTTCTCCTTGACCTTGACTATCTGGTAGCATTCCCTGGGAATCGAAATCCTCTCGCCGTTTATCGTCAGCTCGAGGTCTCCTTGCTCGGGAACCGCCTCGGCCGAAAGAGATGAGATCGCGTCTGCGACCATCTTCGCCTTGTTCTTGAATATCGGTCCGAGGGCTGAATGCACGGGTTTGACCTTCTCCTGTTCGACCTCTCTGGGCTCCTCAAACCTCTCGAACGCGGTCAGATCCGCCCCGGAATGCTTTAGATGCGCCGAGACATCATAGCACCCTCTATCGGCCACGCCTACAAGCTCTATCCAGCCATAGCCGAGTTGCGCCTCGCAGTCCCAACAATCGCTGGCATAATGCGCCATCTCCGTCTTCGCGTGCTGCCGGAATCGCATCCTGTTCTCATCGATTCCGATGTCGACCAGGAATTTCCAGGTCAGCCACATGAAGTATGCAAGCACTTCGTTCACAATCGTCCCGGAGGAAACCGCTTCGTCTAGCGTCATAACGGTCGTGTTCTCGGAGCCGCTCCGGAGAAGAGATAGCTTTCTGTTCTTGACCTCTTGAAAGCCCGGCCAGCTCTTGTTCTCGGGATGAACGAAAAGCTCTGCCTCCATCATGTTGAACTCCCTGAGCCTAAGAACGCCTTGGCGGGGCGATATCTCGTTCCTCATGCTCCTGCCTATCTGCACAGCACCGACAGGCAGCCTCTCTCTCCCGAGGCGATAGATTGTCGAGAAGTTCACGAACATCCCCTGCGCCGTTTCTGGGCGCATGTAGCCGTCTCGACCCGCCGTTCCCGCGCCGATCGCTGTCTTGAACATCAGGTTGAACGTCACCGGTTCGGTGAGTTCGCCTTTGCACTCGGGGCACTTGACGGCGTTCCTTTTAAGCAATTCCCAGAGCTCGTCCCGTTTCAAGGCGGATGGCTGGTCGTGCAAGCCCTGGGCGAGGTGATCCGCCCGGAAAGAAAGGCCGCATTTGGAGCACTGCACGACAAGGTCCGTGAACTCTCTGAGGTGCCCAGAAGCCTCGAACACCTCTTTTGGGCCAAGCATTGGGCAATCTATCTCTAGGAACCCTTCTTGGCGCACATAGAGGTATCGCCAATAATCCTCGATGTTCCTCTTCATCTCCGCGCCCAGCGGACCGTAATCGTAAAGCCCGGCGACGCCACCGTAAATGTCATACGCAGGCCATAGAAACCCGCGCCTTTTCGCGAGCGATAGGACTTCCGAGGGATCTGCCATTGGAGCTCACTTCAGAAGGGTCGAAATCACATCTGTGTCATAAATCATTCCAATCAAGTTGTCCCTCGAATCCCGGAGCGGCAACTGCCCAAAATCGTTCTTCCGCATGATCCTGGCGGCTTCTGAGACAGGAGTTCTGGCAAAAGCCGTCGTCGGGTTCCTGACCATAACCTGGCTCACCGATAGCTTTGGAAGCTCGATTTTCGAGACCTCGTACCAAAGCTTCATGACGTTCCTGATGCCCGCCCACGTCTGGTTATCGACGTCCTCTCCGAGGGCGAGGTCGTTCATGACGACTGCTCCGTCTATGACAGATTGATTGAAGATGTCTCGGTCGGTCACTATCCCTACGAGCTTAGCGTCATCATCCAACACGGGCATCGCGTCGATGTTGGCGACCTTGAAGGTCACGAGCGCTACCGAAATCGGAGACTTCTCATGAATCGGGATGCAAGGCTTCCTCTCGAGCTCGATGACCGGCGTCTGGTCGTTTGATTTCTCGACGACTATCAATAGGTCGCTCGGCGTTACCAAACCTTTCAGCTTGTCTCCTTCGACGACCGGCAGATGAGCCACCCCGTTCTCTATGAGAAGCCTCGCTGCTTCCTCGACAGGAGCATCGGGGCCTATGGTCGGGTAATCCCTCCTCATAATCAGTGCAAGCTGTTCTTCATCGGGCCGTCTGAAAATGTCCTTCCGCGTGACGAATCCGACAAGCGTCTTTTCCCCGTGCTTCACTATCGGAACACCAGTAATGTTCTTCATGACCAGAAGCTTCAGAACATCCGTTCTGGTGCCAGGGACTTCGGCAGTAATGACCTTCTCCGTCATGATTTCCGAGACTATCATCGCATCACGACTTCTTTCCGCGAACTACGAGCACAGGCACGGGAGCGTACCGCGTTACTCTCTCTGCCACGCTGCCCATGAAGAGCTTCGTGAGGCCGCTTCTTCCGAGCGTCCCTATGACGACGAGATCATGCTCCTTCGCAAGTTCCAATATCTTCTTCTCGGGCGATCCCTCGGCTATCACCGTTGTCACTTCAACTCCTGCTTCCTGCCCGAGATTCTTCACTTCTTCGACTGCCTTTTTCCCCTCGTCTTCGAGGCTTGCGTGAACGGAGAAAACCACGCTGGTATCTGCAGGGATGTTCGTTAATGGTATGGGCTCCACAACGTATAATGCTGTGACCTTGGCTCCGAGAAGCTTCGCAAGGTGAATACCATATTCGATTGCTGACCTTGTCTGCTCCGAACCGTCAGTTGCTATCAAGATTTTCCTGATTTCTTGCATCGCTGTTCCCTCCGAATCATCCGCTGCTTATCACTCTAACCGAATATGGGACGTCCGTGCCAATCAATCTCTCCGGGGTCAATCCCCCCTCAGCCTCTACCACCATGAGATTGCACGATTTTCCCGGACAAATACTAATCAGGTTCTTATCGTTTATAATTTTTTGTGGGTTCTCAAATGCCAGTCGGAATACCTCATCGACCTGCAACCGCCTCGAATTGGATCTCAGTGAATATGCTGCACGCATCTCCTCGATCATCGAGAGCGAACTCACCATGGCATTGTCCGTGCCGAGGGATACCGCGATACCCAAATCGACCATCTTGGCTATGTCAAGCGGGATTCCGAACATGCGATTGGACCGAGGACAGACTATAATAGGCACGTCAAGCTCCCTGCAGCTAATCAGATCGTTCTCGTTCGCCATAGCCATATGGACGAGGAAATCGGGAGATAGGTCCAATATCTTCCTGATATCCTCCCTCTTTGTCTCGCTGGCATGGATCGAGAATGTCTTCTTGCGGCCTTTCACTTGTTCGGATATTTGTCGTATCTCGGCGTAATTCCAATCGGATACGGCGCTAAGGCCTATGCCATCTGAGTTCTCCAATAAAATATCGATCTCGTCTTCATCATATTCGAGTCTCTCGGGACGGCTCAGAATGATTGCCCGAGGTATTTTGACACCTGAGAGAGCTTTCTTGAGCAGGCTCACTCCATTTATTCCACCTTCTCTGAAATCGATGAAGATTCCTATGCCGTTCGATTTCATTTCCGATGCGGCGGAAGTCATTCCCTTGACGATTTCATCTTTTTCAATATCTCTGAGCAACCTGTGTTTCAACCCGTCAGGCGGGCGAACGATTTCTTCCAATGTCTTACTTAGATCAATCTTTCCCCGAAGACAATAGTCCCCAATATGAGTATGACAATTCGCCGCCAGCGGCAAGAGAAGTCTCGACGGATTTTCAACTCGGTGTTCGTCGACACTGATTATTCTATAGTCATCTATTTCGATGCTTCCTTCGAAAAACCGTCGATTCGCATATATCGTCCCGTCAAGGATTTCCGACAAATCCGAGTCCTCCCGGTTAAACCCTCGAACAACTCAATAGATTTTTCGTTTCAATCCTATTTTCAGCATACGATTTCCTGAGGAGAAACTGCATGGTTTGATGCATATTGGCATGAAAATCTATATTAGAGACCTCGGCTTCACTCGAAATCAGAAGCAATAGGGATGATACCAATGCCGGCTCGTGTCAATGTCGATGAATGCGTCGCTTGCGGCGCATGCCAGGATGTCTGCCCGGAGAACGCTATTCAGGTAAACGATGTGGCGGTAGTCGACAAGGACAAGTGCGTTGATTGTGGCGCCTGCGTCGACGAGTGTCCGAACCAGGCTATAAAGCTAGAGTGACGGATCTGGCCCTTCTTTCTTGATTTCTCGAAGCGTATTTCTGCTAATCCCCCGTCTTATCTCGATAAAGCTTATCGCTATTTTCTGCAATACAGAATGTCATGGCCGATTTGACGATTTCAGTTATTCTCATCATTTTGGCCGCGGCATTCCTCCCTTCGCTCCTCCTGGTCATAGTCGTAAAGAACACGGAGAGAAGGATGCGAGAGCCCACGGGCAGGGTCTTAGCTGGGTTTTTCAGCGGAGCGACGCTCTCGGTCGGTCTCGCAATAATAATTGAGGTTCTCTTGATCTACATAGTGTTCGGCCTCGATATATTGCCTGTCTCGGAGCTCCTGGGACGATACCCAGGCCTTGACACGCTAATCATAGCCTGCATAATCGCGCCGTTCACGGAAGAGCTCACGAAGGCGCTCGGGATATTGCCACTATCTTCTCGGGCACGCGAGCTCGAGGACGGAATAATCTTCGGTGCCGTGGTCGGCCTTGGGTTCGCCGCGACCGAGAACTTCTTCTACGAGACCTCAGCGTATATCGAGGGAGGCACCGCATTGCTCATCGGGACGATAGTCCTGCGCACTATTTCCTCAGCCCTCTTGCACGCAAGCGCGAGCGCGATAACGGGATATGGGATGACTTCTGAGCACTTCAGAGGAAGGTCCTGGGTTCCGTATTATCTCCTTGCGGTCCTCTTGCACGGCGTATTCAACCTCGCGGCATCCTCGGGGCCATTCTTGGAGGGCACAATCGGGGAATCCTCATATCTGATTGGCCTGATAGCCGCAATAACGCTCGCTTTGATGTCGTTCTCCTGGAGCAGGAGAAAGATACGTCATATTGAAATGAGCAGCGTATAGCATGGCATTCAAGGGAGAAATCGTATGATAAGGTCCTTCATAGCCGTAGAAATTCCAAGATTCGAGAAGCTGCTGGGTCTGCTGAGCAGGCTGAGAAGTTCGGGAGCGAGGTTGTCCGTTCCAAAGGATGAGAGCATACATATCACCTTGAAATTCCTCGGCGACATACCAGAAAGTTCCATTGATAAGATATCGGAATCCCTCGGGAAAATCGCGTCTCGGACCGATCGTTTCCAAGCGGAAATTGTCGGCACAGGCGCATTCCCGAACGAGCGCTCTCCGCGCGTTCTATGGGTCGGATTATCCGATGGCGGAAAGCTGGCAGAAATCGCTGGCGAGATAGATGCTTCAATGGTTGAATTCGGCATTCCGAAGGAGCAGCGCCCCTTCAGGCCGCATATCACTATCGCGAGGGTAAAATCGATGCAGGGGATCGACGAGGCTCTGCGCGTTCTTGGCGAATACAAGTCCGCAAGCTTCGGCTCGTTCGAGGTCAAAGATATGCGCCTGAAAAAAAGCACGCTGACGCCCGCAGGTGCCATCTATGAGGATCTTGCAGTGAAGGATCTCATTTAGAAGATCTGTATCTCATCAGGAATCCCACAAGGTCTGCGACCTCAATGTCCATACCTTGGCATGCAGATTGCAGATTCTCCAAACACCAGGGGCATGATGTTATCAAAATCTTTGCTCCAGCATCCCTCGCCATGAGCAATCTCTTTTTTGCAATCGCCGTAGCTAGCTCCGGAAATCCGGTTCTTAATCCGGCTCCCGCGCCGCAGCAGGCACTATCCTTCCTTGACCTCTCGAGTTCTATTCTCTCGACGCCGTCTATCGAATCGATAATGCTTCTTGGCGGGTCGAATATTCCCAACCCACGGCCAAGCTCGCATGGGTCGTGATATGCAACTTTCATGACCCCTCGTTCCTTTCCGGCATCTGTCACAGGGAGTCCGGATAGAACCTGTGAGACGTGGCATATTTCCAGATTTCGGATTCCCAAGGAGTCTCTGCCCATGATCAATGAAATCATGCACCCGGGACATGATGTTATCACGGTTTTCGCTTGAGCTCTCTGTATGCTTCTCATCAGCCGCGAAATCTGTTCTCTGAAAAGCTCTTCGTCTCCCAGTTTCCTCGCAATTGAGCCGCAACAGATGTCGTCGTCATGAAGATATGCCGGGTCTAGACCGCATTCCCTCAATAATCCGACAGTCGCCTTTGCCAGCTCCGGCCTTAGCAACGATAAGGAGCAGCCTGGAAAATAAAGTGTATCGCCCTTTGAGGGGAGGTTCATGGCGTTCGCCCATCTTGTTTTCGATTTCCTCGGTTGCATCCAGGGGTTGTCGTAATTTCTGATGCTTGACAGCACGCTCTTGTGCTCATTTGATAGAAGCCCCTTGTCTGCCGCCTTTGCCCTCGAACTGTATATTTCAGGCCTGACGTCTATCTCGACCGGGCAAGCCTCCTTACATATGCCACAGGACGAACAGAGGAAGATGCCTGCCGAGTCAGCCTCCTCGGGCGAACGCATGCGCCCGACCATCCCAGCTCCAATTCCCCCCAAATGTCCTTTCGATCCAAAGCTCGGTCCGATTATGTCATATACGGGGCATGTCAGGAGGCAATTCCCGCAGTTGATGCAATAGAGGAGCTCGCAGTTGCCCAGCTCTGTCCTGCCAGAATCCACGAACACAATTACGATTTCCTTCGGGCCGTGCATGCCCTTGAATATCTTCTTTTCTATGTCAGCCGTGTAGCTCGGCCCGGATATGATGTCGATATGAGCGCTGACTATCTTGCCTGTAGCAAAATATGCCTGAATCTTCGCGAGATTTATCGCATCGTCCAAACTGGGGACGATCTTATCCCTCGTTGTCAGGATTATGTGCTTCATCCTCGATTGTGCGCATCTAGTAACGTTCCCTTCATTGTGCAGAATCACCACCGCGCCTTCGTTTGCCGCGATTGCATTGGCGCCCGTGATTCCTATTCTTGACCTGAGTAGATAGCCGTCCAGTTCCTCTCTGACCGCCTCGGAAAGTACATCGGGATCGGGAGGCAGTTCCCTGCCGAAGTGTTTCGAGAGTATCTCGGCAATCTGATATCTTGTCAAATGAGCCGCAGGGCCGGTCGGGTGCACGGGCGTCAGGCCAGAGATCTGTATTATTCTGTCTCCCAAGTCTGTCTCTATGACTTCGATTCCTCTCTCTGAGAGGCGATGAGCGAGGTCTATCTCCTTCGAGATGTTCGATTTCGATTTGACAATCGTCTTTTCGCTGCCTATCTCCCGGGTCAGGATTTCGATGGCTTGCGCATCGTTTTTGGCGAATTCGATTCTGAACCCATTGCTTCTCAGGCGCTCAACCGCAGTAGCGAGAAGGGAATCGTTCCCTACGGATTCGGCCTTCACCTTTCTTAGACGTTCTTTTCTCGCCTCCAAATCCGGCATGAGATGTGCGTTCTCCTGCTGTCTCTTCCGGGTTGTGCGGAACGCGTTTCTCATTCCCTCGAGCGAGTCCTGCTCATCTATTAGCCTTTTCAATCGCTGCCGGTCAAAACTCATTCTATCAACCGAGTGGGCGGATGCGAATCACTTCGGCACGTGCTTCAGCTCGTCGTACCTGACCTTGTGCGCTATTCTCGCCTTCTTGAGCAACGTGCTGATGGCCTCCGTGACTCTTACGACCTCTGCGCTCTTGGCAAAGGCCCGGAGATACATTTGCGGATGATCCGCGATTGGGAACACCATTCGGACTCTTCCGCGTCTATTCCAGCCCTCGGGCTTCCTGTTTTTCTCGAGGTCTATCGTGTTGATCCTCACGAACATCTGTATGATTTCGTCCTCCGGGGGCATCTGCCCTGTTTCTTTCAGAAAGGTTCTGAGAAGATCGTTGAATATTGGAGCCAGAGCTTTCCATTTGAAGTTCGGTCCGAACACGATGTGTCCGGACTGGGCTTTCGCGACGGTCATCGACCTTTTGCATCATGAAATTGCTATTTAACTCTTTACGGCAACCAACGTAAATGTCCTTATCCTAGAATCTACGATTTGGAGAAGCGTGAGAGTTGCGCTGACGATAGCTGGGTCGGATTCCATCGGGGGTGCAGGAGTCCAGATGGACCTCAAGGCGTTCGCTTCTCTGGGGATTCATGGGTGCTCGGCAATAACTTGCCTGACAGCCCAGAACACGACTGAAATAACCCGCGTGGACGCGGTCGCACCAGAAATGCTGAGAGAACAGATAATCGCAATTCTGAATGACATAACCCCAGATGCGGCGAAAACAGGTGCAATCTACACGGCGGAGAACGGCGAGGTGGTGGCCGAAATATTCTCCGAGAGGCGGATACCGCTTGTTATCGATCCAGTGCTAGTATCGACGACCGGCGCGAGATTAGCTCGGGACGAGCTGGTTTCGGTTTATAAGAGAAAACTGTTGCCGATTTGTACTCTGGCGACACCGAACACTTCCGAGACGGAGACGCTCACCGGAATCAAGGTATCATGCATCGAAGACGCCGAAAAGGCCGCGAAATCCATGCTTTCGTACGGGGCTGAAGGTGTCCTCATAAAGGGAATACCTCTCGAGGATAAAGTCTCGGACTATCTTCTCCTGAAAGATGGCTCATCGCAGATCCTGACGTCCACCAGATGGCCCGGCGAGTTTCACGGTACTGGCTGTATGCTCTCAGCCCTCATCACAGGACATCTTTCGCTCGGAGATGATATCTGCACCTCCGTGATCAAAGCGAGAGGCGAAGTTTTCTCGGCGCTGGAATTCGGCATTCAACTCGGTAGAGGTATCAAGATAATCGATCCGCTAAGAGATGTCTTGAGAGGTGCCGCAAGAGCGAGAATACTGACATCTCTAGAGAAGATCAGGAATGAGATTGAAGCCTCGTTCAGGGTCGAGCTCATACCCGAGGTCGGTTCTAACCTTGGGTTCGCTCTCGAAGACCCGAAGACCGAACAGGATGTAGCGGCTTTTGCGGGGAGGATTGTCCGAGAAGGAGCAAAAGCCAGGGTCGTCGGATGTTCGAAATTCGGCGCGTCAAAGCATGTAGCCAGAATAATAATCACGGCATCGAAGTTTGACAATTCCGTGAAAAGCGCCATGAACATCAAGTTCAACAGGAGGAACCTCGATGCCTGTTCGAAGGCAGGCCTGAGCATGTCATCTTTCTCGAGAAAAGACGAGCCCGCGGGAGTCTCATCCATGAGCTGGGGCACGGAACGCGCGATCGAGTCCTACGGTGCGGTTCCCGATATAATCTGGGACGAAGGAGGCCACGGCAAAGAACCGATGATACGCATACTCGGAAAGGATCCCGAGGATGTGCTGACGAAATTGAAGAAAATTGCCGACAATCTTGGAGGGTGACCGGAACTGAAAATCGCGATGTTCACGGATTCCTATTATCCTGCCATAGATGGTGCCGTGGTTTCCCTCGAAATGACAAGCAGGGAATTGAAAAAGAGAGGACATGAAGTCGTGATATTCGCCCCGTCATCTCCTGAGGGGGCTGTCAATGGCATCGACGATCGCGTAATTTGGCTCCCCGCAAGGAGATTCGGATCGTATCCTGGGTACAGGGTCCCGATTTATCCGTCAGCCATAGTCTCAGCCGTCCGAAAGGAGTCCCCCGATATCATCCACAGTCACGGGATCAGCTTCGCGGGAATTCAGGCGCTTATCGCCAGCCGACAGACAGGAATCCGAAATGTTCTGACCTATCATACTATGGTCACCGAGGCTGCTGGATACTATTACCCGCCGATAATGCCGCTCGATGTGATGATTAGGCTCGCATGGATATACCAGAAGAATTACCTACACAGGCCGCACGCGGTAATCGTGCCAACTAAGGCGATAAAGGATGAACTCGTAAGCCACGGTATCAAAGCTAGAAGATGGGAGATTATCCCTACGGGGATAGATTGCAGGCGATTCTCGCCCGAGAACCGTGACGATGCGCTCCTCGAGAGATACGGCCTTAAAGGCAAGAAGGTGATTTTGACCGTCGGGCGCCTGGCTAGGGAGAAAAATATCGACTTGATAATACGTGGATTTTCCGAGCTCACCAGATCGCGGGATGATGCGGTTCTTGTCATCGTCGGCAAAGGTCCTGCCGAGGCGGATTTCAAGACCCTGGTTGCGAATCTTAACCTTGCAGATAGGGTGCGATTCGCTGGTTTTGTTAAGGATGAAGAACTTCCCAGATTTTATGCCAGTTGCGATGCTTTCGTGATAGCATCAAGGTTCGAGACGCAGGGCCTGGTGGCGCTCGAGGCGATGGCATCGGGTCGACCAGTCGTGGGAATAAACTTCAGGGCTATCCCGGAGATAATAGAGGACCGCGTCAACGGTTATCTTTTCGACAACGACCCTGTCTCACTGGCGAAGGCACTTGATCTCGCTATTGACGACAAGGATAGGGTGGCATCAGCCGCGCGGACGACGGCCGAGAAGTATTGTATCGAGAATTGCACTGCAAAGCTGATAGATTTATACGCAGAACTCTCTCGTAAGGGCTGAGAAATCATCTCTTGAGCACGCGCGTTACTGTTACCTCGAAGAGCAAGGCCCGTCCTGCCAGCTCGCCGATGTATCCTTCTTCGTTCATGATGACGGTATATGTACGATTGGTCATGTCCACATCGAAGAGAGTGAATTTCTTCTTATCGTAATCCGTTCCTTTCTTCTGGTATATGTCTTGTGGCGATATGAGATTCCTTACTATTATCAGCCCGTTGCCATCGTATGCAGAGGGATCTACCGAAATCACCTGCTGATACCAGCCGTCCCTAGGGTCTTTTTCCGGATCTCCGAAGGCGGAGACAATCATCCCCACGCGGGGTTCGTTTTGCATTATGACTCTCTCGGCGTTCAGGTCTATCACTTCAGTGTCCCATTCCCAGAACGAGTGCTTGAGCGTCATCCCGACCGTGGGGTCAGTCTTATAGAGATTCTGGAACTCCGACAAGTTTAGCCTGTAAATGACCGGGACTTCCATGTCGATGAGGTTCGTTCTCAGCGCCGGGAAAGCAACAGGATACGCCTGCTCGACAGGGACATATATCGTTTTCTTCTCGGTGACCGTCATCCCGACTACGCCATCAACAAACGGCTTGAGGAGATTCGTTGCCGTACCAGCAGTGAAGTTCAGTGCCTTGTAATCCTTCGGTTCTCTTTTCACGAAATATAGCGATTTCGCTATCCCATCATCAAAAGCGACGCTTCGGATGTTCGTGTCGAAGACCCATCCGCCAGGATGGTCTGCAAAGTATCCGATGTAATCAACATACACCATGTCACCGCGTTCTACGATCGGGAGCGACTCAGATCTTATGATTGGCGAATTCAAGAGCACATACCCGACGGTAACGATTGAAATCAGCAGGAGCACGACAAGGACTGTGTATATCCGTCTCGAAGCCAGGAATAGAGAGCCCTCAGAAACGTCGAATCTATCTGTCACGGTCAGAACCGCCTTCGGGTTGGCGCTAATAATACCATCAAATATAAACTCTTTTTCGGGAAGAGGACCGGTCTGCGGTTGAGCCTGGCACGAAATCTATCCTTCAGCCTCCCGAGACGGGAGGAAATATTGCAATATCGTCGTCCTGATGCAATTCGGTCTCTAGTCCTTTCGAATGCGATACATTTTGCCCATTGATCAATATCACTACATCATCCCTCAATCTGCCGTTCCTGACGAGCATATCCTTGAACCTCTGTCCGAATCTCTTTCCAAGCGAATCCATTAGCTCTGCCAGCGTGTTCGCCGTGACATCCGCTTCGCTCGTCCCAGCCATATCTCTGACGGTTGCGTAGAAGGTGACCTTCATTTCAAATCCCGACTCTCGAATCTAATAGCCTCAGGTTGGATTTTAGCATATCCCCAAAGGAGAGATGTCGGTAACTGTCTTCTTGTCCGCAGGCCATCAGTTTTTTATCAAAATAGATAATACAGGAGCTAGTTTATTTATGCCAAATTAGAATTAGGTCGCTGCACAATCTCAGTCATATGCCTGATTGTGCGGGCAAGCCTAGCTGATGGGTGTATATTGAAGGGTGCATAGCATGAAAATGTCGTCTCTATCGGTAGTTATTGCGTCTCATGGCAAGCTATTCGGGCCGAAGGTCGAATTGAGATTGGTCAAAGTCCTGCTTACAGACCAGACTGGGAAGGTACTCCGAGAGCTCGCCATCGCTGACGATGTCTATATCAGCGGGGATACAATCTCTTCTGCTCTCTCCGGAAAGAATTTGCAGGCCAGAAGCGAGTTTGATGCATCCGGATTTCGGTTCAGAATCATTCCTGGGGACGGATTATCTGCGATTATGATAGGGCTCGGAGGAATACCAGAAACCGAGGCTCGCATCGTCGACTTGATGATATCGAACCTTAAAGCGAATATCGGAGACGAGTTGGCGTCGAAATTGCAGGAGATGACGCAGCTTCAGAATCAATTATTGCAGCTGAAGGCCGAAATTGATCAGTCTGCCCAACAGATTGAACAGGAAAAATCCCAGTGGAAAAGCACCCTCGAGAACCTCACTGCCCGAGAAGAGGCGCTTAATAAGAAAGATGCGGAATTGAGCGGCAAGGAGGAACTGATAAATGCAAGAATGGCGGAGCTCGAGGCTCAATTGGCTGACATTCCGAAAAGAGAACAAAGTTTGGCGATGAGGGAGGAAGCCTTCGAGAAGGGAAAGAAGGCGATTGAGCTTCTGAACGAGACCCGGAAGGAAGAACTCAGGATAATGCAGGAATCGCTTGAGGCCAGGGAGAGAAAACTGAGCGAGGCGAACGCCAGCCTCGAAGAGCAACAGAAAGAGCTGAAGCAAAGGTTGAGAGTCGTAAATGACGCCGAGAAGAAGGCGAGGCAGATACTGAAACGAGAGGAGTCTCTTTCAAAGCGCGAGAGAGCACTGGCCGACCTCGAGAAAAGGCTTCAGGAAAAGGAGAAGGACATAAAGAAGGACACCAAGGACTTGCCGAAGGATCTTCAGGATATCATTTCGAAGATAGACGCAAAGAGGGCGGAGCTCCAGGAAGTCGAGCATAAGATAGAGGACGAGAAAAAGAAGTTCAATGAAGAAGTGGAGACGGTCAGGAACGAAATCATACAGCTCAACGAAGAGATGGAGAAGCGCACGAAAGAGATTCGCGATAAGGAAAGCCAGCTTGCGAAGCTCAACGAAGAGCTTACCAAACGCATGCAGGAAATAGAACATGTGGAGAAGGAGCTGCAAGGGGCGTCGGAATTCGCTCAGGCAGAGAGAAAGGCGGTCGAGGATGAGAAGGCGGCTTTCGCTGAGATGAAGACTAAGTTCATCGCCGATATCGAGGCCCAGAAAGCGCAATTGGAGTCCGAGTATCAGCAAAAAATGCAGGCGCTAGCGCAACGTGAAAAGGAACTGCAAGATCTCCAGAATTCGCTAGAAGTCGCGAAATCGGAGAACGAATCGAGGAAGTCAAGATTGGACGCGTTGGAAGCGCAGCTCGCCACGAGGGAGGCTCTCCTTCAGGCCACGGAGAGGGACATGCGCGCCACGGCATCAACCTTCGAATCGCGCAAGCAGGATATCGAATCGAAGGAGAAGTTCATATCGGAAAGGAGTGCGCAACTCAAGGAGATGGAGCAGAGACTTCTTGCGAAGGAAACCGAGTTGGCATCCAAGGAGGCGGCCCTCAACAACTCGATGGAAGAGATGCAGAAGCATATCATTGACATCGAATCCGCACAGAAGCGCATAGAGACGGAATCCGCCAACATCGCAGAGAAGATGAAGCAGCTCGATGAGCGCGAGCGAAGCATCGATGAGAGGGAAAGGGAACTCAAGCGAAACGAGTCGGCGCTGCGCCCAATGGTCGAGGAAGTCGAGAGAAAAATGGCGGATATCGAGACGAGAGAGAAGCTGGCAACCCAGAAGTGGGCAGAGCTCGCTCAGAAGACGAAGGAGTGCAACGAATCCCAGAGCATGTTGAACGCCAGACTTTCTCAGATAGAGGCGAGAGAAAAGGAACTGGAGATGAGGGCACTGGAGCTGAAGAGGCTCGAGGAACAGCTCAGCATTCAGGTTGCCGACGTTGAGAAAGAGAGGGAAGAGATACGCGGCGCGAAGGAAGAGATTGAAAAAGCGAGGAAGGCGATAGAAACCAGGGAAAAGCAGATTGAAGAAACGGAAAGTGCGATTTCCAGCAGAGAAAAAGTCGTTAAGAAAGCTTCTGAAGACCTTGTAAGCCAGATGAAGAGCATAGAGGATATGCAGCGCAAGCTGGAGAAGGATGCCGAAAAATTCAGTTCCGAAAAAGCCACCTTGGAACAGAAGATGAAGATGCTCCAGAGCTACGAAGACTCTCTCAAGGCGGAAGGAATGGCGTTGCACAACCTGGCAGCCGAAATTGAGAAAGCGAAAGGCGATTTACTGGTTAGCAGGAAGAGCGCTGAAGACACCAGATCCCAACTCGCTACTGAGATCGATAAGATAAGACAAAGAGAGAAGGAGATTGAAGCCCTTGCGGCCGACATTGAGGCACGTCAGGATTCCATAGTCTCCGAACGACAGCGTCTGGAGAAAGAAGCAGAAGCCCTCAATGAGAGAGAAGCCAAACTTGAACAAAAATCGAAAGAAATCATGAGCATTCAGGAAGGTCTAGCTCAGATTGAAGCGGCTTTGAAAGAGAAAGAATTGCAGTTGAACGTGCGAGAATCGGCGATCCAAGAGGAGGACGCAACTCTCACACGTAAGCGAGCCGAACTGGTCGCAAAGATGAAGGAATTCGAGGATTTCGAGAAGAACTATTCCTCGAAGATGCAAGAGTTCGAAAGGAAGAAGGCAGAGATTGACGAAAAACTGGCGTTGCTCGAGCAGAAATCAGCGGGCTTTGCAGAAAAGGAGCGTTCTTTAAAGATATTCGAGGATTCCTTGAACAATTACAAGATGGAGCTCACAAAGCGCGAGCAGGACCTTCAACTGAAGATAGCCCAAGCACAGGCGGCTTCGGCACAGCCAAGGGAAGCAGACAAGCTTGCCGCCGAGAAAATAGCAAAGCTGACGAGCGAGCTGGAAGAGAAGAACGCATTGATATCATCTCTCCAGAATAGAATTGCCGCGCTCGAGTCGGCGTCCGCCGCCCAGCCTCCGGTTGCGGCCGCACAACCGATCATAGCCCCAACTCCAGCGACACCTATGCCGCCTAATCTCGAGGCGCTCGCTAAGAAGCAGCAAGAGCTTGAGGAGAAAGAGAAGAAGCTCACGAAAGAAGAAGAGATTCTGGAGAAGCGCAAGAAGGCGGTTGGAGAACAGGTTGACTCTCTCTCCGAAATCACAAAGAAGCTCGAGGAGCTCAAGGCACGCACGAAAAAGACGAAGTGAATGAATACGGGCAAGAACGTCCTAGATACCCTCGCCAATACACGAGTTCGGGTCCACCGGTTTGATTGACAACGATTGACCGCCGCTTGCCGCCAGTAGCCTCATTTGAGCTTTCCTCGTCTCGTCCATGAGCGTCTTCGTCTGTTCGATCGCTTTGTCGAGCCGGGAATCCTTAAGGGCCTTTTGTATCGTCTTCATCTCGATTATCATCGGTGCAAGGGTCTTACCGCGATGTTTCATCTCGATCATCGCTTCCCGCAGGCACGATATCTGGCCTTTTATTATGATAGTGACGTTCGGGATCAGAATGCTTCGCGCCTTCTCAGCCAGGGACATGGCCTGATTTATCTTGCCCGCTTTGAACGCCTTGCGAGCGAAAATCAGGTATTTCTTCGCCTTCTCGGTGTCCACTCCGAAATCCGCGGCCTCTTGAATGACCTTCTCGGTGTTCTTGAGCAGAATCGCCACGTAGGAGTATGTCTGGGTTGCTCCGCCGGAATAGCGCTCGAATTCAAGACCTGTATTATTCTTTTCGAGCATCTCGATGACATCAACTCTGGCGGCCAATCTTGCAGGCGTCTCTCCTCTCTTGGATCTCTCAGCAGAAAACGTTACTTCCGGCTCTACCGTTGGGATGGCAGGTTCCTCTTCTGGAGGCGGAGGCGGCACAACTTCCGCCTCTTCCGTCTTCTCTTCTTTCATCTGCTCCTGTTCTTCGTAGTCGTTGGGGACGAACTCAGCGCCACAGAATTGACATCTATCGTCCTCTTCTCTCACAAGCATATCGCATCTCCCGCAGACGAAGAAGAATTTCGGCTCGTGAGCCATCTCGGTCAGATTCCGGTTCTCGCTCGCGTTCGAAGCTCCGTTTCTGAACCGCACAGAATCCCTGAGAATGGAATCGGATTTCAACCGGCTGCCGAGTTCGCACTGGAACTCACTCTTAGTTGAACTATCCGCAGAGGGCTTTGGCTCAGGGGGCATCGATACCAATTAACTAGGTCGTTCTCCTGAATATTTAAATCTGGTCGCGTGGGTATCACAGATGCGACTATTGCGCAGAAATCGGGAATTTCTTTCCCGGGTTCAAGATATTGTCGGGATCGAACGCCTTCTTGATCTTCGAGAACATCTTCAGATAGGTTTCTCCGAGCTCTCTCCCGACATGGTCTCGATGGAGCAATCCGATCCCGTGACAGGCGGCTATTGTGCCTCCCAGGGATGCGACGAGCCTGGATGCCTCGTCGACCGCTGATATGTAGTGCTCCCATCCCTGGTCGGTCCTCGGTATAGAAAACCTGGTCGCGAATATCATATGTCTTCCAAAGTCGAAGCTCTTCCTTTCGCCCGCCAATGGCGTCAGTCCGTGTCGCGGCAGGATGTCTTCGAGAAGGCTCTTGAAATACTCCTGCTTTCTCGCCCTCGGGACGAACGCGACTATCACATCCTCGTTGCCGACCTCCGCCCTCATACCACACCAGTGCATAAGAAACTCGTCCCAGTTGGCTCGCGAGATTTGCTCGGAAGCTACACGGCCGTCGTGCTCCTGCGCGATTGACCTGACAGCCTCAGCAGAAGCGGATACCTCTTCCTTGCATCCTTCGAATGCTATTATCATCGCTCCTCTCGACTCGGGGTAGCCTATCTCCCCGAACCCTTTCTCGTTCTCCCATACGCTTCCGCCAACGAACGCGATCCCTCTTGCCATAATGGCGTCCGCGGCCTCCTCCGCCCGCGGGAAATCGTCGAAGAGCAACATGAGCGGCAGAACGACTTCGGGCCGCGGGAAAATCCTGATGCTCGCCTCCGTGATTATCCCGAGAGTCCCTTCTGCCCCGACGAAGAGTGACGCAAGATTTATTCCAGAAGATGTATAGGGGACGTCCGGGCCAGTTCTCAAGACGGAGCCGTCGCCGAGAACAACTTCTAGATTCGAGATTCTTTCCCAGAGGTTGCCGTATTTCTGATTCTTCCTGCTGTAGGAAGCGGTCGATATGGCGCCTCCGACCGTGGCGATCTTCTGGCTCCCCTGCTCGTGCCCCAGCGTCAGTCCCTGGGCGTTCAGGAGCAGTTCGAGTTCCTGTAAATTCATTCCTGCCTGGACACGCACGATGTAGTCCGCACGATTCAACTTGAGCAGCTTGTTCATTCGTATCGTGTCTATTACGATCCCGCCGTGGATTGGGACTATCATCCCGGTCCTGCTTGTGCCGCCTCCCTTCGCGATGACTGGTAGTTTGTATTCCGACGCGATCTTTACTATCTCGGACACTTCCTTCGTAGATGTCGGGACTGCCACGAAATCGGGGAGGTGCTTGTCTTCCTCCGAGAATCTGAGCGCGAATGTATCCCTCGAATATGGGACGAGATCCGCCGGTTCCGAGAAGACACGGTCCTGGCCGAGTATGCCAGTAAGGCGCTTCAGAATAATCCCTTTCTTGTCATTGTCCAGCCTCTGTCGGTCAGCCATCATCGAGATCATTCCTCTCGGTCCAAGGCTTCCTGCTCCTTTCTCGACCGATCTGCGAGGTAAAGTATCGTTGCCACGACATGAGAACAGATTGACCCTTTCGTGGATCCATGGAGAGTTCCTCTCATGCACGTGCAGTTGAACGTGCCGTTCGACGATATCCTGACCTTGTAATTCTCATGCTCCCCCTGGACGGCGAAATACGCGGTCTTCTCCGTCTCCCCTTCGGGAACTATCTTGTCCTGCTCGAACATCCTGAGCCCCTTAGCGAATATCGTCGTATTTATCTCGATCTTGTCTCGTCTTTTCGTCAACGACGCACCATCCGGTGATGACCTTCGGCCTCTTCTATCCTTTCTCCCCGACGAGTCTCTTGAACTCCTCCTCGGATAGCAATCTTATCCCCAGCTTCTGCGCCTGCGCGAGCTTCGAGCCAGGGCTCTCACCCAGCACGACGAAATCCGTCTTCTTCGTTATGCTCGACCCTACCTTTCCCCCGAGTTCCTGAACCTTTCTTGCTGCTTCCGCCCGCGGGTAGCTCTTGAGGGTGCCGGTGAAGACGAAAGTCTTTCCTTCAAGCGGGCCCTGCCTTTTCTCCTTTGCGCCCATCTCCACTCCGAGCTTCCTGAGTTTCTCAATAAGTTGCCTGTTGGAAGGCTCCGAGAAGTAATCGACTATGCTGTCGGCGATGATCTCTCCAACTCCATTGACCCTCATGAGCTCTTCTTTGCCCGCCTTCATTAATTCGTCCATGGTTCGGAACCTCGCTGCCAGGTCATCTGCGACGGTCTCTCCGACATGCCTTATCCCCAGACCGAAAAGCAATCTTTCGAGACCTCGGTTCTTGCTGGCCTCTATTTCCGAAAGAAGATTGCCTGCAGATTTCTCACCCATTCTCTCGAGTTCCGTGAGAGATTCCATGTCGAGCGTGTAGAGGTCCGCGATGTTCTTTACGAGGCCGGTATCTACCAGTTGAGATATGAGTGCGTCCCCGAGACCCTCGATGTCCATGGCCTTCCGGGTCGCAAAATGCCTTATCGTTTGCTTCAGCTGTGCAGGGCAGGAAGATCCTATGCATCTCGAGACGGCTTCTCCTTCCTCTTTGACGACCTTTGAGCCGCAGACAGGACAGCTCTTCGGCATCACGAATTCCTTCTCCTTCCCCGTTCTCTTTTCCGGTATCACTTTGACGACTTCCGGAATTACATCCCCGGCGCGCTCGATGAGCACCGTGTCCCCGATTCTGATGTCCTTCCTTCGTATCTCATCCTCATTGTGCAGTGTCGCCCTCGAGACCGTGATTCCGCCTATCTGCACGGGTTCCAAATCTGCGACAGGGGTGAGCGCCCCTGTCCTGCCGACTTGGACGATGATATCCTTTATCCGTGTCGTCCTCTGCTTCGCTGCGAATTTGAACGCGATCGCCCAGCGAGGGTTCTTCGAGGTCTCTCCCAGCCGCTTTTGCTGGTCTATCGAATTGACCTTCACGACCATCCCGTCAATCTCGTAATCGAGTTCTTCCCGTCTCTTTTCCCAGTCCTTGCAGTATTCGATGACCTTGTCGATAGAATCGAACTTCTCGATGTATGGGTTCACCTTCAGGCCGGCTTCGCGCATCGCGTTCAGGCAGTCCCAATGAGTTTTGAAGTCTTGTTTGTGGTAGCTCAGCGTGTAGAAGAAGGCGTCGAGCTTCCTCGATGCAGTTATTGACGGATCGAGCTGTCGAATCGAGCCCGCAGCCGCGTTTCTAGGATTCGCGAAGAGCGGCTCCCCGCTCCTCTCTCTTTCCTGATTCAGCTTCTTGAAGCTCGATATCGGCAGGTAGACTTCGCCCCTGACCTCGGAATCATCTATTTTCGAGCCTTTCCTTAGCCTCAGAGGAATACTCCTTACCGTTTTGATGTTGGAGGTGACGTCCTCCCCGCGTATACCATCGCCTCTTGTCGCTCCTCTGACCAATATTCCGTCTTCATAGAGTAGGGCAATACCCAGACCGTCTATCTTGAGCTCCACGACATATTCGACAGGCTCGTTCGAGAGCCATTTCCGAACGCGTCTGTCGAACTCTGACAGATCTTCGGGCGAATAGCCGTTGTCCAGGCTCAGCATCGGAACCTTGTGTTCGACCACAGGGAATTCCTTGACCGGGGTCCCGGAGACCCTTTGGGTCGGCGAATCGGGCAGTATCAGCTCGGGGTAATCCTTTTCGAGGGATTTCAGCTCCGCGACGAGCTGGTCGTACTCGTAATCCGATATCTCCGGGTTGTTCTCCACGTAGTACTTGAAGTCGTGGTAGTTGATGAGCTCCGCGAGCTCCTTCATCCTCTTCACGATGCGGTTCTTCTCATCCGGGTTCAAGACAGATCCCATTCCTTTCGGAGCTTGTCCAATGGCATGGTATTGATCACATCCGATTTCTTGGCCCAGCCTCTTCTTGCGGTCGCCAATCCGAACCTTGTGTACTCCATCTGGTCAGGGCTATGCGCGTCCGAATTGATGGCAATTCTTATTCCCCGATCAATCACCCTCTTCACATTCACATCATTCAGGTCCAACCTCTCAGGAAAGGAGTTGATTTCCATCGCTATCCCGTTCTGTTTGGCCGCATCCATTACCTTCTCGAAATCGAAAACATACGGCTCTCTCTGTCCGATTATTCTTCCTGTGGGATGCGCCAGTATCTTCACCTTGTCGTTGCTCATCGCGGTAACTATCCGCTCGGTCATTTCCTTTTCATCCATCTTGAATTTCGAGTGCACGGATATCACTGCGTAGTCCAATTGCTCGATTATTTTCTTTGGATAATCTAGCTTTCCGCCTTCGAGTATATCTATTTCGGAGCTTGCGAATACCCAAGGCCGAGCGTTCTTTTCTCGGAATTTGTTTATTTCCTTGATCTGGTCCAGTAATCTCTCCTCCGAAAGTCCTCTCGCTATCTTTAGCGATTTTGAATGATCGGAGACGCTCACATACTCGTAATTCATCTCGGATGCTTTCTTCTGGAGCTCTTCGATACTGCCATAGGCGTCGCTCCATTCCGTATGACAGTGAAGGTCGCCTCGGAGCTCTTCGTACCCTACAAGCTCGGGGAGGTTGTTCTTCAAGGCCGCCTCGATCTCTCCTCTTGCTTCCCTGAGTTCGGGCGGTGGGTACTGCATCCCGAGCATATGGTATATCTCCTCCTCATCTTCCCCTGCTATCTGCTTGTTCGTCTCTCTCTCGAACAGGCCGTATTCGCTGATTTTCATGCCCTTCGATATCGCCAGCTTCCGAAGCTCGACATTGTGTTCTTTGGACCCTGTGAAGTATTGCAGTGCAGCTCCAAAGCTCGCTTTTGGCACGACTCTGAGATCCACTTGAATCCCGGTCTTCAGCCTGATGCTCGATTTCGTGTCCCCTTTTTCGAGTATCTCCTGCGCTCCCGGGAATCTCACAAAGGAATCCATGACCACTGCGGGATTATCGGACGCGGCGAGTATGTCGATGTCTCCAATCGTTTCTTTCATCCGCCGCAGGCTGCCCGCGATGCTCAGCTTTGCTCCTTGGCAGTTCTTCTGGAGATGCTCGAAGACCTCATTGGCGGCCTCGTACGCTGCCCCGAGGAGGCTTCTGCCTGCCCTGCTCTCGACGATTCTGATGCCTCGGAGCAGCTTCTCCTCTGTCTTAGGACCGAATCCCTTGATGCCCTGCAACCTGTGGTCAAAAATCGCCTGCTTGAGCTCATCGACATTTCGGATTCCTAATTCCCTGTACAAGACCATCGCGGTCTTTGGGCCGACCTCGGGTATTTCCAGCAAGCCGAGCAGCTCGCGGGGGATTTCCGCACGGAGCTTCTCGAGATATTTGAGCTTGCCAGTGTCTATCAGCTCGCCTATCTTTTCCGCAATCGCCTCACCGACGCCCGGTATCTCTCTCAGCTTGCCAGTCTTATGGTATTCAGCTATGTCTCCTTCCAGACGTTCGATACTGGCCGCGGCTCTTCTGTACGCTTGCGGCTTGAAAGAAACCCCTTGGAGCTCGAGATAATCAGCTATCTCGTATAACACCCTGGCGACGTCGGAGTTGCCCAAATCCTATCCCTTCATGGGAGTAGTTGCGAGCATATTGAAAAGTCTTCGCCTGCATGAAGTCATTTCGTTCAGAAGAAAGGCTACTGGCAGGCGTCAAGAAGTACCTCTGATATGTCCTTCACCACTATCTTCCTCTCGGAGAGTTTCGCCGCCTCTGAGAGATTCTGCTCGCAAAACGGGCATGCGGTCACCAGAATCTGGGCACCGGTATCGCATGCTTCCTCTATCCTTCTTTTCGCGATTTCCAATGCAGTCCTCGGGTTCGCGGTCTTAAGGCCTGCTCCTGCTCCGCAGCATCGGGATCTCTCTCGGATGTTCTTCATCTCCACAAGTTCTATCCCTGGGATTGCCTTTAGGATATTCCTCGGAGCGTCATATACTCCCGTGTGCCTGCCAAGATGACAGGGGTCGTGATAGGTAACCTTCAGCTCTAACTTGGCCGGTGAGAGTTTTCCGCTCGATATCAGTTCTTCGAGCAACTGTACCGAATGCGCAATCCTCGGATTGCTTGCGTCCTTCGAATAGTCAGTGCTAATCGTCTTGTAGCAGCCCGCACAGGACGTTATGATCCGGTCGTACCCAGCTAGAGTCTTCATGTTGTTTTCCCTCAGTTTCTCGAACAGCTCTCTATCGCCTATCCTGAGCGCGGTCGAGCCACAGCATAGCTCGTCCTTTCCGAGCGCATAGAAATCTATTCCTGCCATTCTGAGAAGCTTTGCCGTTGCCTGCGGGACGTGTTGGATTCCCGGGTCTAGCGCGAACGTGCAACCTGCGAAATATAAGATCCTCTGAGAGCCGCCGTGTTCGGCCTTTCCGACCTTTTTCAGCCATTTCTCTCGGGCAGACGCCGGCTGCATCCAAGGGTTGCCGTAGTTCTTAAGGCTCGCCAGGAGCGGCTGCTGCTCCGGCAGCGGCCCGATCCCTTTCGAAAGCAGCAGCTCTCGGACCTTCTCGTATATCTCGGCATTCGGTATTCTCGCGGAGCAGTTCTCCTCGTCCAGCCTGCACAGCAGGCACGAGTAGACCGCTCTTGCGAGCCTGGGGCTGGGCTCAATCGTCCCGGCCAAGAAAGCCCGTATTATAAGATTCCGGCCCCTTGCAGATACCTGCTCCTCGAGCATGACATTATATATCGGGCAGCCGTCCTTGCAGCATCCGCACCTGCATCTGCTGCACGCCTCCAGCAATTCCAGATATTTTGCGTCTATCATGTCGTATCATTTCCTGTCGAACGGATAGGGCTCATGGGCCGCCCTTCCCGCTCCCGATATTATCAGACCTTATCCAATGAAACGTGCGAATAATGATCGTAGACGATCTTCGCTATCTTCCCGATCGCCTGCGAAATCTTCACCTCATCTCCCTCGTCAAGTCTTTTCGAGAGACACGACAGGACGAAATGTGATTTCGGGTTAATGTACACCAGCCCTACGTCGTTCATCGTTCCTGCCAGGAATCCGCCCTTCCCAGAAACAGGCACGTCTATCGGCAAATCGAGCGCTATCATGTTCTCGTCCTGCCTGAGGAGCATGATCCCGAGCATGCTATGGCAGGAATTCGGTGAGGCGGCTTCCCCCAGGAATATCTTCTCCAGCAATCCGCCTATCTCTCTCGGGGATCCGTGATTGTCCACGACCTCGTCGAACATCCTCTTCTGTTGGAATCTCCTGTCCCCCCTCCTGCCGTACATCGCCTCGTATCTCGTCCTGAACTCTTCAATCGGCAGGTTCCGTGAGAACTCCGCCTCGATTGCGGCGATGGACTTCATCCTGTCCATCTGGGACTTGTTCTTCCAGCTCTGAACGAATTCCCCCATCGTCACGCCTTCGAATTCCTTGCCTATCAACAGAGAGAGGAGATAGTATTCCCTATTGGGGATGTAGCAATTGGTGCGCGTGAATCCCATGTCACGAAGCATCATGTTGACCGACTGCACGCCGATTTTCTTCCAGAGCATGTCTGTTGCGGTATTGTCGGAAACCGTCATCATGAGCACGAGGAGGTCTTTGATAGATATGCTCAGGCCCGGAGAAAGGAACTGTAGTATGCCGTTTCCCACCGATTTGACGTTGTCGGCTAGCTGCATCTTGTCTTCCAGTGAGAACATCTGTCTTTCGGATTGCCTGAACACCTCTATCATTACGGGGATTTGGAAAACGGAACCGAGCGGAAACACCTTGTCCGCCTCGATGGAGATTTCCTCGCCGCGCTCTATGTGCTTGATATAGACTCCCATTGTTCCGGGCGCGCTCTTCACGACGCCCAGGATCTTCTGTTTCAATCCCGATAGCTCGTCCTTTCCCTTCTTGGCGGGCATAAGAACAACTCCCCTTGAGCAAGTTCAGACGCGTTCTTACAAATTCCAAGAGCTTTCTGCGGAGCGAATAGCTGATCGAATCTGCAATCGTCATATCGGAGCGGATTTATATGGAAGTTTCGCCGGGGATTGAATGCTGGTCAATCGGACCGATAGGATGTCTGGGAATGCTAAAATACCGGTCGAAATCTCGGGATACCGATGAAAACGCCACCAAAAGCGGTCATCTTCGATTTGGACGGCACCCTCGTCGTTTCCACCGTTGATTTCATGAAATTCCGGAAGCGGCTTCTCGATTATGTAAAGACCAAGGGCGCTGACATGAAGGATTACGACCTGAGCCAAATGATAGTGGTAATGATCTCGAAATTCGAGGCGGAAATGCGTCGCAAGAAAGTGCCCGAGGAGACGATACAAAGATATCTAGACGAGATTGAGCAGTTTCTAAACGAGATAGAGCTGGAGAGAATCGAGGAGACGGTGCCGATGCCGGGAGCGGAAGATATTCTCAAAACCCTCAAGAAGAAGGGAGTAAAGGTGGGCGTTCTCACCAGGGGTTGCCCGGCCTATGCTGAGAGGGCCTTGAAGATATCGCGATTGGACAACTATGTCGATGCGGTGGTAGCGAGAGACAGACGGTCTGGAATCTCCCCGAAGCCGAGCGTAGAATCCGCTGAGGCAATCCTGAGGAAGCTCGGTGTAGAGAGGGATGAGGCGGTCATGGTCGGGGATTATTCGATAGATTTCATCTGCGCCAGGGATGCCGGGATAAGGTTCATCGGTCTATCCTCGGGCGAGAGGTCCAAGATCGATTTGCAGAATTGCGGGTGCTCAGAGATAGCCGAGGACCTCGAACAGGTCAGAAAGATCATCGGATTATGACTATGTTCCGATACCCTCATCGGAGGATATCTGGATGACTTGGTCCCCGTCATGTGACGGAGGTGTCTGAATTACCTGGAGATTCCTTTCGAGCAGCGCTTGCTCGCGTTCGTTGAGGGTTCTCATATCGAATGGTATTATGAGTATCGAGCCCGAGGTGACCGCAATGTCCCGTACCTGGCTCACGAATTGCAGCATCCGGTCGTACGTGTTTACCGATATCAGGAATTCAAGTCCGTCGATGAGGATGACGGCCCTTTTCCCCGAAACCTCAACGAACTTCCTTATTTCTCCCATCAGTAATCCGACCGCTGTCGGGTCGAGATGATCCTTGCCAGGCAGATTGGTAATCCAAATCGCCTTTCTGGGAACGATAGGCATGCCCTCTATCAGCTTCTGTGGCGGGTCTCGAGAGATGATCATTAAGTTCGCCCCCTCTGCAAGATATTTCTCGCATAGTATGATGCTCTCTCTCGGCCTTCTCTCCTCTACAAGGAACGCCGCACCCTCAACCGACTCTTCTAGAGAAGACAAATCTACAACTGATAGGTCTGATTTGCGCATCCCTGCATCCCATCCTGGCATATTTCAATTCCGAGTTTGACTATTTAACGATGCCCAAAATGTCGATTTTTTCAGAGCAAGATAAGCGTCAATTCGACGCATTGAAGAAAAATGTATTAGTAGCCGCGCGCATAAAAGAACGCGCGGCTGAGTCTCTCAGAGTTTTCTTACTTGACCCAGATCTCTATCCTCGGCGCTGGCTCGTAGATCAGCCACGGTATGCCAGGAGTCATGACCTTTAACGGCTCGAACGGGCCGGCTATTTTCAGGTCACCGGTGGCTGAATCTATTATCGCCGTGCCGGGCGGGCATCCGATAGCATGCAATGTCGCATCTCCGTATATCTCTATTAGCAGCAGGCTTTCGTAATACCCCGCTTTGACCGGATCGACCTGCGAATAGTTGCCAATCATTGGATACGGGAGATATCCAATCGGTGTGGCCAATGTAGGCTTCTTTATGACCAGCACCTCTCCGAGCACCATGTTCCAGACGTTCGGCGCATAGTCATATGATATGTTCTTGCCGAACGCAGAGCTTCCCGCATCCCACGACGTGTATTTCAGGCCACGGCTCGACCATAGGTCCATCTCCGATTTCACTACCGGTGGGACTACCTCCATGTAGTCAGACCGGATGTTCTCCCATCTCCAGGAGGCTACTCCCGCCGGGGCCGTATCGGACTTCCAAGCTCTCCAGCCGTATGCGACAGCGCAGTCAAGATTCACGTCCGCAGATGTTTCGTTGATTTTCAGGGTCATGTTGAAATCCTCGAGCCAGCACTCGAAAGGCAAAATGCCGTATGGAGTGCCGTTCGGATAGACGGCGCCGTACGATTCTCCGCCCCAGTACAGCTGTCTCATTATCAGGATGTCCTCGCCGTAGCCGATCCGCCAGAAGTTCAAGGTGACGTTGCCGCTGACAGGATCCTCGGTAAGGCTCTCGAACTCCGTGTTCCAGAATCCCTGATGCAGCGGATAGCCGTCATCGGAGGCCCTGATATCTAGTCTGCCCGAATTGCCAAGGAAGTCGCTGCTCTCGTTGAACCACCAATCCTCGCACCATGCCGTATAGAAGTCCTGCATGGCGAACCACGCCTGCACATCCGGTTCGGATATCGGCAGTCCGATGATGTGCGCAGCCGCCGCCCTGTCCATGGTCAGGTTACCTGTCATATAGTATTCCCAACCATCCCTGGCGTTGAATTGGGCGAGCGTTATCTTTCCGTCTTGTCTGGCCTTTACAAGCTCTTCGTAGGTCATGTACTGCCACTTGAGCTTGTAGGATATGTTGCCAGTAGTGCCTCCAGAGGGATCCATCCTCGGGACGAACGTCGGGTTCGTTATTCTTATCTCGGGTATATCTTCGCCAACTACGCTGAGCCTATAGGTAGTCGTTATCTGGGCTTCGGTCAGGTATGCACCGGGCCTGTATATCTCGACCGCGGGCGGGCCATATCTGAACGGTTCATCTTGTTTCGAGTAGTAGGCCTCCCTGATGTCCCACCAGTTTCCGAGCGGATACGCCATAATGTCGTAAATCGTGAACTCCACTGTTCTATCTGCGACACTTGCGAACTCCTGGCCGGACAGGGAAAGAGTGGCGTTCGATACAGTCAAGGTATATGCGCCGGCAGTAGTGAAGCTAACCGATGTCGTGCCGACGCCGCTCGAAATTGCCAAAGTACTTGGACCGCTGTATCCTGTGGCATTGGACGATATCGCCACATCCCCATTGAACGACGAGACGACATCTCCAGTCGCATCGACGACGGATACGGTCAGCACCGTCGATTCACCAGGCTTCAATGCATGCTTCGCCAATGACACGCCTATTCCGGTCGCACCCGCGGGAACCACTTTGATCGTCCTAGTCTCCGGAACGCTAACGTTGGACTTGTCATCGGTAACCGTCAGGGTGACAGTGTATGTCCCTGTCGAGCTCCAAGCATGGGTAACTGTCGCACCCGAGCCCGTGCCGGAATCACCGAAGTCCCACGCGTAGCTCGTGATATGGCTACCATTGACGGCCGAGGACATTGTCCCGGTCAACTGTACTGATTCACCCACTATTGCTATGCTCGGGATATACATCTTTGCCAACGGCAGCCCAGGCATGTTTGCGACAGATAATGTGACAGTCTTCGTGCTGCTCAATGGTAAGCTCGGATGATCATCCGTCACCGTCAGAGTGACCTTGAAGACACCGAACTGTGTATATGTGTGTGTGACGACCTTCCCGCTGGCCGTATGCCCATCGCCGAAATCCCACTGATAAGATGCTATGTTGTTGTCGATATCATAAGATCCCGAGGCATTGAATTCCACAGGCACTCCTGCATACACAATCTTCGGAACAGAGAAGTCCGCGACAGGCGGGAAATTGTCCACAACCGTCACCCTAATTTTATCGGTATTGCTAAGGCCGTCGTTGTCCGTGGCTGTCAGGGTTATGATGTACTCATACGGCGTATAGGGCGCGTGATATGTGTGCGTCCCTATCGGACCGCTGCCAGCCGGAGTACCATCGCCCCAGTCCCAAGAGTAGGATACAATCGTACCGTCGACATCCCAGGACGCGCTTCCGTTCCAGGACGAAACGCTGTTATTGCCCGCCATCTTCGGTCCGCCGATAGTCACAATGGGTTTCTGTTTCGCGTCGTTGTTTACAACGAACTCAACCCATGGGACGCCATGCGGCAACATTGGTGGTTCGCTGATCCTCGTCCAGTTCTCGTGGAGTTCCCTTGCATTGAGGGTATTCTTGCTCCAGTTGAGCATGTCGAACGGGCCTTTGAACGTCAGAGTTCTTGAGGTAAGGTTTATGTCGACGACCCCAGGGGCCTCAGTAGGCAGGGGTTCGATCCATCTTGGTGTCAGATTACCATAGATTACGTGCGAGAAGTCATTGGTCCCGACATGCTGATAGCCGGGCAACGGTCCCTCGGGCCATTCGATGCTTATTTTGTCGTTCGGTCCGAGGTTCCAATACCAAGGCGTATAGTCGTATGCGTTGAGCTTGCCGTACATCGCGTTCCCGACAATCCTGCACCAGTAACCCCAATTATCGGAATCAGGGTTATTGTAATAGTTGTTCAATTGAGAATCGTAGTACGCATTGCTTCCATATTTTGCATCTGCATGCACTATCTCGAATATCCATGCAGGCTTTCCCTCTTTAGTCGAGTTCCAGGCATAGAAATTGTATTGCATCGCCATTTGCAGATTGAAGTCTGACCAGGAAGGCCCTATCTTGGCGGTGAAGTGCACGTCTTCCGGCCAGTACTCGTAAGGCGAAAACGTGTAGCTCCACCATCTGCCCATGAGCGACTCCATGCCCCACGATAAGTGGTTGACGATACGGAAGACGATCTTGTCGCCGACTTTCTCAATGTCGTAAGCTTCCGAGAGCGAATTGTATGGGTATTCGTAGCAATAATAGACTCCCCACTTTTCTGCCTCGCTCCCGAGCCAAGCGCTGAATTTCTGCTTGAAATTAGGATAATCGGTCGCTTTCCAGGACACGAAATTGTCGAAATCGGCATTTGTCATTCCCGTAACCATCTTCGCGGCCGTCTTGTCCATCGTTATCGTGCCCCACCATTTCCAGAACCAGCCGTCAAACCAACTTAGAACGCTGGCCGGATAGCCTTCCGCCACGGCTTCATCGTAAGTCAGATAATCTCCGTACCAATCGAGCCAAATCGTGCCTCCTTTGACTGTGCCGAAGACAGGAACATACCAAGGTCTATCGAGAGTGTTAGTGTTCGAGATGTTTCTCGCGGTTATGTTCATCTGGCAATTGCCATACATCCATACGTTGCCTGCTGGCGATCCGGACCATATCTCAAGATAGGGGTAGGTGGTGGAATACCAGCTCGTGTCGTTCCTTGACGCCCAGTAGCTCTTCATCGGCACGCCAAATATATCGTAGAATTTGCCGATCGTAGATGAAGGCGGGGGCTCATGCATGACGAGAACATCCACAACTCCAGTGACGGTCCTTCCCGACAATGTCGCCGAACAGGTGAGGTTGCCGCGGGTATACTCAGTAACGGATGCCGCGGTCAAAGTAGTCTGATTTCCGGTCGCGGGAGAGATGGAACCAACGGCAGGGTTGTCGAGCGACCATGCGTATGATACGCCTGTTGGCAAGGTACCATCCGACATATATGCCTGTGCCGTGAAGTCCATCGTTGTATCTTTCATGATGATACACGATGCCGGCGTTATTTCGACATAACTGAGAGCAGCTGGACCTACCGTGACGCTGATGCGCGTCGTGTTTGTGTATTGCGTGTTATTCGCATCGGTATACTTGAACGTCCATTTGATGGTGGATGATCCCACCGTCTTCGACTCGAACAGGTATGAGACTTCCTTGTTGTCGGTCAATCCCCTCGTGAGTGTCCCGAGGCTAGTGCCTTCCCAAACCGCTGTCTGAATCAAGTCCGCGACGTTCGTGCTTATGTTCGTGCCTGGATCCTGGCTATTGTTCTTGAAAACGGCGTAGCCTATTATCCTGACCTTCATTCCTTTGTCGACTGATATTTGTGAAGGCGAGGTCCATCCAGAAAGAACGGGTCCTGTCGGTTGGCCAGGGCCTGAAAACAGAACCATAACCGCAGTGGCGATCAATGCTATCGCGACGATAAGCGATACGATCGCAATCCACGGCGATCTCTTTGCTCCCTTTGGCGCCTTTTCCATCTCGGGAGTTTCAGTAACAGATTCCTCTTTCTTTATCTGCTCTTCTGTCATAATTGAATCCCCTATCAGTTATTCCTCTGCTTTTCCCCACGCAGAGGAACGCTAAGACCGTGAATATTGAGAGGGATATATATGCGTTTGTAGAATTGTCAGCATGCGAATTTCGAGATATCGACAACAGCGCCCGGACTTTCCCTATTCAAAAATCGGCGCAAGTCCGACAATCTTGGCAATGGAATTTGCACGAATCTGGGAAATCATCATTATCATTAGTATTGCATTTGTGCGTCTTGAAATCGTACATATATTTCAGCGCCCATTATCCCTTCCGACGAAAAGGAGGAATCGCTTGGAGCCTGAATTCCGTGTGCTTTCGGACGAAGAGATCCATAGAATAGATGCGGCCTCTTTGGATATTCTATCGGGCACTGGAATCAAAATCATGAATCACGAAGCGCTTCTGGCTCTCAAGAGCGCCGGGGCTTCTATTAATGAGCACACAGAGATTGTCAAGATTCCGGAGGACGTAATCAGAGAGGCCCTGGGCTCGGCTCCGAGAAGAGTCGTTCTATTCGGTCGGGATAGAAGCAACGATGTGGACCTCTCGGGAATAGAACGCCCATATCTCACGACGGACGGTACAGCAATGTACGTCGTCGATTTCTCTACAGGTGCGTATCGGCGCGGCACCACTCGGGATCTGTTCAGGTGTGCGCTGATATCTGATTATCTCGAGGAAATCTCCGTATTCTGGCCAATGGTCGTGGCAAGTGATGTCTCCGACGCGGAGCATACTGTACACGAGTTCTCGACGAGCATATTGGGAACGTCTAAGCATATCCAACATGAAGCGCACGGCTCACTCGAGGCGCAGGCCGAAGTCAAGATCGGAAGCGCGATTGCGGGCGGACCGGAAGAGCTTCGAAAAAGGCCCCTGTTCTCCTCGGTATTCACCCCTGTCAGCCCCCTCGCTTTCGAGAAGGACTCGACCGATTCCATGATGCTGTTCGCCAAAGCCGGCATCCCGATAGTCGCGATGTCTATTATCCAAAGCGGATACACGGGGCCAAGGACGCTGGCAGGTTCATTGGCGGTTATGAACTCCGAGATACTTGCCTCGCTCGTATTGGCTCAGGCGACGGAAAGCGGCTCGCCATTCATCTACGGAATATTCGCCGGGCCGTTCGACCTCGATATATCCTCTTTCATGGCAGGATCCCCCGAGTTGGCTCTGTTGTCAGCGGCTGGCGCTCAGATGGCTGCATATTATGGCTTGCCATCTCTCGCCTCGGGCATGTTGACAAATGCGAAGACCATCTCTGCTCGGGCCGCATTTGAGAAGGTTCAGACAGGAATGCTGCCCGCTCTCAGCGGAGCCTCTCTGGTCAGTGGCATAGGGGGCCTATGCTGCGATGAGGCCATATCTTACGAGCAACTGTTGATTGACTGCGATATCTGGACCTCCATCAGGAGGATATTGAGGGGCCTCAGGACAGATCAGGACTTGATAGGAGTTGATCTGATTGATAGATTGGGGCCGATGGCAGATTATCTTTCGGAGGTCGACTCCGTCAGATTCCCAAAGGAAGATATCAGCCGACCCAGGTTATTACAGGTAGCGGACAAGGAGGAGGCGAAATCGAAGGGCGCGAGAGATCTCGAGGAAATAGCCCACGAAGAGGTTAGGAAGATACTTTCGAATCATCGTACCAGCCCATTGGACAGAAGCGTCGAGCGCGAAGTGGTACGAATAACAAAGGAGTTCCGAAGGAGCGTTGCCCACCGGGACATCGAATAGCGGTGATGCGTTTGCCAGTTACAGTCAGAATTGAAGACATCGCGGTCGAAATCGAGAAGGGACAGACGCTCTTGGATGCTGTTCGGAAATCCGGCATCCGGATAACTTCGCCGTGCGGGGGAAAGGGCGTCTGCGGGAAATGTCTCATAAGGCTCGTGAATGCCACAAAGGATTATCCCTCGACAGAAGCGGAAAAGAACCTGATTGAAAAGGAGGACATCAGGGAGGGTTTCCGATTGGCGTGTCAGATTATGCCTGATGAGCCAGTATCGATATCCATACCCGAAGAGAGCCGCGAGATGACGCCCGAGCTGCTATTGAAGCATGCGATGGTCATGCCAATTGAGAAGCCTGCTCTCACAACGAGCGTTATCGAGCTCCCCGCTAATCCGACCAAGGAAATCATCCTCGATGAGCTGGAAGGATACGGCCCTTCTGCCAGGATGGGCCTATTCAGGGAAGATGAGTACGATGACATTCTATCCTCAGGAAAGATAAGGCTGTGGTTCGATGGCGAACAAATAGTATCTGTGGGATCCCCCGCCAAACGGAGGTTCGGTGCGGCTATTGATATTGGATCCACGACTATGGTCGCCTACGGCTTCGATATTCTGAGTCAGAAGATTGTGTCAGTCCAGGCAATGACGAATCCGCAAAGGCAGTACGGCGAGGATGTCATGAGTAGGATAGAATTTTCTATGAGGTCCCCAGACAAGAAGCGGCTGCTTGAGAAGGTCGTGAGAAACGGGATAATAGAGATGCTTCAAAGAATGACCTCTGAGCAAGGAATAGCATCGAGAGATCTGCTGCGGATTGTCGTCGTGGGGAATACGGCGATGCATCATTTGTTCTTCGGTTTAGATGTCACGAGGCTCGGCAGAGTGCCGTTCCAGCCCGAGACGAAAGAACGGATTGAAATGAGCGGTACCGAGATTGGTCTTAAAGGATTTGAGAGCACAAGAATATCAGCGCCTCCCTTAATAGCAGGCTTCGTTGGCGCCGATCTTGTCGCCGTCCTGTTGGCGACAAATCTTATTGATTCTGCTGGTCCAACCGCTGTCATCGACATCGGAACCAACGCAGAGATAGCGCTGGCCGCCAATGGCCGTCTGCTGTGTTGCTCGTCGGCCGCGGGCCCTGCGTTCGAAGGGGGCAATATTTCTCACGGTATGCGCGCGACCGATGGCGCAATCTGCAAGGTCTGGTCCGAAGGCGGGTTGCTTAAGTATGAGACAATCGGCGGGTCGTCGCCTATCGGCCTTTGCGGCTCAGGCTTGATCGATTTCGTCGCGGAAGGTCTAAGACTAGGCCTGATCGACTCGTCGGGTTCTTTCGTCAGGGAAAACTGCGGAGATAGGCTTCTTGGCAGACACGGTACTGCAAGATACGTGCTATACAATGAAGGAAGAAAGGAGATATCTGTATCCCAGGCCGATGTCCGCCAGCTTCAGTTGGCGAAGGCAGCGATGCATGCAGGGCTGGAAATCTTGATGGAGAAGGCATCTGTAAGAAGTCTTGAAAGTCTTCTGCTGGCCGGCGCCTTTGGCGCTAATATGTCGATACGGAACGGCCGGTTCATCGGGATGTTCCCAGAGATTCCGTTGAATCGGATACTCCCGATAGGCAACGCTGCAGGGACTGGTGCGATACAGCTCTTGACCGATATGAAGGCGCGGGAAAGGGTGCTCGGCATCGCTCGAAAGGCCGAGCATATCGAACTTTCCCTCGAGAGGGATTTTCAGAAGAGATTCATCTCAGCGCTTGATTTTCCTCACCAAGATCCATCGAAATATCCCGAGTCGTTCAAATCCGTGAGAATAAAAGTCGAGCGGGGAAAATGACGCCCGCTTCTATTATAATATTGTAGATTGGGAATGTCTTCGAGCGCAATTACGCAATAAACACACCAATCGTTTGATTATGCTATCTTCTTCGGCTCCTGAGGCTTCGGCTGTTCGGCTGCTATCATCTTGCAGTGCTTGACGTATCCCATTCCAAACCTATCCTCTCCCCATAATAGAGCAACCGATCGCAATGCAAACTGGATGTCTCTATCCATGGGATTTCCTATGAAAGAGGTCAAGCCCTGACCGACGCAAAGCAACAGGAATGCGGCATTCAATTTCGTCCTTTCAGGCATGCCGTAAGAGATGTTGCTAAGCCCGATGGACGTGTTGAGCTTCAGTACATTCCTGATATATCCAATTGTATCAAGAGACGCTTTTCCCCCTTCCTGATTCGTCGCGCACGCAAGTGCCAAGGGATCGAGCAACAACTGATCATCCTGTAATCCCAGTTTGTGGGCTCTTTCCACTATCTTGCTCGCAATCGCCATTCTCTTTTCCGCTTGAGCCGGTATACCAGCATCGTCGAGAGTCAACCCCAGAACAGCGACATCGTACTCTTTCGCAAGGGGCAAGACCGTGGATAACCGTTTCTCCTCCCCGGTCGTTGAATTGATCATCGGCCTGCCTTTCACGACTTTCAGACCAGCTTCAATGACTTCCGGATTGGAGCTATCAATCACCAACGGGACGTCGACGACTTCCTGGACAGCCTGAATCGCCTTTATCATGTTCGCCTTCTCATCGGTGTCTGGCACTCCCATATTGACATCCAGGCAATCCGCACCGTTCGCGACCTGAGTCTTGGCCTCGTTTCTGATATATTCGAAATCGCCCGCTCGTATCGCCTCTGTCAGCTTCTTCCTGCCCGTCGGGTTTATTCTTTCCCCTATCAAAACAGGAGTCTTCTTGGCACCGATAAGCACGGTCTTCTTCGTTCCGGTCAACTTCACAACAGGAAAATCGTTTCCCAACTTTCCCACCTCCTAACAGGTTACTGCACGGGGACAAGTCGAGGATAGCTATAATGCCTTCGAAATGCGCTTTCCCGATTTTCTTTCGCCGCTGGCAAATGAAACGCTTGCGAATCATATAGGAAAAATTTCAATCGAAGATATCGGCTGATGAAAATGAATCTGTGATTCCCGTCAGACCAGCGCGAATTTTGGGCGTAATTTTATCTACCTCTTGGTGCTTGAGGTGAATTGCCGGATTGAGCATCCGAATGTATCCGGAGGTTTGCCGATTTAAAGGTGAGCCAACTTGAAACGGTGGGGAACATGCACTCTTTCAAGTTGTCATCCTGAAAGACTGGCAACAGGCCGGCGGGAGGATGAACACAATGAGCAATGAAGATGTAATTGAACGGCTGAAGAACGCAGTGATCAACTACGAAATAGATTGTGTGAAGGACATCGCCCAGGAAGTTCTCGAGAAGGGCATTGATCCGATAAAGGCGATCGAGAAAGGACTCGCGGAGGGGATCAAGGTTGTCGGCAAGAAGTTCGGCGACGGCGAGATATTCCTTCCCGAGCTTATCATGGGCGCGGAGACGATGAAGGCCGCAATGTCTGTCCTGGAGCCAGCAATCCCGTCAGGCGGGTTGAGGACATCACAGGGAAAGGTGCTTATCGGAACGGTGCTCGATGATATTCACGAGATTGGCAAGAACCTCGTTGCCACCATGTTGTCGGCAAACGGATTCGAAGTGGTCGATCTCGGAGTCAACGTCCCGAAGGAGAAGTTCTTGGAAGGCGTGAAACAGAACAAGCCAGACATCGTTGCAATGTCCGCACTTATGACGACGACGATGCCGCACATGGCGGAGGTCGTGAAAGATCTCTCCAAGGAAAAGAAGGTCAAGACGATGATCGGCGGCGCTCCGGTTACCGAGGACTTCGCCAAGAAGATCGGGGCGAACGGCTACGCGGGCGACGCCTCAGGCGCGGTCAACATCGCAAAGAAGATTGCGAAGTAATTCCTATAAATCCGAGGAGATCATCGCCGGTCAATATCTATTGGCCGGCGAGAATTGATTTTCTTTATTCTTTCTCGATTACCTTAGCACCATCCCCTGGCTTTGACACGAAGAAGTCGGCTTTGACTCCGACTTTCTCGAAGGCCTCGACCATCGCTTCTCCGATCCTCGAATGATTACCTAGTGCGAGAGAATATACCGCAGGGCCAGAGCCACTGATCGAAAAGGTCAGCGCGCCGGCATCGAGCGCTGCACGACGGACCTTATCGAAGCCCTTTATCAACTTTTTTCTTGCGGGAACAGCAATCTCATCCTGCAGACATCTAGCAATCAATTCCACATCTCCCGATTTCATTCCGTGAACAATGCCCGATGCCCAGCTACTGTGGGCGATTGATATCCGTGTCGGCACGTGTTCGGGAACGAGCTTTCGAGCCCGGTAAGTCTCGATCACAATGTCCGGCTGACAGACCACGATTTTCATTTTGGGCGGGACTATCCGGATTACATCGAGTTTTTCGTGGTCTATCACGACCGTGAATCCCCCAAAGAGGCAGGGTGACACGTTGTCCAAGTGAGGCGCACCGCTTGATATCGCTTCCCCCTTCGCTGAAGCAGCAAGAATCATCTTCTTGTTCTTAACCCCAATCAGCTCAGCCGTGGCCAATGCTCCTCCTACCGCGGACGCCGCGCTGCTTCCCAAACCGCTTCCTGCGCTGATGCCCTTGGTTATTGTTATGTGAAGTCCCGTTCTTTTTCCTGAGAGTCTCAACAATTCGCCCGCGGCAACGCCAGCCGTGTTCCTGCGAGGATCTGTCGGTATTCTCCAGGGTCCTCTGAGAGGCTCTTTCCCGAGGCGTTTCTGGGTTATCACGATTCCTTTCTTGTCGGATAGCTCAGCTTCAATCATATCGTATGGAGTACTAAGACACAGGCCAAATGTGTCATACCCAGGCCCGAAATTCGCGATTGTTGCGGGAGCTTTGACCACGACTTTTCTCATAAGATACGCCTGTTCTGCAAAAGCATTATTCGATATGAATGGCTTTCTCTTCATCAAACGATTCTATGGCAGATTTTGCCTGCAGACATTCTGGCTATGAATAAGCTAATATACACATCATTTTTTACTGAGGGGATAGCGTGTTGACGAACAATGGATAAGGAATTCCTCAGATGCATCGAATGTGGCGAGAAATACGGAACGGACGAGATTCTATACTCGTGCCCGCGTTGCGGGAACCTTTTAGAGGTCGTTCTGCCCATCGAATCTATGGATCGGCGCATATTGCGGAAGAAGTTTGATTCCAGGAATCTGAGTGTCTGGAGGTACCGAGAACTGTTGCCGAAAATCAGGCTCAAGACGCCAGTATCTATGCACGAGGGAGGCACGCCTTTGCATCGGTGTTCCAATACCGCAAACGGCTTGGGGATCAGGAATTTATTTGTCAAATTTGACGGGATGAATCCGACAGGATCGTTTAAGGATCGGGGGATGACGGTCGGAATCAGTAAGGCCGTCGACCTGAATGTGAAGGCCGTCGCCTGCGCGTCCACGGGGAACACCTCTGCGTCATTGGCTGCTTATGCGGCGCTGGCCGGCCTCAAGTGTGTCGTTATGATTCCTTCGGGAGCAATCGCCCTCGGGAAGCTCAGCCAAGCAATGATGCACGGGGCCAAGGTATTAGCTGTCAGAGGAAATTTCGATGACGCACTAGACCTCGTCATGAAATCGAGCAGGGATTTCGGCCTCTACGTTCTCAACTCCGTCAATCCGTTCAGGCCTGAAGGTCAAAAGACCGCAGCGTTCGAAATATGTGACCAGCTCGGAGATGCCCCAGATGTCCTGGTGATTCCAGTGGGCAACGGAGGAAACAGCGCTGCGTATTGGAAGGGCTTCTCCGAATATCTCGAAGTGGGATTATCCAGGAAGTCGCCGAGAATCTATGGGATTCAGGCGGCGGGAGCAGCGCCTATCGCGAGAGCGTTCGCATCGGGCGCGGAGAAGATAGATCCGGTCAAGAAGCCTGAGACAATCGCTACGGCAATCAAGATAGGCAACCCTGCGAATTGGAAGAAGACGATGAGGGCGATCAAGCGGTCCGGCGGCACGGCGATAACCGTGACCGACTCAGAGATAATTGAATCGCAGAAATTACTTGCGAGAAGCGAGGGATTGTTCGTTGAACCCGCAGCAGCAGCGAGTGTCGCAGGGTTGTCGCGACTGCTGGAGATGCGGGAGATAGAAAAAGACGAGAGGATAGTCTGCGTGGCGACTGGGCACGGATTGAAGGATCCTGATGCAGCGATAAGGATTTCAGAGAAGCCGGTCGAAATCGACCCATCATTCGAGGCATTGAAGTCGATACTGGGTTCATGAGGTAATCTGCTATGCGTCTAATGGTGGTCGGATTTGGAGTCGTAGGGAGAAGCTCCGTGAGGGCGCTTTGCGAGCGCAGGGAGGAGCTGAGAAGAAAATTTGGCCTTAATCCGAAAGTGATCGCGATAATAGACATCAATGGGGCCCTGGTCGATTCCAAGGGAATATCCCAAGATATCTTGCTCAAGGCATCTGAAAAGGGGGCGAAGATCGAGGATTTCAAGGACATCTTCAATCCCGACGCGAAGTTATCTGACCTTCTATCGGATCTCGATTGCGAGGTGATGGTGGAGACAACTCCTACGAACCTCTCGACAGGACAGCCGGGGCTCGACCACCTGAAGCTCGCCATGAAGAATGGGCTGCATGTGGTGACTACTAACAAGGGACCCCTCGCGTTGGCGATGCCGGCCCTGCTCGAGCTGGCGGAACACAATAGAGTCCAACTCAAATTCAGCGGCACGGTCGGCGGAGGCACCCCGATGCTCGACCTCGCGAAGAAGTGCATGGACGGCCTCAGAATCGAATCCTTCATGGGCATTCTGAACGGAACGACTAACTACATACTGTCGAAAATGGACTTCGAGGGACTATCGTTCCAGGCCGCCCTGGAAGAGGCGAGGTCAAGGGGATATGCCGAGGCAGACCCAAGCTACGATGTCGACGCCCTCGACCCCGCAGCAAAGCTTGTGATAATGGCCAACTGGGTAATGGGTAAGAAGCTATCGATAAGGGACTTGAAGATTATCGGGATACGCGATGTGCGCCCAGAAGATATTCAAAAGGCGAAATCAGAAGGCAAGATAATCAAGCTGATAGCCTCCTGTGGAGAGAGACAGGAGGTGGTTCCGATGGCGATCCCGAGGGACCATCCGTTGAATGTCGGCGGAACGTTGAACGCGCTGACATTCAGGACGGACTTGGCCGGAGAGATTACAATAATAGGCAAGGGCGCAGGAGGACTGGAGACGGCAAGTGCTGTCCTCAGAGATCTTATCGATATCAGAAAGTCGTACACTCGGCAGGCGCTTGCCCAAGCTCAAAAGCACGGGCGAACTTGAATAAACATCAACGTGTTTCGGTGGGCTGAAATGAGGATAGTCTCGAAGTTCGGCGGAGCGGCGATAAAAGACGCGAAGGGGATAAATCAGGTAGTGAGAATAATCAAGGACCTGAAGGAATCCGGGAACGAAGTCATAGTCGTCGTTTCGGCTCTCGGGGGAGTGACTGACGCTCTCCTCGGCATGATGAAAAATATCCCGTCCCCCAAGAAGAACTGGATAGACGGCTCTATAGACTCGATCTCCGCGATTCATCTCTCGGCCATCAAGGCGATTACCGATTCAACTATATCGCAGCAGGTGACGAGGAATGTCAGAAACTTGCTCGGGGAGATGAAGAACGTTGTTCTCGGAATGTCTCATGTCGGGGAACTGACTCCTCGTTCAAGAGACCTGCTGCTATCGTTCGGGGAGCGCCTTTCCGCTCCTATCATCGCGGGGGCGCTGACCTCGGAGGGTCTCGCTGCGAGGTGGTTGACGGGTGGAGACGCCGGGATAGTGACGGACGACAATTTCGGAGAGGCCGAGCCGCTGATGAACGTGACAACGATGCAAGTCCAGCAGAATCTGGAGCCGATTCTCAAAGAGAATGTCATTCCGGTGGTATGCGGGTTCATCGCGAACACTCAGGACGGCGCGATGACGACCTTGGGAAGAGGGGGCTCGGATTATTCGGCGGCGATAATTGGGCTGGCTCTGAAGGCAGATCTGCTTCAATTTTGGAAGGAAGTACCAGGTATAATGACCGCGGATCCCTCGATATGCCCTCAGTCGAGGCTTATCGGGAAGATCGCTTTCGACGAGGCGATTGAGATAGCGCATTTCGGCGCGAGAGTCATCCACCCGAGAGCTCTCGAGATAGGGATGGATTCGGACCTCACCTACCAGATAAGATATGTCTGGGAGCCGAACAAGGAGGGCACCCTTGTGGTCAAATCCACCGAGCCGTCCGAGGATAGCAGGGCGATAATCCGCGCGATAAGTGTTATCGACAGGGTTCATCTGATAAACATCTCGGGCGCGAGACTCGTCGGAACCCCGAGGGTTGCTGGTAGAGTGCTCGAATTGCTTGCGAACGAGGATATCGATGTCTTGATGATATCTCAGAGCTCGTCGGAGGCGAACATGTCGATAGCTGTTCCAGAGGCAGACGCGGACGAGGCGATGAATGCCCTCGAACTCTTTTTGCTTGGCTCGAAATTGGTTCGTGAGATAAGCGGGGAGGCAGGGTATTGCATAATAGCGACGGTAGGAAGAGGCATGCGCGGTACCCCCGGAGTCGCGGCAAAGGTATTCCAGTCAATGGCGAATCATAATATCAACATCAGGACGATAGCCCAGGGATCCTCAGAATTGAATATATCGTTCATGGTCAGCAGAAAGGATATGAAAGCCGCGGTCAATGCGCTGCATGCGGATTTCGGATTAGATAAGACTTAGGCAGGTGCTCAATGAAGACACAGGGCCTCAGATCGAGTAAAGCAGTGGGGGGGATTAGCCGAGCCCCTGCAAGGGGTCTGTATAGGGCGGTCGGACTCAGGGACGAGGATTTTGAAAAGCCGATGATAGGCATAGCCAATTCGTGGAACAACATCATCCCCGGGCACATCCATCTCGATAGAATCGCTATCCAGGTGGCAGAGGGCATAAGAGAAGCTGGCGGAGTGCCGCTTATATTCGGCATACCGGGCATATGCGACGGCATCGCGATGGGGCACGAAGGGATGCGCTACTCGTTACCGTCAAGGGAGATCATCGCCGAGTCCGTCGAGTTTATGATCGAGTCGCATCAGCTAGACGGCTGGGTCGGAGTCACGAACTGCGATAAAATCACTCCTGGCATGTTGATGGCTGCGGGCCGAATCAACGTGCCCGCCGCAATTGTAACAGGAGGGCCGATGATGCCGGGCGATCTGGGAGGCAAGAAACTAGATTTGATATCGATATTCGAGGCCTTGGGCTCTCTATCGGCGGGAAGATTGACCGAGGAGGAGGTCCTCGCAATCGAGAGATGTGCATGCCCCGGCCCCGGCTCCTGCGCGGGGCTGTTCACGGCGAATACCATGGCCTGCCTATCCGAGGTAATCGGGCTGAGCATGCCCGGTTGCGCGACCTCTCATGCGATAAGCCAGGAGAAATTGGAGATAGCTAGGAACACGGGAAGGGAAATCGTCAGACTGGTTCGAGAGAACAGAAAGCCGAGCTCGTCTATCACAGCAGCGAATTTCAGGAATGCGATTCGTGCGGACATGGCAATAGGGGGCTCCACGAACACGGTCCTGCATCTGCCTGCGATAGCCTCCGAGTTCGGCATCAAGCTGCCTCTCTCCATTTTTGACAAGATTTCAAGAGGCATACCGCACCTGGTAAACCTCAGACCGGGCGGCAACCATTTCATGCTCGACTTCGACAGGGCGGGGGGCGTACCGGCAATCCTGAGCAGGATAAAGGACTCCCTCGAGGAAAGCTGGAACGTTTTCGGAACATCCATCATGGACATCGCGTCATATGCTGCAGTGCGCGATGATACTGTGATTAGACCGTTGGCGTCTCCATATCACAGAGAAGGGGGAATAGCGATTCTGAAGGGGAATCTCGCCCCGGAGGGAGCGGTGGTCAAACAATCAGCAGTCGAAGAAAGGCTTATGCGCTTTTCGGGCAGGGCGAGGGTGTTCGATTCCGAAGCGGATGCCACGAAGGCAATTACCTCGGGGAAGGTCAAGGAGGGAGACGCCCTGATTATCAGATACGAGGGTCCTCGGGGTGCTCCGGGCATGCCAGAAATGCTCGGTCCTACGAGCCTGATCTCAGGCATGGGACTGGGTGACAAGGTCGCTCTGATAACGGACGGGAGATTCTCTGGAGGCACGCGCGGATTGTGTGTTGGGCACGTGGCTCCTGAGGCGTATGTCGGGGGGCCGATAGGTATTGTGAAGAATGGAGACGTTGTCGTCATAGATGTCCCGAAGAGACTTATAAGGCTCGACCTCCCCGACAAGGAGCTCAAGGCGCGTCTGAAGACCTTTAAGCCCCTGAAGAAGCCTGCCAAGGGGATTTTGAAAAGATATCGGGAAACGGCAAAATCAGCTTCGGAAGGCGCAGGGATCAGCTATTAGCTTTTCTCGATACCAGAGGGTCGTAAGGCTCTTCCGCCTTCCGATAGCTTCCGAGGATCTTCACAAATGCCGCGGTCTTGAGCAGTCCTCCGATCGCCGCATTTATGTTCGCATCATCGACATTGCCGTCTATGTCCGCGAAGAAGACGTACATCCAAGGTTTGTTCTTCCTCGGCCTCGATTCGAGCTTCGTGAGATTTATCCCTCTTTCGGCGAATTCCTTCAGGCATAGGTAAAGGGCACCAGGCGTGTTCTTCGCCGCGAACACTATCGAGGTCTTGTTCGCTCCCGCCGTCGGTCTTGGATGCTTTTCGAGCACGAAGAACCTTGTGAAGTTCTGGTGGTCGCTCTCTATTCCTTCCTTCAATATGTGCAGACCGTAGATGTCTGCGGCCCTGGCGCTCGCGATTGCGGCCTCATCAGCTTTCTTATGGCTCTTTATCATGGCCGCGCTGCCGGCAGTGTCATAGGTGGCAATCACTTCCCACTCCGGATATTGGGAGAGGAATCTTCTGCATTGTCCGAGCGCCTGAGGATGGCTGTATACTCTCTTGATGTCTTCGATCCGCGTTTCGGGGAGAGCAATGAGACAATGCCTGATTCTCAGGACCACCTCTCCCGATATCATAAGGTCGTTTTCCAACAGCAGGTCGTTCACCTGCGCCACGCTTCCCTCTATTGAGTTCTCGACCGGGACAACGGCATGCGAGACGACATCGTTTTCCGCAGCCTGGAATACCTCCTCAAAGGTCGCATACGGTACCGATTCGACCTCCTTGCCGAAATATGCCTGGCAGGCATCCTCGCTGTATGCGCCTCTCACCCCTTGGAATGCGATCTTGATTTTATTTTCTGACATATCGATACAATCCATGAAAGCAGAGAATCGACAATAAAGCTTTCTAGCGCATCGCAGTGCGATGAATCGGGTCGAATGTTCTGAGAAAGGCCGTTCTCATATGTGATATCCTGACCCTCGGCGTTATAAGCATTTCTCATCATTGAATGCACACATTTGCATCCCAGAACGTTCGACTGCTATCATAGCTGGTGCTTAGCGCAATGTCGAGGATCACCGAAGAATGGGGCGAGCCAGGGCAGCAGATTCTCAGAGAGGCTTTGAGGCTCGGATTCGAAGTCGGCTTCAGAGGGCAGATAGAGGACAATGACTGGGTGAAGGTCCGATATCGAGAGCTCGAGTCCGAAGCATCTCGTCTCGGGATCATTGATGATCTCATAGAGAAATACGAAGCCGGAAAGGCGTTCGGGAAGAAGAGACGATTGTCATCCGCGATTTCAGCTGATGGCGGATTCGTGTTTCAGAAAAAGCGCGGGGATTTGCGCCCTGAAAGACAAATTCATCCCGGTCGAGAGAGACCCAAGCCGAGGTTGCCATCTGACATGATGCCGCATAGGGTATCTCCAAAAGAGGCCATAGAGGTGCTCTCGGAAATGATTAGACTGGCAGAGAAGAGCGATAAGCTGCGAGAAAGGATAGAGTCGGCCTTCGCTTGTCTTGCCGACGCTCACGACAGGCTTTCACAACTCCTTCAGTCTCATGGTGATTCGGCAGAGATTCTTGTGGAAGGGCTTCAGATATTGAATGATCTCGGATGGATACACGCGTTTGATTTGATCGAAATTGATTCGAGCAAGAATTGCGCGATGATCGATGTTGAATCTCTCATCGCTCAATGTGTTGGCCAGGCAAGCGGACCAATGTGCCGGCCGCTGAGCATCGCGCTCGAGACGATAGGACTGAGAGCGTTCGGCGTTCCGATAGCTGTCGTAGAGAAGAGGTGCATTAGTCAAGGAGCCGGCAAGTGCAGATTCGTCCTCTCGCCGCGCATTCTCGGATAGCAGCGCTTCCTGGCTCGCGGCTGACATCGCAGATTCCATAAAAAGCGTCAATCCGAGAAGCTTGATATACTCATTATCATGATTGAAACCGAGCCAAGGGACTGATGCACATCGGGGAAGCGAGAGGAATCTCTGCCTGAACGGGTTCTTCCACACCGATGCCTGGCGGTGAGTCGAGGATGGGCGATGACACCAGAGAAAACAATGAGAGCGCTCGCATTTTGTTGCAAGAGATTGCGAGACTCGGATTCGAAGTAGGATATCTTGGGCACCTGGAAGGCATAGGTTGGGTCAGCAAGAAGCTCAAGGAGCTCGAAGCGAAATCCGCCAAGCTCGGAATCCTAGAGCAGGCGAAAGAGAAATACTCGCTCGCGAAGGAGCTCGGCAAGAAGCGGAGACATCAGACTAACCCGCAATCAGGTCCGAGCCCATTGACGCCCCCGGCCAAACCCTCACCGCCGCCGACAGAATTGGAAAGGGCTCCTCCGATATTGAGGCTACGGCCAGAAGGGGAGGGCAGATATGACCGCCTATTGAGGGTCCAGCCCTCGGACGGGATCCTTGCGCTAGCCAACCTGCTCAAGGTTGCGGAGAGCAGCCATTGGGTTACTCGGCAATTGGATATCGCGTTTTCCGGGATTGCGGATCTTCACGACCTGCTATCGAGCGTCAAAGAAGAAGGTTCCGCCGAAACTATATTGCGGGACGGACTCGAGAAGCTGAAACGTGCTGGCTGGATATCTGAATATCGCATTGAAGAGGTGAACAACGCTGCGAAGACCGCAAAGATATCCGCGGTCTCAATGATACCAGAACAGTACGGTATGGGCTCGAACCCCGTGTGCAAGAACATCTCGCTAGCGCTGGAAAGCATCGGGCTGCGAGCGTTCAAATCGCCAGTCCATGCTTTCGAAAAACGTTGCATCTGCCAGGGAGAAGATCATTGCGGTTTCGTCATCCTTCCGAGGGCGGAGGAAAACGGCAAGGAAGAGGGCGAGGGATAGAGAATTCTTTCGCCGGATGGCTCTTACTGGATATCGATATTGCCCGCACAATCGCAATATTTATATGGTCTTTGGCCATGCAAATATCGCTCGCAAACCCGTTGCGGGCGATGCATTGGGAAGTCCGCAAATGTCCGAATACAATATGAAACTCGGAAATCTCGATTTGCTGCTTCTTCTGCTGGGCTGATCCAGTGCAAACAAGTTTTCGGGGGTATTGTCCTTGACCGATGTCCCTGAGATTGAGAAATCGAAAGACGCGTGCGGTGCCGAATCCAGTGTGAACGCTACAAAGAAGATTCTCGCCCAGATAGGAGACAATATCAAGAAATCGCTTGACAAGGGCAGGCTCCCTCAAAGAGTGTTAATTCTTGACACAACTCTACGAGACGGAGAACAGACCCCGAACGTCGCCCTATCTGTGGAGGACAAGCTGAAAATAGCTCAGGCTCTGGACGATCTCGGAGTGGACATCATTGAAGCCGGATTCCCGATAACGTCCGAGGGCGAGAAAGAAGCCGTATGCAAGATCGGGAAGCTCGGATTGAAAGCTGAGGTTCTAGGCTTATCGAGATCGAACAAAGCCGACATTGATGCTGTCATAGATTGCGATCTCAAATCGATACATCTGTTCATAGCGACCTCGGATATACATATGAAGAACAAATTGAAGATGACCCGAGAACAAGTCAAGGAGAAGGCCGTTTGGGCGGTCGATTATGCGAAGGCACATGGCTTCAGGGTCGAGTTCTCCCCCGAGGATGCAACCAGGAGCGAGGTTCCGTTCCTCAAAGAAGTGATATGCGCTGTCCAGGAAGCGGGGGCCGACAGGATAGACATCCCTGACACAGTCGGCGTTATGATTCCACAGGCCATGAGCGCACTGATAGGCGATTTGAAGTCGGTCGCCAAAGTCCCGTTGGCGGTCCACTGCCATGATGATTTCGGGTTGTCTGTGTCCAATTCTCTAGCAGCGGTGCTTGCAGGAGCCGAAGAAGTTCACTGCACAATTAACGGGCTGGGAGAGAGAGCAGGAAATGCAGCCCTAGAAGAAGTCAGCGTTGGCCTTGCGACGTTCTTTGGAGTAAAGACGAACATCGATCTCAAGAAACTCGCGCACGTGTCGAGATTGGTTGCGAAATTGACCGGAGTCGCCGTTCAGCCGAACAAGGCGATAGTCGGGGATAACGCTTTCGCGCATGAATCCGGGATACATGTGCACGGCGTCCTGGGAGAATCCTTCACTTATGAGGCGATTTCTCCCGAGATAGTCGGCAAGGAACGTGCTCTGGTAGTCGGAAAACACACGGGCACACACGCGGTTCAGGCGAAACTGAAGAGCTACGGCATCGAGATACAAGAAACGCAGCTGAAGGAGCTGGTCTCGAGAATAAAGAAGCTGTCCGAGGGCGGAAAAAAGTTCGACGACGCGGAATTGATCGCGCTCGCGTACGATGTTCTCGGGAATATCGAGGAGCCGCGTCAAATCAGGCTAGAGGAGTTCGCGGTATTTACGGGCATCAATTTCACGCCGACGGCTACAGTGACCATAAATCTCGCAGGGAAACCGAAAAGAGTATCCGAGACCGGTGATGGTCCGATAGACGCTTCTCTAAAGGCGCTTCAATCCGCTGTGTCAAAAAACATAGTCTTGAAAGAGTTCAGGTTGGAAGCTATCACAGGCGGATCGGACGCGCTCTGCGAGGTAACGGTCAAGTTGGCAGACAAGCGAGATCCTTCGATACTCTCCCTGGGCAAGGCAGTCGGGCCGGATATCGTCATTACCAGCGTTGAAGCAGCGGTAATCGCCCTGAACAGATTATACAGTCTGAAAAAGGACCAATTGGTATCTTGAGTGTGCGTTAGGAGGTGCAAGCATGGGCAAGACGTTCGCTGAGAAGATATTGGAAAAGAAATCCGGGGAAAAGGTCGTCCCAGGACAGATAGTGGAAGCGAGCATCGATTACGTGATGGCGAACGATGTGACCGCGCCCCCGGCCTTCGAGGCGTTCGAAAAGCTCTCGGCTAACCCGCTCAGGAACAAGATCGTCCTGATACCGGATCATTATGTCCCGAACAAGGATGTCGCATCGGCCATTCAGGCCAAGCGAATGCGAGACTTCGCGATGAAATGGAAACTGCCGAATTACTACGAGGTCGGGGAAGGAGGGGTGTGCCATCAGCTGATGGTCGAGTCCGGATTCGTGGCGCCTGGGAGAGTCATAGTCGGCGCAGATTCTCATACATGCACCTACGGTGCGCTCGGAGCATTCTCTACAGGGATAGGTAGCACCGAAGCGGCAACCGTATTCGCGAGAGGCAAGCTCTGGTTCAAGGTCCCGAAGACCGATAGGTTCGTTTTCGCGGGCAAATTGAGAAAGCATGTATTCGGAAAGGATTTGATATTGCGGATAATCGGAGACATAGGCGTCGATGGAGCTCTGTATAAATCTATGGAAGTGAGCGGAAGCGCCATCGAATCCCTCGATTTGAGTGGCAGGATGACGATTGCGAACATGGCGGTTGAGGCCGGAGCGAAGAACCTGTACATCGCTCCCGACGAAAAGGTCTATTCGTATCTCAAGAGCCGCGTGAGGGGGAAGTACAGACCAATATTCCCTGATAAGGACGCTGTCTATGAGAAATGCTACGAATATGACGCCTCGCAAATCCCGCCTCTTGTGGCGGAACCCTATCTTCCGTCCAACGTCAGGCCGGCCTCGGAAGTAGGAGTCGCGATAGACCAGGCATACCTCGGCTCATGTACCAACGGCAGAATTGAGGACCTGAGGGCGGCCGCTAGAATACTCAAGGGCAATAAAATCGCAAGAGGTGTTCGTATGATTGTCGTTCCTGCAAGCAAGGCGGTCTTCGAGCAGGCGATGAAAGAGGGATTGATTAAGACATTCATGGAAGCGAATGCGTACGTCTCAGGGCCGACCTGCGGCGCCTGTCTCGGCGGATATATGGGGGTGCTCGCGCCGGGAGAGGTCGCGATAAGCTCGACGAACAGGAACTTCATCGGCCGAATGGGCCATAAGGACTCGAAGGTCTATCTCGCCAATCCGGCAGTGGTCGCGGCTAGCGCGATAAAGGGCAGGATAGTAGACCCATCCGAGGTGGTGTGATGCTCGGTTCCGTCGAGGGAAGGGTGTGGAAGTTCGGAGATAATATAGACACGGATCAGATAATCCCGGCGGAGTACCTTGTGACGCCTGACATGAAGATTCTCGCCGAACACGCGTTCGAGAAGGTCCGACCGAATTTTGCCAAGGAAGTGCGGCCCGGGGATGTGCTCGTGGCCGGCGCCAATTTCGGGTGCGGTTCAAGCAGAGAGCATGCACCCAGAGCCTTGATGGGCGCAGGAGTTTCTTGTGTCATTGCGCGGAGCTTTGCGAGGATTTTCTTCCGCAACTCGATCAATATCGGTTTGCCACTGATAGAGGCCGATATCGAAGCGAGCGAGGGAGACACACTGCGTATAGATTTCGGCAAGGGGAGCATCGCAAATCTCACGACAGGAAAGACATTTGAGTTCCGGCCCTATTCTGGATTCCTGAGATCCCTTATCGAGAACGGCGGGCTGATTCCGTATACCAGGGCGAGACTCGCACAGGAGAAAAGAAAATGAAGCACAGGATAGCATCGGTGCCCGGCGACGGCATAGGACCCGAGATAGTAGCTGCGGCCAGGAAAGTGTTGGATTCGCTTGGGGATAAGCATGGATACTCGATAGACTGGTTCGATTGTCCGATAGGAGCCGAGCATTATCTCAAGACAGGAGAATTGCTCTCAGATGATATGATAAAATCTCTAGCTAATTGCAAGGCAATTCTATTGGGAGCTCTCGGAGACCCACGCGTCGCTCCGGGGATACTGGAAAAGGGTATCCTGCTCAAGATGAGATTCGTCTTCGACCAATATGTGAACCTCCGCCCCGTTCGTTTCTTCCCGGGGGTCGATGTGCCAATTTCCACCAAGGGAAGAGAGAACCTCGAGATGTATTTCGTGCGGGAGAATACGGAGGATTTCTACGTCGGTCTTGGAAGGCGGTTCGCGGGCAACAGCGATAGGGCTCGAATAGATCTGAAAAGGTCGCGATACAACATCAGGTTCGACATTGAGACATCGATGAGGAATGAGAGCGAAGCTGCATACCAGATAGGCGTGATAACCCGTGGCGGCGCGGAGCGGGTAATCCGATTCGCGTTCGAGCTGGCGAAGAGGAAAGGGAAGAAGAAGGTGACCTGCGTCGATAAGGCGAACGTTCTGACGGAAATGTACAGTCTCTGGCGGGATGTGTTCTCGGAAGTCGCGAAGGAATATCGGTCAATCGATACGGACTTCGGCTTCGTCGATGCCGTCGCGATGACGATGGTGAAGGCTCCTGAGAGATATGAGGTGCTCGTGACGCCCAATCTGTTCGGGGATATTCTCACGGATCTCGGGGCGGGCATCCAAGGGAGTCTCGGATTGTCCCCAGGAGGCAACATAAACCCTGAGGGGATAAGCATGTATGAACCGATACACGGTTCTGCGCCGAAATATGCGGGCAAGGGGATTGCGAATCCTATTGCCACGATACTCGCGGGTCAGATGATGCTCGAAGACATCGGCGAGAGGAAGGCGGCTGCCGACCTCGAATCCGCGGTGCTCCGGGTGCTCGCCGAAAGGAAAGTGAGAACGCCGGACTTGGGCGGCAAGGCGAGGACCATGGATATGGCTGATGCCGTCATCGACGCGTTATGAGCCTACTTTCTTCTGATGCGCAAAAGCACATCAAGCAAAGGCCATCCCGTCTTTTTCTTCTCGGCGCTCTTGACCCTCCCAGTAAGGAGGATGTCCCTCTTGAAGAGCTCCACTGCGATGTATATCGAGACGACCATGAACACGGACTGATACGCGATTCCTGCAATTACCATTCCCAGGTTTCCGCTCATAAGCTCTCGGACAGCCATCATGGGGTGAGAGAAAGGTATCGCGAAGATCAGCGTCTGCCCTTCCAAGGGGAGGGTCCCGAAGTCGTATGCCATCAAAACGAACATCGGGATGAACGCGAGCATCATCACGGGGAAGATCATGCTCTGGGCTGCCTTGAAATTCTTCGTGAAAATCCCGATTATCATGCACAGAGCCAACGCTGACATCAACGTCAAGAAGAGCGAGATGCCTATCAGTACATAGTCAGTCGCCGTGAGCGCAACCCCGAGGTCGGCGAAATCAACCCGCTGCGAGGCGGTGAGGGAATACATGTAGTATCCAAGACCCAGCATGTAGATAGTCGCCGCGATTAGGCCAACTACGCCGGCACCCAACAGCTTTCCGAAGACGATTGATACCCTGCCGACGGGAAGCGTGAGCAGAGTTTCGAGGGTCTTGTTCTCCTTCTCGGTGCCCATCGAGTTGATGACCATGCTTCCCGCCATTATCACGACCATGACGATAATCAGCGGTACGACGAACATCTGGTTCCCGAAAATCGATCCTATGGTCTGTGGCGAGGCTCCATAGAATATCTTCTGTTTAAAGTACGTGATATGCGTCGCCCTGACAGGCTCCAGAGCTATCGCCGAATCGACGGCGTATTTCTTCTCGATGATGTCCACAGATATCTCTCTTGAAGTCATAGATAGCACGACGCTTACAGTTTCCAGCGGGGCGATATCTGCAAATCCTGAGCCTCTCATCAACCA
>JAWCKK010000003.1:58475-147231 GCA_038852105.1 Thermoplasmata archaeon
CAACCAATACACTTCAACGATTCCAGATTCGTTGTTCATTATCCTCTCAGTGAAATTCTCCGGAATTAGCAATAGCGCGAGTCCGCCGTGCTCTTCGAGAAATCTGATCCCTTCATCTACGGAAGAGCCGTTGTAAACGACGTTCGAATATCCCCGCAGGGTCAGATTGGCCAGTGAGCCGAATTCTCCACGATCGTTCACTATCAATCCTATCACGGGCTTTTGCCCGAGAGATTCCTCAACCCCGCCGAACAGGTTGCCTATCATGCCGAATATGAGCGCGAACGCGATGAGCGGGACGATGGCGGCCGGAGTCAGAAGCTCCTTGATTTCCTTCTTGGCTATTTTCCAGAGGTCGCTCATGAAACCACGCTCACGAATACTTCCTCGATGTTCGAAGCGTTGTACTTCTGCTTCAGAGCCGAAGGAGTGCCCGACTCTACAATTCTGCCATCATCGATCAGCGCTATTCTGTCGCATACGAGCTCGACCTCCAGCATGTTGTGCGAAGAAAGCAGCACGCTCATGCCCTTTCTGGCCGTCTCCCTTATCAACCTCCTGATTTCCTGTGCATTGATCACGTCGAGCCCCGAGGTGGGTTCGTCGAGGATTGCGAGCTTGGGGTTGACCATGAGCGCTCTCGCAACGAGGAGCTTTCTCATCATCCCCTTGCTGTAGGTTTCAATTTTATCATCTATCCTTTCCCCGAGATCTGCAACCCTGATGCCGTCCTCAATCATTCCTTCCGATTTCGCTTTATCTCCGAAGAATTGCGAAACGAACCTCAGATATTCCCTGCCAGTCATGTTCTTGTATGCTCCGGCATCTTCCGGGAGATAGCTGATTACCTCCCTCACACGCTCCGGCTCATTAATGAGATCGAATCCGCATATTTTGACCGTACCAGAGGTGACCTCGATCAGGGTCGCCAGCACGCGCAAAGTAGTCGTCTTTCCCGCTCCGTTCGGGCCGATTAGTCCGAATATCTCGCCTTCGTTGACATCGAACGAGATTCCCTTGACGGCGTGGAAATTACCGTAGTCCTTTACGAGTTTTCTGACCTCAACGATAGCCAAGGTTTCACTCCCCGCCGTGTTGCCGAGTCGCCGATATATGAGCTCCGGTTATTAACCTACCTGGAAGAACAATTCCATCTGTCTGATTGACGAGAATTCATTCTGAATCGTCGTCATCGTTCTTCTACGAAATCGAGCCACTTATGATATCTCTCGTCCTCGCCCCTCACGACCTTCCAGAACTTGGCCTGGAGCCTCTTCGTCACGTGTCCAGGTTTGCCCGTTCCGACAGGTCTCTGGTCTATTTCCCTTATCGGGGTGATTTCCGCAGCGGTCCCTGTCATGAACACCTCATCGGCAATGTAAAGCTCGGACCTCGTCATGTTCGCCTCAACCACTTCGAATTCCTCGTTCCGTGCGAGCGTGATTACCGTATCGCGCGTTATGCCAGGCAGGATTCCCGCACTGACGGGCGGAGTCTTTATGACATCGTCCTTGACGGCGAATATGTTCTCGCCGCTGCCCTCAGCCACGAAGTTGTCTTCGTTGAGCAATATCGCCTCATCGTATCCTCCCGACTTGGCTTCCGTGATCGCGAGTGCGGAATTGACGTAATGGCCGCAGACTTTACCCATCGTCGGGAGAGATGCTGGCGATATCCTCCGCCAGGAAGATGTTGCCACCCTTATCCCGTTCTTCAACCCCTCCTCGCCGAGATATGCCCCAAAATCGAAGGCCGCAATGAAGACGTCCACGGGGTATCCCGTCGGATTGACGCCTATCCCAGAGACGCCGAAGAAGGCTATCGGGCGGATATAGCACGATTTCAGCTCGTTCTTCAATATCAATTCCTTGATAGCTTTGCCCAGTTCGGAGTCGGTGTACGGCAGCTTCATATTGAGGATCTTCGCGGAAGCGCCGAACCTGTCAAGGTGATCCTTCAACCTGAATATCGCAGGCCCGAGGTTCGTCTCGTAGCATCTTATGCCCTCGAAGATTCCGGTCCCGTAATGAAGCCCGTGCGTGAGCACATGGATCTTTGCATCGTTCCAATCGATGAGCTTTCCGTTCGCCCAGATATACTTCGTCGGCCTTATGGCGACCATCTGTAATACCCTCCCGGGCTCGTTAATGCGAGTCGCGGCATTTAAGGATGATGCGATAACCCGTGTCACTCCTCTGCTGCGAAATTTTCCAGCCGACCGATTCCGTCGGCCTCAATCACTATTTTATCTCCGGCCTTCAGCTTTCCGACACCCACGGGCGTACCAGTAGCAATGATATCCCCCGGATTCAGCGTCATTACTTGCGATATATTGACGACCAATTCTTCAAAGCCGAATATCATATCGCTCGTTAGGGACGATTGCACAAGCCTATCGTTCAGATAGGTCTTAATCCAAGCCGGCCGTCGCGTGCTGATAATCGGCCCCATCGGCGCGAACGTATCGAATCCCTTTGCCCTGGTCCAATCCTGGCTCCTCCTCTGAATGTCCCGGGCGGTGACATCGTTGAAGCACGTATATCCGAAGATGAAGGGTCTCGGGTCATTGACCTTGGTCGCTCTCTTCCCTATCACGATTGCGATTTCTCCTTCGTAGTCCACGTGTGAACTTGCCTTAGGGAGCACTATTCTCTCGCCGGGTCCGATGACCGCCGAGGAGGGTTTTGAGAATATCACGGGCTCATCGGGAAAATCATGGCCCAGCTCCATTATATGCTCCCGGTAGTTCAATCCGACACAGATAATCTTAGAAGGCATCTGAACAGGCGCGACGAGTTCGATGTCCCGAAGTTTGTGCGTCGAAATCCCATCGACTTCGTCATCGCTCTTGATGACATCTATCATCGAGCGTGCTTTCAGTTCCTCTATCCTATGTCCGCGTATTCTTCCCGGTCGAATTCTCTTCTTGTCTGCTCTGAGGGAAAATGAGCAGTACTTCAAACGATCACTTCTTTGCGAACATCTTGCGGATGTTAGCGCCTATGATTTCTATCTGTTCTTTCGCGGCGTCCTCCCGCATCTTCTTCAATTTCGGTATGCCCGCCTCGTACTCCTTCATCCACTCATCGGCGAACTTGCCCGATTGTATATCCTTGAGTATCTTCTTCATCCGTTTCTTGACGCCCTCGTCGATGACGATTGGTCCTCTGGTGCGTCCGCCGTATTCCGCCGTATTGCTCACGTTCCTCCACATGTATTCGATTCCGCCCGCCTGGATGAGATCAACTATTAGCTTCAGCTCATGAAGCACTTCGAAATAGGCAATTTCGGGCTGGTATCCTGCTTCCACAAGCACCTCGAACGATTTCTTGACGAGCTCCGAGCTACCACCACAGAGGTCGACCTGCTCGCCGAAAAGGTCCGTTTCCGTCTCTTCCTTGAAGGTGGTCTCTATGACGCCCGCCCGCGTCGCCCCGAGAGACTTCGCGATTGCGAGCGCCACATCAAGCGCATGTCCTGAGGGGTTCTGTTCGACCGCGACGAGCGCGGGAACGCCAAACCCCTCCTCGAAAGTCTGCCTTACCAATTTTCCGGGCCCCTTGGGGGCGACCATTATCACATCCGAATCCTTCGGCGGGACAATCCGCTTGAAGACGATGTTGAACCCATGAGCGAAATCTATCGTCGCGCCCTTCTTCAGGTTAGGAAGCACGTCTTTCTCGTAGACCATCTTCTGCAGCTGATCAGGAATGAGCATCATCACGACATCCGCGCCTTTCACCGCTTCTGGCACGGGCTTTACGGTCATGCCATCCCTTACCGCCTGGTCCCAGGTAGGGTCCTTGATCAGACCGATTGTGACATCAGCGCCACTGTCCCGAAGACAAAGCGACTGTGCACGCCCTTGTATGCCATATCCGACGCAGCAGATTTTCTTCCCCTTGAGGTATTTCAAATCAGCATCTTTGTCATAGTATATCTTCGCCATATCTCTCATCACCCTTTCCATTTGTTGAAAAATCACATTCACAGTGCGCTTATCGTCTTGATGTATTTCTGCGGCTTTGTCTTGTCGACAACGCTGTCAATCTCTTCTATCGAGCCCGTCATCCTCGCCTTCCCGGAGCCGTTCATCATGAGGAGATAGGATTCGTGCCTCGATTCGTCCACGATTTCCGCCTCGTTCACCTCCTGAAGCGCACGAAGATGTTCCAGGACGGCCTCAGCCTTCACCGGGTCAGTCACGGAAAGCACGATTCTCGCCTTCTCGGCCTTCTCGCACTTGCCGACCACGATTGTCTCCACGTTTATCCTCTTTCTGGTGAACTCGCCCATCACTCTCTGCATGACACCTGGTTCGTCGTCTACCAGCAGCGAAATCACTGCGACCATTCAATCACGACCTCACATTTCGAAATCGAATTGGCATCTTCCCCGAATCATCTCCGAAGGCCTCTTGCCTGGCGGTATCATCGGTAGTATGTCCTCCTCGGGATCTATTATCACATCCAGCAGGAACGGCACATCGCTCCTCATTGCACTCGCTATTGCCTCCTTCAGCTCCGACGCCTTTTCTACCCTGACAGCGTCCGCACCATACGATTGTGCGAGCTTTACGAAATCGGGCACCCGACCAAGCGTCGAGGCCATATATCTTTTTTCGTAGAACAGTTTCTGCCATTGCTTGACCATCCCGAGCCAGCCATTGTTCATGAGGCAGACTATGACGGGGATGTTCTCCTGAACGGCAGTGGCAAACTCGTGCGAGACCATCTGCAGGCTGCCGTCTCCGGCGACATCGACCACTACCTTATCAGGCTTCGCGACCTTCGCGCCGATCGATGCAGGGAACCCGAATCCCATTGTTCCAAGCCCCCCGGAAGTGATGAACTGTCTCGTTCCGGACATCTCGAAGAAGTGCGCCATCCACATCTGGTTCTGCCCCACCTCGGTCGCGACTATGGCGTCGTTCGGCAGATATTTCGAGAGGTCGCGGATCACCTTCTGTGGCTTTATCGGCTCCCCTGAGAAATCGATGTCGCAAGCACACGCCTTCTTGATATCCTTGATACGTCTTTTCCATTCCGAATCCTTGATGGTTCTTGTCTGCAGCCCTGATATTAGGGCGTTCGTCACGGTCCAAGCATCTCCGACCAGTCCGATATGCCCCTTAACATTCTTTCCTATTTCTGAGGCGTCGATGTCGACATGAATTATCTTGGTGTTCTTGGCGAATTCGCTGACCTTCCCTGTCACTCTATCGCTGAACCTCGTTCCGATTGCGAGTAGCGTGTCGCAGTTGTGCAGGACATAGTTCGCGCCTTGCTTCCCGTGCATTCCGACTACACCGAGGACAAGTGGATGCGTATCTGGCACGACCCCCTTTCCCATTAGAGTCGTCACTACCGGAGCTTTCAATATATCGGCCAATCTTAGTATCTCTGGACCAGCATTTGACCATATGGCGCCACCACCGACGAGTATCGCCGGCCTTTCCGCGGATTCCAGAAGCTTTATTGCATCAAGTAGCTGGTTCAGATTTCTCCTTGGGGCAGGCATTGATGCCTCCTTGTCCAATTCCTTTTCTGGTATGTCTGAGGTAAGAATGTCCACAGGAAGATCGATATGTACAGGGCCGTATCTTCCAGAAGTAGCTATTTTGAATGCCCTTGCCATAATCTTTGGGAGCTGTTTGGGATCAGTTATCTTGAAATTGTGTTTGGTTATTGGCATCATGATTCCGAAAGAGTCCGCTTCCTGAAAGGCATCGGCGCCCAGAACACCGGTCGCGACCTGGCCCGTAAGTGCGATAATAGGCGATGAATCCATGAATGCCGTAGCTATCCCGGTGACGAGGTTGGTCGCCCCAGGGCCAGAAGTGGCTATGCATACACCAGGTTTCTTGGATACCCTGGCGTATCCATCGGCCATATGTCCCGCGCATTGTTCGTGGCGTGTCAAGATGTGCCTAAACCTTGCATCGACGAATTCGTTGTAGAGAGGCAGCAGGACGCCTCCCGGTATCCCGAAAGCCACCTCAACGCCGTGCTTCTCAAGGAGTTCGACGACGACCTTTGCACCCTTCATTCATATCCTCCATTACCATTCCAACCCCGCAAGATGTCCGGAAAATCCTAAACACATCTCACGGGCGCTCGATCCGCAGGACTACCAGTACTCCTACCAAAAGGCCTTGATTCGCCACAATTTTTCCCTTATCGGCGGAACGAGTCATCTTGCGACGCAAATCGATAAAGGCCCTATAAAAATCTTCTCAGAAATCATGGGATACCAAAACAATCTCTCAGCGGCATCGAATATTCGCACGATGTTAGTAGGCGGAACATCTCCTATAATATCGGATTTGGTGGAATTTCCGAATATCTGGCATTTCCTAGAATGCAATACTGGCCTTAGCCAGAAAATATCTCGGGATACTCATGGGAAGTTCGAGAATCGGGCAAAAACCGCTATACTGCCTTTTCGGATAATGATAGAATATATATCGGTCGAGTGCATAACTGAGGAACAATCGTCCCCATTGACTATGGGGATTGAAAAGAGGGTTAGAAATGCAAATTCGAGATTCTCAGGAAATCGATAGATCCATGGAGAATGATAGGGCTTCTACGGGAAAGAAGTTAATAGCGTTGACAATCGTCATCGCTATGGTTATTTCGGCAATAGCTATGCTCTTGCCGTCGATGCTCCCGAAAGAAGGAGTACCGTCAGGAGATACTCTCCCTGCCGAGGCGGCTGCGAATAACGGCGAACCAGAATGGACTTACATTGTCAGTGATATGTTCCATATGTATTTGAACGATTATGATTATAACAGGTCTGGCGGCATTACATTTGATGAGCTCGGCAGGCATCAGTCAGTCGACGGTATGCCATGGTGGTTCATTTTGAGGGATCCGAACTACGGAGAGAAGATTTACAGGTATACGTACCCGCACATTTTCTTCTACAATCCGTATTCAACCGCGACAACCCCCATCGAGAATGTCGGATATGCTGCCTGGGCGCCTTACAGGCTGAGAGTCGAGGCGAGGAATATCACGGATTGCAGGACGAATAGCGGCGATGAGAGCACGAACACTGTCATTTATGTGCCGGATCTGGATGCAACACCAGGAGTCATGAACGGCGGCTGGATGAACCTCACCTATTACTTGACATACATGACGACGAATGAAATGCGAGCCGCAAGATCGGGAACCACTTACGGCGTGCACTATGCGAGATGGTTCTTCGGCGTTCCTATAAACCAGGTACCTGTTGCCTCAGCGGACGATGGCTATTGGTGCCAGTTGATGCTCAGAGCGAACTACTCGAGACAGGCGGCGATGAGCTATCTCGGTTGGGACGGAGTCACCAATGTGCAGGACTGGTTTAACACTAATTTGGCCGATATCGAGGCGAACTGGTTCGATATCTGGATGGCCGAGGGCAGCGGTGGCGGTTGGGCCGATATCTACACCGCATACGATTACCCGGAGGACATCAGAGTGCTCAAATTAAAGCTGGACGCAATCAATAGCACGACCGATTTCACAGATGGTAAGGACCTTGTCATCTACATGTGGTCGCTCAGCTGGGGTATGGACGCTCAGATAGTGAGATACATGGAAAAGGCCAATTTACTGAAGACAATCTTCCAGAACTGGATGGAGGACATGTATCTGAACATCTCCATAAGTCCGAGCATGTCCAACACAACTCTCAGAGGCACTGCGAACTATCACCTGGGCCTTTGGGAGGACGATGATCCAAGCGTCTGGATGAGCGGCTGGGCAATTGAGGCACAGCACATGGACTGGTGCGGAAACACGGCGACGCACAATTCTTACCCATCCCCATATAACCCGTACGACCCAGACCAATACCCCTCCGAGAATCGTTACCGATTGTCAAGGATTCCTTGGACCACGCATTTCGGTGGCTATGTCAGCTATTGGGTTGCTCCTCTGGAGCATGATATGGCCCAGTGGGAGAAGATAATAATACAGGCGCCGAGCACCGACGTCATCTGTTTCTATCCAGGCAAATCGGTCAGCGATAACCTCGATGATGTCAGGACGAACCTCATGAACAATCAGTACTGGGGCACGATGGTGCTGAGCAAGGGCGGCAACTATCCGCAGGCCGTGATAGAGAGCGCGTACAACCCTGCCACGAAGACGATCACGCTCGTAGGTCCGATAGACTTCCCGACGCAGACATGGAGCTGGGGCGGTCTGCAGTTCGGCATTCCGTGCATAATGTTCGATGTCTCTCCGGTATCCTACTATGAGATAACCAACGATCTCTCCGATGACAACAAGTATACGCCGGGCGTCTCATTCAATCTCTACGTGACCGCCAAGAATGGTACAGGTGTCACAGTCACATCCTGGAACGGCTCGGTGGATTTGGCAGCGAACCCGTCGGCGGGCGTGACATTCGGCAGTACGCACCTGACGTTCGACGGATCCACGGGCGTTGTCACCACGACGGTGACGATCAGTGGTTCTGATGCAGTCAACATCACGGCGACGGATTCATGGTTCCCGGCCGAGATTTCAGGCTATGCGATATACGTCATGATACCCGAATTCTCGACGCTGATAATCCCGGTCATGGGCGCGATGGCCATCTTCCTTGTGATTAGGGCGAAGAAGAGACGCGAGGAAGAAGGATAGACGATCGAACCAAGACGACCCTTGCCCTTAAACCCTTTCCAAAACTCATTCTTTTCATTGATTCTCAGATAGCTTCGCCTTTCCATTCTTGACTCATCACGAGGTCCAGGAACGTTTCAAGATGTGCAGCTATCAGCGCGTTATCCGTGAACCCGCACGCCGTGAGGTCTGCAGATGCGATGAGCGCCTCTTCCCCATCAACCACAACATCGGTTGCGATGAGCGCCCTTCTTCTCACGGAGCTGGTACACCTCGGAAGCCTGACGAACGGAGGAGCGATGATGGAGACCTGCACGCCGCGATCGATGATCCTATCGAGCAGCTTGCCCAGCTGTTTCCTGAGCACGGCGATGTTCGGGGACGAGATGACCACCCGGTCCCGAGCACGCTCTATCATCTCCTCTATTCTCTTCAACACCCTTTCCCTGCCGCTCATCATGTATACGACCTGCGGATGCCCCTTGTGAGCCAAGTCTTCCTGCAGCTGGATGATGCTTTCAAAGGTCGATTCTATGTCGCCGGTCAATCTGCCTTTCAATGTGAGAGTATCCACTGGCAGGAAAATCATAGGCCTCGCCTCGGATTGCTCGATGAACCCCCTCGCGACAAGCGAGTCGAGCGCCTTGTATGCCGAGGTCCTCGGCACAGACGCGAGTTCGGCTATTTCCTCCGCTTTCCCGCCGTCCAGAGCGACGGTTGCAAGATAGCATCTGGACTCATATTCCGTGAGCCCCACTTTCCTCAATTCCGATGAAAGATCGGAAATCCTATCGAAAAGCTCCGAAAGCATACCAGATGCAGAATATGAATTGTCTTTTCTGCTCATTTTGTAGTCCAATAAGCGACAAAATGCTTAAATGTTTTCCGATATATTTAATGCTCGAAGGGACCAGGATGCTTACAAGGCCTTCTAGCATACCGAAAGGGTTGCCGAAGAATGTGAATTCGCTCTGCCCGGAATGCGGCAAGATAATCCCGGGCATGCTCAAGGATGTCGCCGGCAAGGTGATGATGGAAAAAACCTGTCCTCAGCACGGCAGTTTCAGCGATGTTGTGTGGTCAGACACCTCGCTCTACCTTCGAGCCGAAGGCTGGGCGAAGGACGGCATCGGGGTCGAGAATCCTGCCATCCGTGACGCCAAGAATTGTCCGTTCGACTGCGGGCTCTGCAATCTCCACTTGAGCCATACGGCGCTGGCGAATGTAGATCTGACGAACAGGTGCAACCTCAGATGTCCTATTTGCTTCGCGAACGCCAATGCCGCGGGCTATGTGTTCGAGCCAGACTACGAAACAGTCTCGAAGATGTTGCAGATGCTCAGGGACGAGCGCCCTGTACCTACCCCCGCTGTCCAGTTCTCGGGCGGAGAGCCGACCATCCATCCCGATTTCGTACGCATCATCAAGAAGGCGAGCGACCTCAAGTTTGCCCAAGTGCAGGTGGCGACGAACGGCATCAGGTTCGCGAACGAGCCCGAGTTTCTCAGAGCCGCTAGGGATGCGGGCCTGAACACGATATACCTTCAGTTTGACGGCTTGAAGGAGGAGAACTACATTGCGGCGCGCGGTAGGCCGTTGCTCGAGATAAAGAAGAAGGCGGTCGAGAATGTCAAGAAACTGGAAGGTCGGCGACCTTCAATCGTTCTCGTCCCGACGGTCGTGAAAGGCATCACCGACGACCAAGTCTGGCCGATTGTCGAGTACGCAATGCAGAACAGCGAGGTCATAAGAGGGATAAACTTCCAGCCCGTGGCTTTCTCCGGCAGGATATCTCAGAAGGAGCGGGAGAAGCAGCGATACACGATATCGGATCTCGTTTTGGAGATCGAGGAAAAATCCAAGGGAGCGATTGCGAGGACCGACTGGTATCCGCCTCCTGCGGTCGCGGTTATCAGCGATTTGGCCGGGATCATAATGAAGAAGAACTACGTGACCTTCACGACTCATCCGGGCTGCGGACTGGCGACCTATCTGTTCATCGATAAGAAGACTGGCGGGATAACCCCGCTCCCGAGATTCGTCAACGTCGATAGGGTATTCGAGGAGTTGAACGAGCTCGTCAAGAAAGCCAAGGAGCGCAGGGGCACCCTGCGAACGAAGCTCGATCTCGTTCGAATCTTCTGGCGGAATATCGACAAGCGCAAACTGCCAAAGGGAATGAGCAGAATCAAATTCCTGAGAATGATACTTGCCGTAGTGAACGATAAGACGAAGAAAGGGCTCGCAAAGTTCTCATGGGACATGCTGTACATAGGCTCGATGCATTTCCAGGACGCATATAATTACGACATCGACCGGGTGATGAGGTGCAGCATACATTACACCACCCCCGATGGCAGAATCATACCCTTCTGCGCGTACAACTCCGGCCCGGTGTACAGGACCGAGATCGAGAAGAAGTTCTCGGTACCCCTCGACCAATGGCGGAAGGAGAAAGGAGCAGACGGCTTATGATCCGCATGAAGAATTCCTATGCGAGGATATCCATAGACCAGGAAATGTGCATGCATTGTGGCGCCTGTGTCGGCACTTGCCCGAGGAACGCTCTTTTCCTGCACGACTTGACCGTCGCGGCAGATGAGAACTGCAATGGTTGCCTATTGTGCGTCAGGGTCTGTCCCATCGGTGCCATTGAGAAGGCGCCAGGAGGCAAGGTACGATGAAAGTCATCGAGACCGATGTTGTGGTCGTCGGTGCCGGACCTGCGGGCTCCACCACCGCTCGATTCGCGGCGAAGGGAGGCGCCGATGTCGTGATGATAGAGAAGAGGCAGGAGATCGGCTCGCCCGTGAGATGCGCCGAGGGCATCTCGAAACCTCTTCTCGACAAGATAGACTTGAGGCTCGACTCGAAGGACATCGCAAGGCAGGTCAAGGGAGCGAAGATCGTTTCTCCGTCAGGTCATGTGCTCACTATCTCGGAGAAACAGGCGGGGAACGAGGTCGGAATAGTCCTCGACAGGGTTTTCTTCGACAAGCATCTTGCTAAACTCGCGGCAGATGAAGGTGCAGAGATATTGTTGAAGACCTCAGCCATTGGATTACTCAGGGATAACGGTAGGATTGCGGGCGTGAGAGCCGTCGGTCCTTCGGGCGATGTTGAGATACGCGCGAAATGCGTGGTTGGAGCAGACGGTTTCGAATCCCAAATAGGTCGATGGGGCGGTATCGACACTTCTCTTTCCCCTGATGACATCACATCGTGCTTCCAATACAGGCTGACGAACATAGATATTGACCCCGACTACTGCGAGTTCACGATCGGCAGCATGGCTCCAGGGGGGTACGTCTGGATATTCCCGAAGAACGAGGACACTGCGAACGTCGGCCTGGGAATCCAGCTGAAGCAGCTGAAGAAGCCTGGCGAGGTCAAAGCCGCACTTGATAGATTCATTTCGAAGGACAAGCGTCTTTCCAAGGGTAAACCGCTGGATATGGTCGCCGGGGCGGTCTCCATCTGCGCGCCCATTGATAAGACCGTCACAGATAATCTGCTGTTGGTCGGAGATTCGGCAAGGCAGATAGACCCGATAACTGGCGGTGGCATATCGAACGGATGCATCGCAGGACGAATTGCGGGTGAAACGCTTGCGCGTGCCTTAAAGACAGGCGATTTTTCCGGCCGAGGGTTGCAGCCATACGAGCAGGGCTGGAGAGATGTCCTGGAGAACAAGCAGTATCGGAATTGGATGGCGAAGGAGAAGCTCGTGAAGTTGTCGGATGAGGTTCTTGACAAAATAATCCAGGCACTGATAGAGGTCGGCGTCGAAGGCTTATCTGCTCTAGCAATACTGCAGGCGGTTGCGAAGAAGTACCCGGAACTGGTCGAAGAATTCAAAGACTTCCTATGATCGCGATCGATCTTCAGCGATAAGTCTCCGATAGATTTCGAAAAGCCTTCTGCCCGTGTTTCGGATGTCGTGTTCTTCCGCAAGCTTGTTGGACCCATTAATGAGGATAGACCTCATTGTTTCATCGCTGGATATCATTCTGACCGCTCTCACGAAATCTTCCGTCGAGGCGCATTTCAGACAGTTCTTTCCGGTCTCAAGCCAGTCATCGAAGGCCGGTATGTCTCGCAATATGATTGGGAGACCCATGCTAGCGGCTTCCAGCACGACGTTTCCGTAGCTTTCTGCACGCGTGGGCAACATGAACGCGCCCGAATTCGAGTACCCGCCTATGAGCAACTCGAAGGAGATATACCCCGTGAACAGAACATTTTCCGGCAGTTTGCCTCCTGGCATCGCATCGACAAGCAACGGTTCGCTGCCCCCGATCCATACGAATCTCACCTTCGAATCGGGATATCGTCTTTGAAACTCCGCAGCCGTCTCGATGAAGGTATCGACTCCTTTGCGTGGGATCCTTAGCCCGACGCTTACAACCACGAATTCATCGCTTTCTATGCGGAATTTCTCTCTGAACTTCTTTGCGAGCTCAGGGTTTTTCTTGAATTTGGTCCTATCTACTCCGTTGAAGACAACCTCGAACGGCCCCTTCACTCCAAGTTTGCGAAGCGACCTCATTGCAAATGGGCTTGGCGCAACTAGCACATCTCCCAGATTGAAGAAGAACCTACTATAAATTCTGTTCAAGGGATAGAGAATAGAAGCGCCTTTGAACCCGCCCTTGATGAGCTCCGGGAGATGATGACCGTGAACCACGATCTTCTTGCCTTTCAGTTTTCCCATGATTCCGAGATATATGGATTTCGGGAGCGGGTTGTGCAAATGAAGTATGTCATAATCGAAATCTGCGCGGTCGACAACGACCTCGCATCCGAGCTTTTCTAGCTCCTCTATCCAGAGGGGGACTATCGTGCCCATGCCGCCCGGGTTCTGAAATGGAATTATCTTCGAATAGGACGATAATTCGATAATCATTGCGACCCTGATTCTGTTCTCGGATTCACTTTCGGACATGGCTGACCAGCGGTCAATGGGTTGCAGAAATATTAATGATTAGTTACGGGTTCGCGCGGAGGGTCGTCACCGGAATCAAGGAAATAGGGTGTCAATGTTTAAGTATCAACCAGACAATAGGCTGGTTCGAAGGGAGCACTGGCTATTGCTAAGGGGTGTGCAGCTACTTGCCTTCAAGAAAAGGCTCGAATCGAAGCGGTCGCAGATTATCCGCCAGCGATGACAACGAGCGGGCTCAAATTTCAAACAAAGCCAGGCGCTCTGCACTGATACAGCTCAAGTTCGGCAGGGCTTCACATTTCCTGAGCACGTTCGCGGCAGTGCTTCTCGCTCTCGCTGCGATTGTCGCATATCTCATCTCTGAAGATGCTTCGCTGACCTGGCTTGAGAACTCGAAATGGCTAATACCTTTAATCGCCGGGGCCTTCATGTCAATAACGGTCGTATATCTGAAATGGGAGCCGTTCTTGACAGACAGGACTGCTAATCATTTCATCGTGTCGTATATCGCAATGGCTGTACCATTGATTCTGATCATCCTGGTCGTTCTGTATGAATTGAACTATGTGGAAGTCGGAACGGGAGGATGGATATATCCGCTTTCCTTCGTTGGGATATCGTTCTCTCTCGTGTCGATTGCGATGATTTGGGAAGGGATGAGCCGCAGAAAGGTCATCGCAATCGTCTCAGCGTTCGTGCCGTTCGCAATAATGACCGCCCCGGCGTTCTATGACGCCGGGCTTTTCGGAATACTGCCTCTGGTCTATCTCGGAAGCGCAGTGTGCATACAATTGTCGGGGTCGATGATGCACGTGATGTCGACCAGCACTTCTGTACAGGAGCGCGAGATACTGAAAGCGAGCGACGCGAAGATGCTCGCCCTCAGGGCTGAATTGGAAAGGCGAGAGGAGGAGATTGCTTACAAGGAGAGAGCCCTTGTCGAGAAAGAGCTGGGGTTCGATCAATACGAAAAAGCCTTAGGCGAACTCCGTGAAGAGATCGATCAGAGGAAAAAGGAGCTGGAAAATCTCGAGGCAAAGGTCGGTCAACGCATGGAATTATTGAAGTCCGAGGCGGAGAAGACCTCCGGCCTCTCGGCCGATCTCAAGAAAAGGGAGGAGATACTTCAGCAAAGAGAACTCGAACTCAACTCGAGGGAGAGAGAAATCGAGACGATAACCGAGGCGCTCGGCAAGAAGGAATCGCAATTGCAGGACTTGTTCTTGAGATTCCAGGAAGATCAGGCAAGAATCAGGGCGGCCGAGAAGCAGCTGAAAGACAAGAGCGAGCTCATAGAAGAGCAACTGAGGGCGCTAAAGGCTGGAAGAGAATCTTTCATGGGAGAGCAGAAGGCCCTTGCCGAAAAGGAGAAGGAACTGCAGCTCAGGGAGAGCGCCATCGAGATGCGCCTGAGAAGCCTCGAGAGCGCGACGGCTGCTCCGAAAGAGGAGATTTCTAGACTGAGGCGCTGGGAAGAGAAGCTTCACGAAAAGGAGAAGAAAGTCGCGGCATTGGAGGCGGAGCTCACAGAAAGAAGATTGCTGGCCGAGCAGCTGATGAGCGATGCAAAGATGCAACTTGCGAGCGCGGAAGAAAGATTGAAAGCGGCCGAAGAAAAGGAGAAGAAGCTATTCGAAAAGGAATCCGTCATCGAGAGGTTAGAAAAGGAGATTGCCAATGCTCGGGAGGACCTCGCCCAGAAGATTATGGAGCTCGACACATTGCGACAGGAGGCGGAGCAGAAGAAATCCCAGTACTCAGCTCTAATCGAGCGCGTCTCGAAGAGGGAAATCGATCTTGCAAAGAAGGATGAGGATCTCAAATCCCAATATTCAATGATGGAGTCGCGCGAGAACTCTTTGAGGGAATCCATAGAGCGTCTTGCAAAAGAACGACAGGATATCGAGAACAGGCGCAAGGAACTGCTCGAGCTGGAGAAGGAGATAGGTACCAAGGTCTCTCAGCAACATCTCAAGGAGCTCGAGCTCCGAGAGCGCCAGAGAATGCTCGAGAGCGGAATCGCCTCAATGGTCTCATCCTCTTCCGATTTCGCTGGGAAGATCGAGGAGTTGCAGGAAAGGGAACGCGCGCTCGAGCACCGCGAAAGACTGCTGTCCGAAAGGGAGCGAGAGGCAAGGAGGCGGGCATTCACGCCCAGGACTTCGGAGATCGAGGCGGAAGTCTCCCCAGTCTCTCCCAAGAAGGCAGAGGCGACAAAGAAATTCTCGACGGGCACGAAGAGGTTAGACGACCTGCTTTACGGCGGGATTCCGCCCGGCTCAAGCGTTCTCTTCATAGGCCCGCCGTTCTCGGGAAAGGAGACTGGCATATTGTCATTTCTGGCGGAAGGATTGAGGAGTGGCATACCAGCGATTATAGTCACGACTTCAAAATCTCCGAGCGACCTTTCTAGGGACTTCGCACCGATTATGCCTGACCTACTGGAACTCGAACGCATAGGGCTCGTTCGCTGGCTAGACGCGACATCCGCCGAGTCAGCCGATGCGAAATCATCTGACAAGTTCAGGAAGAACTACGTGAAGGTTGACGGCCCGGATGACTTGGCTGGCATAATAGAGGGGCTGGACAAACTGACATCCGATATTAGAAACGGGGCATTCAGGGGTTTCAAGCTCGGCTATCTTTCCTTATCGACGAGCATCTCGCACGTCGGAGATATGGAAGCGACAAAGTTCGTCCAAGGAATGGCCCGCACTATCCGCGACTTGAACTCGGTCGGAATGTTCGCACTTGAGAAGGGGATGCATAGCGAGCAGCAAATCGAATCTATCCAGCACCTGATGGACGGGTCGTTCCTCATCAAGGTCGACAAGCAGAAGTACTATCTCTCAGTCGTCGGGATCGGCGAGGTACAGTCTAGAGACTGGATTGAATTCAAATTGACAAATTCTGCACTTGTAATCGGCGCTTTCTCTCTTGAAAGAATACGATGATATCAGGGGGACGGCCGCAGATACGATTTCGGGAGTCTTATCTTCATAGAGAAGCCTTTCTCCGGCTGGCCCGGCGAGGCGTCCTCGAACCACAGCTTCCCGCCGAAATGCTCGACCACTGAAGCAAGAAACGATAGATTCCTCGAAGTCCTTCTCCTCTCCGTTCTTGTACCTGACAGGTTGAACGGGGTTGAGAGCATCTCTCTAAATTTGCTCGGCAGTGTGAGGTCTGGGATTTCCAGTTTCAGTTGCCAGAACTCCTGTCCTGCCTCGTCGATTATCGGAGATATGCTGATGTGCACATCAATGTCCTGATTATGAGCATATCTCGCTGCGCGGTCGAGTTCCACAGCGAGCATATTCCGAACATACTTGCCTCCGACCGCGAAGACCTCATCGTACGTAGGCTTCTCGTAGTGCAATCTGAACTTCCGGTTTGGATAATGAGATTCTATGCTGCTCACTATTTCGGTAAGGCACTCAGCGAGATTGAGGCTTTCCACGCCGGATGCATCAATCTTCTGCACCTCGGAGAGCGTTCGAAGATTTAGCAGGAAGGTCGCGATTTCCTTCACCTGTTCGATAATCCTTGCCGAATACTTCTTGGCTTCCTGGGATGTATCCTCTCTTTGTGAGATGGCCTCGGCGTAGGTCATGATTGGCGCTACGAGATTTGCGATGTCATGCGCGAGATAGTCGAAGTACTCTTGAGCCCTGTTTTTCGCATCCTCCGCCTGTTGGGTTCGTTGTTCGAGTTGGACCGTCGCCTCCTTCTTGGAGGTAATATCCCGTGACATGCCGAGCACTCGAACGACATTTCCATTTTCGTCTTTTATGGGAATCAGCCAAGTGTCTATCCAAGCTCTTCCGCGGGGAAATATCGTCTCCGCTTCGACGTTGAGTAATTCTCCCCTGTTGAGCACTCGTTCCACGTTCTTCTTTTGTGATTCAGCTATATGAGCGGGGAAGAGTGCTTCCATGCGTTTGCCGACAAGAGCCTCAGGAGTCTTGTCGAATATGCTCGCGGCATATTTGTTCACAAATCTGACGATGAGGTTCTCGTCGAGCACAAATATCATATCTTTGGTAGTCTCGGTCAGCATATCGAAGTACTTCGCTTTTTCATCGAGCGCGCGGTTCTTCTCGAGTTGCTCGCTGATATCTAGAATAGACAACACCAGCACGATTCTCCCTGATTCGTCAAGACATCCCCTGGCGCTTCCTTCGATGACCTTCCAGTTGCCGTCACTATGGAGTATCCTGAGTCTTTCGAGTCGTACGCTCCTCTGTTCTTTCATTGCTGAGTCGAGCGCGCGCTCCATCGTTTCGAAGCATTTGGGATGGATCAAAGATGCGAATTCTTTGCCGATCAGTCCGGAGGGTTCGTATCCCAATGCAATTCTTACCGAAGGACTGACATACTCAATTATGCCGTTGAGATCGGTCACGAAAATAATCTCTTGGCAATTCTCCGCTATGAACCGGAGATATCCATCGTCACCCATCTGCATCACATTCTATCCCAAGAGCGCAATCGATTGTCGGAATCTTGTCTCATTTTTGTAAGTCTATTATCGAGGACGCGCTGCACAACTCTCCTGAGACGTTACCAATTCCCAGACTAATAAAGTTTCTCGATATAAAAATCGCATCTCATCGCTCAATTGTTTGTTCTCGTTCTACCTTTGATATCGGCCCTCGAAGCCCAACTCTTCGGATAAGTTCCAGGTTCCATGAATACCCTTTCCAGGCGGACTACTTCTCCTTCCTTCATATCGATAATGTCTTCTGTATCCAATATCGCAGTTCCCGTAGCAACAATCTCGTCTTTAAGCGAGAAAATCGCTACCTTATCTCCTTTGTCGATGCTCTTTGATAATTCCACAATTCCTGGGATAGCCAGTGTAGCGCCATGACATAAAGCATCTATGGCAGAATCCTTCACAACAATTCTCTTCCAGCCATGGAATATCCGCTCCATCGGAATGATCACCTTCCGCAGCTCCCTGTCATCGCCATCATTCCGAAATTCCACCGCGTCTCTCAGGGCGTGCAACGTTATCGCATCTTTTTCCGCGAACGGCCCTGCCTCGATTCTTCTAAGCTCTTGCAGGTGTGCCCCCGTGCCCAATGCATCGCCTATGTCTACGCACAAGCTGCGGACGTATGTACCTCCCTCGCATCTCACATCGAACAGTACGATGTTGCCACTCCTCTCTAACAATCCGAGGCTTTCTATCGTCCTTTTCCTGAGAGCCCTCTTGACGGCAGATCTCACTGGCGGAGTTTGAAATATTTCTCCTGTGAACTCTCGGAAAATCCTTTCAAGAGCATCGGTATCGACGTCGTCATGCAGTTTCATCAGGCCGATGTACCTCTTTCCTGCCGAATGGATGTAATCCATCGCTCTCACGGCGTTTCCAAGACCAATCGGTAGTACGCCGGTTGCCCGCGGGTCAAGCGTGCCACCGTGACCTGTCTTCCTTATCCCCAGGATGTCTCTCACCCAGGCGGCGACCTGGTGCGATGTTGGCCCCATCGGTTTATCTATGACGACGAGTCCAGTCTCCATCAGCTCATCTATTGTCCTATCTTCGGGCCGCTTGCCGAATCGCGAATCAATCGAAGATGAGCTCTTCCTAATTAGGGAAGCAGTCATGCTCTCATCTTCCCGATCTCTCTCACAATTATTTCAGATACCTCATGAGCAGAAATATCAGTACTGTCGATCACAAGGTCATACACGGAGATATCGTCGATATCGATCCCATAGAATTCGATATATCTTCTTTTCTCGGATTCCTCTCTCGATTTGAGCCTTTCGAGCTCGTCCTCGGGTTTCGTTTTCTCCCTTCTCGCAATCCTCTCGGCACGCGTCTTCAAAGGAGCGGTCACGAAAACCTTCAAGGACTCAATCCCGTTCCTTCCCAGCAACTGACCGGCGAGTCTCCCTTCCACAACTATATCGTCCTTCTCCTTGGCTATCTTGATGATTTCATCGTCGAGCTTCCTGTCGATAGTCGCATCTTTCTCTGCCAATCTGTTATACTCAATAACGTTCATGCCGGCCTTTTCTGCCTGCTTCCTAAATATCTTGCCGGTCAATATCAACTCGAGGCCCAGCGTTCTCGCTACCTCTCTTGCCACAGTCGTCTTTCCGCTCCCAGGAGGGCCGCTAATTGTGATTCGCATCCTTGACACCCTTGCCTGATTCGAGCTCCTTCAGCCTCTTATTGAAGCTGAAATATTTCAGGACTCGTGCCAAGACCTGACCGAACGGCATGGTCAGGAGAGAATATAGAAGTATCCAGTTCGGGAAGACGTTGCTGCCGAGCAGGTCCGTCACCGGTCCCCATGGAACAGATATCGTCGAGGTCGCGATATGCTCGGTCACGAATACGAAAAGCCACGCGAATATCGGGATTATGACTATCATCGTGACCGGCAGCAGCTTCATCTGTGTCTGCATGCCCGACATGGATTTCGACATCACTTCCTGTTGGACATCCATCAGTTTCTTCAGCTTGTAGGTGTTGTTTTCGAGCCTCGCCTTCGTGAGCTCCTTCCGAAAGGCATTGGCTATCTTTTGGTTTCTCGCCATTTCAACCCAGTCGACGAAGAAATGCCGCAGTATTGTGGAGAAGAAAATCATGAGCACGCCCGCGAAAAGAAGGGTTATTACTGGCAAAGTGCCTCCGAATCCTATTATCGGGAAAAGAGCGTAGTTGATCGCGGTGCCCATCGCATACCTTATCCCGGGCGTGAAAAGGACGGTCATCGCGAAAAACATGACCATCAGGATCAACAAGCTGTTAGCCGGGTTGGCCATCGGAGGAGCTCCGGGCCTTCCTCCGGTCGGTGCCGGGGGCAAGGCTATTCGCCTCCGAAGAAGCCTCGCAGCACTGGATGCATCTCCATCATCTGTTCTCTGCCCATCGCCTCGTAGAAGTTGATGAGGATGCCCACGCAAAGCAGGACTCCTGTCCCGCTCGCGTTTCCGACAGTTCCTATCAGATCCGCGCCGGAAGAAAGAGCGCCCACCGTCGCTCCGCTGATGACCGTAACCACCGGGATGTATCTTTCGAGCACCCGGCGCAGCACGCGAGGATCTCTTCTGAACCCTGGTATCTGCATCCCGCTGGATTCTATCTGCGATGCGACGGCCTCCGGGCCCATGTTCGTCGTCTCTATCCAGAACTTGGCGAACATGACAGAGCCTATTATCATGACGCTGACATAAATCAGCACATGAGCGATTATCTGCTCCCTCGAATGGCCGGTCCCAAGCTGGCGGAGATAAGAATCGCTGAGTAGCGGCAGCAGCCAGTCTCCAACACCATTGACGGTTGAAAGGTAATATGCAAGGCCTCCCATGACCCGCAGCTGGTTGCTGCCGGGATCAGCCTCATAGAATCCGAGCATCCAATTATGCCCCAGAATCGGCCAATTCATGAAGCTCGGATGCTGCCAGAACAGCATGGAGAACATGCTCACGTTTGCAAGCAGTGCGGCCATGAGGATGACGGGGATGTTCGATGCGTAGATCAGCTTTATCGGATACCTGCCCCTTGCCCCTCTCGCCCCTCCGTGTGCCAGAGGCAGCTCTATCCTCGAGGACTCCGCATATGTGACGAACAGGAATATGACGATTGTCCCGATCAGGGCAATCAGCGGGTTGGGGTTCTGGAGCATTATCCGTTCGAACCCGCCACCGGAGATCTGAAGGGCGGGATAGTTCGTCCAAAGGTAGATGACCTTCGGTATCGTGCCCACTGGAGGGTTATCGACGCTCATAGGTTCGGAAGAGCTCACAGCGTTCCAGTTCAATGTTCCTGTGAAAATCGCCTGCGATACTCCTGCGGCTATGAACAGGCTTACTCCGCTCCCTATCCCCCATTTCGAGACGACCTCGTCCATCAGGAATACGAGGTAGGAGCCCGCGAACAGCTGAAGGACTATGAGCAATCTTGCCAGGGAGTCCCCTGACATGAAGGGGAGCACGCCTTCCATGTTCCCTATGAATTTCGCCGAAGGCACGAGGAATCCGAAGACCTGCGGGACGGCCTCGACGAATATCATGATTATTACGAGGAATTTCTGAGTCCCTTGGTACATCGCCTTGTCGTCGGCGTCCTTCAGGTTGAGCTTGATTATCTTCGCACCGGTGAACAGCTGCATGATAATCGAACCGGTGACTATCGGTCCGATACCGAGGTGCATCAGCGAGAACTGCGCTCCCGCAAGTATCGCCCTGTACTGAGCGAAAAGGTCGAGGTTGCTCGCCTGATCAAGCCCGTAGATCATGATGTTCGTCATGGCAAAATACAGAACTAGCACCAGGATGACCCACATCATCTTGGTCCTGAAGTGCACGTGTCCTTCCGGCTTCTTGACCGCCGGGAGCCTATCAGTAATCGGCTTCAGCTTATACAGCAGGCTCTTCTTTTCTTCTGCCATGCTTACCAGTCCGATTCTCTTCAAATCATTTCTGCGTCTGTGCTTCCTCGTGAGTTCAATTGCGATTGCGAATCATTCAATTATCAGTTTTCCGCCTATCTTCTCCAGCTTCTGCTTGGCTTTCTGCGAGGCCTGATCGACTATGACATCGACAGCAGTGGCAATTTTCCCAGAGCCGAGCAGCTTGTCGATTCCGAGCTTCCTCAAGTCGACGACCAATCTTCCCTGTTTGGATTCCGCTATCCCTTTGGACTTCATCGATTCCAGATTGAGTTCAAGTTCTGACAGGTTCATTGTTCGGTTTTCGGAGACCACCGATTGAGGTCTCTTGAAGCCGTGCCTGCCGAAATAATCAGGCATGTACTTCACGACCGAGATGTACTTGTGCTTGTGCAGGCCAGCATTTCCTCTTCCGCCGTGCAGGCCCGCTCCTCTGCCCGCCTTTTTGCCGCGCCCGTGTGTCCTGCTGCCCCTGAACTTGCTCGTTCTGCTGACCATTCGCCTCACTCTCCCTTCAACGGCACAATCATGCGTTCGAGGAGCGCCTCGATGTCCTTACCCCTGTAGCCCAGCGAGCCGCCCATCGGGTAGGATTTCTTGACGTTCTCGTATCCGCCCCGCGGCGGGTGCAGGCGAATCACAGGCTGAAGGTTCTTCACGCTGCTGAGGGTCGCCTCATCTTCTTGGATGGCCTTCGCAAATGAAAGGACGGACTTGTACTTCTCGCTGTTCTGCTTGACGAAATCGTCGTTCACTTTCCCTCTCTTTCCCACTGGCTCTCCTCTTTTTATGAGGATCTTCGCAATCATTTCTGCCGAGACCTCTCCCCATGTGATGTAATCCTTCGCGGCCTCGAGCATCCCCTTCATTGTGGGGTCCTGGCGGACAAACACCAGATGATTGATTCTGTTCAACCTGAGCTGTCTTAGCGTCCTCTTCACGCGCTCCCCAGCCTGCTCGCTGCCTCTGACTCGCACGACGGCGAAAGCCAATTCACTCGACCCCCTTGTCTATTTCCTTCTGGTCAGGGATATCCTCCGTGGTATCATTTGCCGGCTCTTCTGCGGCAGCCTCCGCCCGAGCAGCCTCGGTCGCAGGAGCGATATGCAGGCCAACCGACCCGGAAACGATTTTCAGTCTTTCCTTCTGCTCGTCGGTCACCTTGATGAGCACGGTCTGCTTTAGAGCCTCAAAGGCCGCGAGCGAGTAATTGATCGTGGTCTTCGAGTGGCCTTGGGTCATTCCCCAGGCATCGGATATGCCGGCCATCTGCAGAATGCTTTTAGCGATATCGCCGACCGCAAGCCCGGTGCCCCGCGGCGCCGCTCTGAGCGTGACAACGACCGATCCCACCTTCCCGGTGACGGTGAACGGCAGCGAGTGCGGAGTCATACATCCGCATTCCCAAGAACCGCAGCCTCTCTTCACTTCGATGACGTTGAGCTTCGCGTTCTCGATCGCCTTTCTTATCGCAGGTCCGACCTCTTTCCCCTTGGCTCGTCCGACGCCGACGAAACCGTCTCTGTTGCCGACGACCACGGTTATGGCGAACTTGACTCGCCTGCCCGAATCGGTCATCCGCTGGACCATGTTCACATCTAAAACTTCATCGGCCAGATCCGGCAAGAGAATGTCGACGATCTCGGGCTCCCTTATCGGCAATCTACTTCTGAGAGCATCGCTCATTGTTGTTATTTTTCCTTCCGCAACAAGCTTTCCGAGGCGGGTCTTCGGTACCCATTCTGCCATTATGAGTCGCCTCCTTCCTGCAATTTCGATTTTATCTCGCTGAATTTAGACTGCGTTTTCTCCGAGAGATGTTTGCCCGAGATTCTATCGTCGTTCGGCAGCACCTCCTCGTCATGCGGCACGGAAACGCCCGCATCGAGCATCCCCTTGAGCGCGGCGAACACGACAGAGCCCTTGGCCGGCACGTGACGGCCTATGTCGAGCACAGCCTCTTCGATCCCGGCCTTCTTGCATCTTCGACCCGCCATCAGGCCGGTGAGATATCCCGCGGGAGTGTTATCGAAATTGCCCTCCCAGCCGAACTCAGCGAGCTCCTTTGAGAAGGCCGATGCGATTATCTTATCGCCAGAATCGAGGTAATCCGCGACCTGTACCCTGACGTGCTTGTTGCTCTTTCTCACTATGATCCGAGGCAATCCCCCGGTGATGAGCGCCTTTCTCGACCTGTAATCCGTGATGTTCTTCCTCCGACGCTTCATCGGAACTCTGTATCTAGGACCGCTACCCATGCGCTCATCCCTCCTTCAGATGCCCTTCGGTTTTCAGATGGCTGTCAAGGTGCGCGATGTTTCTGAACATGCCGCCCTTCGCCTTCCTGTAGTATTCCCTATAGATTGCTTTCGTGATCCTGCCTTCATCTCTGTGCTCCCTGAGCCTTCTCCTGAGCGCCCTGATGGTCTGCTCCCAGTGCTTCTTCGTGGGTCTTCTGGCGTTCGCAGTACCTTTCCTGCTGCCATGCCCCTTCCTCCTGCCTTTCGCTTTCTGGGACTCGGCATGCCTGGCTCTCCCTCTGGAAACCCCTTTTTCGGGAGCGACCGCAATTGTTCCGGAGGCGATGAGCGTCCTGATGTCCGCGCGGGTTATGCTATCCTCTATGTCCTCCAGTCGGTTCGGATCCATCCAGACCCGGTTTTCTCCGCATTTCAGTATCTGGGCGGCCATCCTTCGCTGGTTCTTCAGGTTCACGTTCATCCACCCCTGTTCAGGACGCGTATCCCCAGCTCGTCCGCCTTTTCTATTATCTGGTTTCTCTTCCTCTGACCCACTGTATGTGCAATCCTGACGGCCTGTCTATCCGCATCTTCGACCTTCGATAGGTCGTTCACGTTGCAGACCCTGATTTCCTCGAATCCCGACGGGTGAAGCCCTCTCGCAGTCTTCGGGCCCCTGTACCCGACCGAGACCATCGGTCTCCGGTACCGCATCTTCATCCGCGTCTTCGAGTGTATCCCTCTCGGCTTCCTCCAGCCCGTTTCAAGCTTCTTGTATCTGCCGTATTCCTGGCGATAGAATTCAGGCCTCGAGCCGTCTATCCGTGCTCTTTTCAAAAGGGCATCTTTCAATTCCGGAGAGATCTTCGGTTTCTTCTTCGGAACGTAGGCCCCTTCTTCGACTATTTCGACCTCTTCCTCTGGGACGGCCCCTTCTTTTTCTTCTTTCCCCTCTTCCGAAGGCTCCTCTTTTGTTTTCTTCTCGGTCTTCTTCGGTTTCTTCTTTTTTTCTGCCGGGGCCTCCTTTTCAGCCTCGGCTTTCTTCTCTGGTTCGATTTCCAGGAGTTCTTCCCATTGCTTCACCGTCTTTGGGCCAATTCCCTTAAGCTCGGGATGAATCGAGTCCCACTTTTCCTTATCCCTTATTACCTCGAGCAGCTTTTCGGGCGTTGCTATGCCGTGCTTCTCCAATACTTTGAGGTGCTCCTCGTTCATATGCGGGAGCTCCCTGATTCTCTCGCTGATTTTCTCTTCGGGGCTCATCTCGTCCCCCTCCAGCCCTTTGACGTGATGTAAATGCCGTCCTGGAACACCCTTGGGTCGAATCCCTTGATCTTCGTCGCCAGCTCGATGTTAGCCGCGGTCTGCCCGACGTCTTCGATGTTTATGCCCGTGAGCGTTATCTCGTCTCCCTTGACCGTGATTTTGGTGTCTCCCACGATCTTCGTCTTCCTGGGGCTTCTCTCTCCCAGGAAATTCTCGATGACGAACATGTTTCCCTTCACGGAGGCCTTTATCGGAAAGTGACTGTAGACAATCTTCATCTTGTACTCGTAGCCAGAAATGACCCCGTGTATCATGTTCAAGATATGGGATTCAATGGTTCCGACCATTGCCTTGTCCCTGATACGCGGATACTCGCATACGACGGCGTATTTCGAGCCCTCTTTCTTGATTATCTTGATTCTCCTGAGGTCGAATTGCCTTGAAAGGGTTCCTTTCGGGCCCTTGACCGAGACGGTGTTCCCCGAGACGCTCAGCTGGACGTTGGCCGGCACCTCGAACTCCCGTTCTATGATTCCTGCGATTGACATGATTCTCACCTCAGTAGACGTACGCCAGTAGCTTTCCGCCTATTCCAAGCTCCTTTGCCTTCACGTTCGACATCACGCCCTTCGTTGTCGTGAGTATCAGCACGCCGAAGTCTTGGGCGGGCAAGTACCTCGCTTCGTATTTCTCCATCTCGGCGACCTTCACCGAGTACCTCGGACGAATGACGCCGCATTCGTTGATATGGCCGTTCAACACTACTCTGTACTTACCGGCTTTGTTATCCTCAATCAGCTCGAACTGCTTGATGTAGCTGTTCTCCTCCAGGACCTTGAGCACTCGGCCTATGAGCTTCGAGGAAGGGGCGATGATGCAGCTTCCCTTGCCGACTTTCTCTGCGTTCCGAATGCAGGACATCGCATCATTGAGCGGATCGTGTTGCATCCTCTCTCACGCTCCTCACGAATACTTCCTGAAGCCGATCTGGGGGGCGATTTCCCTGAAGCATTGCCTGCAGAGATGCATCCCGTAGCGTCTGATGATTCCGCGTTTCCGACCGCATCTCACGCAGCCTTCCACTCGACCGAACTTCTTCTTTGGCTTCATTCGACCACCTCGATGCCGAACTTGGTCTTCACGAATTCTATGCCCTCTTCTTTCGTGACTCTATGATGAGCAGGAATCCTCCTCGTCAATCTTCTCCTCTGGGAGATTCTCTTTCCACGTCTCTTCAAAGTGACCGTGACATCCATTCCGAATATCCCGATCTCGGGGTCGTATTTCACACCCTCGAAATCCGTGTAATCCGGTATTCCAAACGAGAAATTCCCTTCAGGATCAAAGGAGTACTCAGCAATCTTGTTATTTCTTGTCCAGAAAGCTTTCTTCAGGAATTCCTCCGCGGACTCCTTCCTTAGGGTCACCTTGCATCCGATCTCCATGCCCGGCCTGATGCCGAAATCGCGATTCGTGCGCTTCGCCTTGGTCAATACCGGCTTCTGATGCGTCAGCATCTCGAGTATCTTCTTCGCCTTGAGCAGGCGCTCGCCCGCCTCTCCGACACCGATGTTCACGGTGACCTTCTCGAGGAGCACCTCGCGCATTATGTTGTCGCTCATAATGCGCTCCCCTCCAGCATCTTGATTTCAGGGGTTCTCTCGCCGACAACGAATACATTGTCCCAGGTGGTCGAGAAGCCCTCCTTGAAACCCACGAGGTTCTGAGCAGAGCCACGCTTGATCGTGAATGATTCGACAGTCACAAGGCTTCCGGGATGCGAGCCGGCGACGAGCAGAGCCAGGCTTCCTTCCTTCAACGGGATTTGCTTCAGTATCTTCTGCGAAGGCAGCTCGATTTTCAGCACATCCCCGGTCTTATACTGGTTCTTCGGTATCAGTATGTTCCTCCCGTCGTGAAGATTCAGCTGGAACACGCCGTTTCTCACTATTGTCTTGTTCTGGATTCTGACGAGCTTGACCTTCGCCTCCTCAGGAGAAATCGTCGTCAATTTCATCCTGCCGTGCGTGTCGAGCAGCATGCGATAGTTCTGTCCGGTCTTTGATATGGTCACGGTATCCATAAGTCCGACGGGGAATTTCTCGTCCGTAACAATCCTCCCGTCGACAAGCACGCCTCTAGTGGAAAGTATGTGTCTAGCTTCTCTCAGATTGTCGCATATTTTCAGCATGTCTCGCAGCACTATCGCCATAGGGACGCTCGACGCGGTCGCGTGAGGTCCAGGTCTGGGCTTGGGCACCCAGGTGCTCGTCTTCCTCGGAATCCCCCAGCTCTTCGGAGCGACCAATCTTTTCATGTGCTTGCTCATTTCGCCCCCTCCTTGAGCTTCTCGAGTTTCGCTTTCCTTACCGGGTCCGAAAGATCCAATTTAGTGATTATGCAATTCGACGGGTCGACGGGCCTTGCTTTCTGCGTCCCGTCCGCCTTGGCAATCGTGATTCCGTCCAGGGTAAGCTTCTTGCTTCTGAGGTCGACATTGGAGACCTTCGCTTCGACTCCTTTTATCCCTTCCGAGCCGCGAATTATCTTCACAGTGTCACCTTTCCTGACAGGGACCGACCTCGTGTTGTATTCGTTCATCAACTGTCTCTCGAGGTGACAAGAGACCATCCTGTGACGCGCATGGAGAGGTGCGTTTGCCTGCATCTTTCTCTGCTTTCTCGGCATCTTGCTGGTGACGCGCATTTTCCTTCCCCCTCAGATTATCATCGAGGCCGTTGCCGCGATTCTCGGCCATCTCTCGGCGGCCTCTCGCGCGACGGGTCCCTTGATGTCGGTACCTTTAGTCTCCCCTGTCTCTGTCGTTATCACCGCGGCGTTGTCCTCGAACTGGACTATCGTCCCGTCGGCCCTCCTGAACGGGCGTCGCTGTCTGACGATCACCGCGTTCACTACCTGTCGCCTCATCTCCGGCGTGCCTTTCTTGACACTGGCAATCACAAGATCTCCTATGCCTGCGCTCGGGTACCGTCTCCTGGTCCCGTGGTATTTCGGGACGGCAATGACCGATATCACCTTTGCGCCGGTGTTGTCTATGCAGACCAGCTGCGCTCCTGTCGGAAGCCCTCTCTTCTGCCTGCCTGGTAGCCCCTTCATCGGAATCACGCCCTCCTCTCGATGACCACGAATGAGACATTCTTTGCCAACGGCCTGCATTCCATGATTCTGACCCTATCTCCCATTTGAAGCTTCATGCACGGGGGAGCATGAGCGAAGTATCTGCTCGTCCTCTTCTCGTACCTCTCGAACTTTGAGATGTATCTCAGGTATTCCCTCTGGACGATGACGGTTCCCTGCATCCGTGTCGAGACAACCGTCCCGTCTATCATCGCGCCTCTCACGGGCAACGTCCCGTGGAACGGGCAATATTCGTCCGAACACGAACCAGTCGGTGCCTTGACGTCGACGCCGATGTCCCGTGCCGCCTTCTCCTTCGTCTTTCGTGCTGCCATTATGATCACCTTGAATCGTCATTTCACGCGCTTTACGCGGTCCTCCGGTTTGAACTCGATTTCCGATCCCCTCACCCGTTCTTTTCTTCCCATATCGTCGAACTCGAACACGCAGCTCGCCTTGGGAACTTTTCTCTCCCTCCCATCGGATTCGATGACCAGCATCCTTCGGGTCTCATCGACCACGCGGCCCCGAAGACCGACGTATCCCGGGTGAGTGGACGAAACGATTTCGACATTCAGACCTATCAGCTCATGTCTCCTCAGTTCTCCTCTCGGCCTCATTGACTATCATCTTGTGTCGACCGTGAAGCCCATCTCGGTGAGCGTTTCCTTCACCTTCTTCTTGTGGTCGCCCTGCAGCTCAATCCGGCCATCCTTGTACGTCCCGCCCGCGGCGCATTTGCTCTTCAGCTTGCGCGCGAGCTCTTCGAGATCGATGTCCGCCGAGTTGAACCCCTCGACGACAGTGACGACCTTTCCGTATCTTCTGGTGTCGGTGTATATCCGGATCTGCTGTTGCTCCCGGGCGATCTCCTCGCACATGCACAGCTCTTTAGGTAGCCCACAAACCGAGCAGATTGTAGCCATTAAGCATTCTCCTCCTGACCTTTCCTGCCTCCTTCTTTTTCCTTCTTGATCTCCAATTCACGTATGACAGTCCTTATTCTGGCGACGTTTGTCCTCAAGGCCCGAAGTCTCCCAGGGCTCGGAGGCGCGCCTCCCATCGCGGCCACTCCGCGCTCGTGCATCAGCTCATCCTCTAGCGCCTCGAGTTTCTCTTTCAGCTCATCTGGGCGCATCGCCCTGATGTCCTTCATCTTCAGCAAGGCCATCGTTCTACTCCTCCTTCTCCGGTTCCTCATCGGAGTCGCCTTCATTCTTTGATTCATCCTCAGGCGCCTGCTCATCCGATTTCGCTTCTTCCGTTACAGGCTCCGCGCCTGTCTTTTCGGGCGCAGCTTCCGCGGACGGAGCAGGTGCCGGTTCGGGTTCGGGCGATTCGCTCTCCTCCGAGGCCGCGATAGAAAGCTCTTCTTTCGTCGAGAGTTCTCCCGGAGAGCCCGCCTCGAGAGATGTTGCAGTGGCGGTCGGCTGGGCAGTAACCAAGACGTCGTCAGGGAGCCTCGCATTCGGGTCCATTATCCAAACCTTCACGCCGATTATCCCGGGCTTGAGCCTTGCGGCGGTGTAGCCCTCTCTCATGAACATCAATTTCGGATGCCCGCAATATTTTATGTGCCCCTCCCTGAACTTCTCGGTCCTGTGTCTCTGACCGGTCAATTTGCCCGAGAGTATCACCTGGCATCCTTTGGCCCCGGAGTCCATAATCCTCCTGACTATCGAGTGCCCCGCGCGCCTGAAGTGCCAGCCGCGCTCGAGCGCGGTCGCGAGCTTCTCCGACATTATCTGCGCGTTCAGGCTGGGGTTGTTTTCTTGCTGAACCTCGATTTGCGGGTTATTGAACTTGAAGTCCTGTTCTATTGCCTTTGTCAGAGCCTTGATTGCGGCTCCCCTTCGGCCAATGACGAGCCCGGGGCGCTCCGTGATGAGAGTCACTCTCGTGCCCATCGGAGTCCTTTGGATATCGAGCCCTCCGAAGCCAGCACGGTCCAGCTGCTTCATCATGTATTCCTTGAGCAGTATTCTCTTGATGTTCTCGGTTACGAACTTTCTCTCCGTTGCCATGATACCAGCTCCGCGCTTAGCTCGATTCCTGCTCCTCCAATATGACTTCGATGTGAGATGTGAGGTCGTTCCAGGGAGTCGCTCTGCCATGCGCCCTTGGCATCCTGTTCCTGTAAATCCTTCCTCTGTGGACAGCTATCGTGTGTATCTTCATGTTCTCCGAGTCCAGACCCTTGTACTCGGCATTGTGCTGCGCGCTCTCGATGACTTTCAGGATCTCCTTTGCAGCCTTCACAGGGTATCTTCCCGGGCCGACGCCGGGCTTGTGCGCCAGGTACATCTTGTATCTCGTGTATTTCACCGGCCTCCTCAGAGCCATGACCTCTCTGAGGAATTTCTTCGCCTCTTCGACCTTCATGCCCCTGATGTTCCTGCAAACTTCCTCGCATTTCTTCGGTGAGACCCTGATCTCTTTTCCTATGGCTTTCGACGTCTTCTCCGGGTCAGCCTCTTGTGTGTATCCGACCATTCATCTCACCTCACTTCAGCGGCAGGAACTTCGAGGACCTCGTCGCACCCACGCCAGGCCCTGAGTGCTTCTCGAATTTCCTCGTCAACGCGAACTCGCCCAACGCGTGACCAATCATCTCTGGCCTGATATCGACCTTGACGAATTCCTTCCCGTTATGCACTTCGACGGTCTTCCCGACGAACTCGGGCAGGATGAATATCTCCCGCCTGTGCGTCCTTACGGGCTCCTTTGCGGCCCTAAGCCTGTTCACAAAGACTTCCTGCTCGGGGTTCAATCCGCGAACATAGCTTCTCCTGGCTCTTGCAGGAAGTATCCCGAGAAGGTCCTGGAACGGCATCTTGAGCAGCTCTTCCAATGTGTGCCCTCTGTAAGTGAATTCCTTCTTCCTTCTCGCCTGAATCGCGCTCTTCCTCTTCCTCGCCTTCCTTCTGCTTGCCTTCGCGCTTCCTCCGAGCTTCTGGGGGCACATCTAGCTCACCCTCCTCTTCTTCCTCTTGGGTGCAAGCCGGCCGACCTTCCTTCCAGGCGGGGTGTGTCTGCTCACGCTGCTCTGCGTCCCGACATGCGGGTGCGAACCTCCGCCGTGCGGGTGGTCTACCGGGTTCATGGCGATGCCGCTCACATGGAAATATGCACCGCTCTTCGACTTGTAAGCATGAAACTTCTTGCCCGCCTTTCCCCAGGGCTTCTCGATATGCCCTCCGCCCGCGACTATCCCCACGGTCGCCTGGCAATCGGGGTGGATTTCCTTGAACCTTCCAGAAGGCAGAACTACGACGGTATATTCCCCATGGCTCACTATCGTGGCCGACTGGCCAGCCGTTCTTACGAGCTTCCCTCCGTCCCCGGGCGTTATTTCGATATTATACACTAATGTGCCTTCGGGTATCTTTCCGATGGGCAGGCAGTTGCCAGCCTCTATCGGGGCGTCCGGGCCGATCCGTATCTCTCTATTGACCTTGATGCCCTCAGGGGCAAGCATGTACGCCCTCTGAGAGCCGAAATTGACGAGCGCCAGCGGGGCGATCCTGCCTCTTTCCTTGACTATGTCCTCGACGATTCCGACCCCCTGCCTGATCCTCGGATATCTCGCGTCGGTGAATCTCATATGCGAGGGTGCAAGGTAATGGCCGAAGCCCTTTCCGCGCCTCTGTGTTCTCAACCGCTTTCCCATGTTCCGACACCCTCCTCAGAATATGCCTATCCTCATGCCTATCTCCTCGGCACTGTAGCCCTCTGCGAGCTTCACTATCGCCCTCTTGCCGTGCTTGGTGTTCTTGATGTTGACCTTCTCGACCTTCGCCGCGAACCTGCGCTCGAACTCCTTTCGCACCTGGTCCTTCGTCGCATCTCTTCGGACAACGAACTCGAGCCTGTTCCCATCGGTCAGGTTCTGCGTCGGCGTCCCCGACATCAGGTTCATCGTTTTCTCAGTCACGTAAGGATGAAGTATTACTCTTCTCACGATGCCCACCCCGCCAATCTATCGAGCGCCGCCTCGCTCATTATGGTCAATCTTCCCGCGAGTCCACCGGGAGCGAGCAGTTCGACATTAAGAGAATCGACACACGCGACATCCACGCCGGTCAGGTTTGAAAAGCTCTTGATTGCCGGGCACTTGCCTGAGCAGACGACCAGCAGGCTTTTCCTGACGCGATATTTCCTACCGCGCATCTTCCCCCTGCCAGCCCTTATGCGTTTCCCGTTCTCCGCTCTGGTCATCTCGTCGCCGAGTCCTACCTTTTCTAGGAGCGCGACGGCGTCCTTCGTCGTCTCTATCTTTTCAAGGTCATTCTCTAGAACGATGGGCACCGTTGCATCCTGAGGCAGCTTGTGGCCACGGGCAACGACTTTGTGGTAGTCAGCAATCGCCGCCAGTGCCGAGAGCCGTGCAAGTCTCATCTCCTTTCTGTTCATCTTCTTGCCGCGCTTCTCATCGACCCTCGGTGGGTGCGCCCGCCTGCCGCCTACATTGCCCGGAGACTGCGCGGCCGTAGAACTGCCCATCAGCCTCTGAACGCGGGACACGCCATGTCCCTTGCCCCACGTGGAAACAGAATGCCTCATACCCGCGCCGGGTTTGGGCGCGTACGGTTGCCTGCTGTTCGAGTTGATCGAGACGGATGCGCGACTTATCAGGTCCGGTCTGTAATCCATCTCGAAGATCTTCGGTATATCTATCTGCTTCTTGACCGAGCCGTCGATTCCGTACACGTTCAGCTTCTTAGAAGGGGCCCTGGGAGCCTTTTTCACCTTCTTGCTGATTTTCTTTACTGGCATTCGGCTCATGCCCCCTGCTTCGATTCGAGCGATATGTATGTGATTTCCGGCGGTTTCGAGAGCTTCTCCCCCGTCAACCTGACAGGTTCTCTCAGGCGCACGGTTCTTTTCGCGATACCGGGAATTGTGCCGTGAAGGATCACGTAGTCGTTCTTCAGCACGCCATAGTTTACGAACCCGCCCTTCGGGGTCACCTCGGCGCCGTTCTGCCCGATCTTCAGAATCCTCTTGTTGTGCTCCGTCCGCTGGTGATATCCCATCTGACCCGCCTGAGGGACTGTCCATCTCACATAGCCCGGACGCTTCGGGCCAAGCGTGCCGATCATCCTGCGGTGCTTGCTATTCTTGTGAGGGTTCATCTTGGGACCCCATCTCTTGGTGACTCCCTGGAATCCCTTGCCCTTAGTGACGGCAACGACGTCGACCATGACGCCCTCTTTAGCGAAATCGGTTATCCTAACCTCCTTTCCAAGAATCGATTTGGCGAACTGGATTCTGTCCGCGATGCTACCCCCGCCGATGCCTATCTCCATGATCTCGGGATTCTTTGAAGGAACGCCCGAAACCTTCACCGGTTGCGTGTGCGCTATGACGCGCACATCGTCAAAATCAGTCCCATCCAATTTCTTCTCGGTCGCCTCTCTCTCCTTCTTCTCAGGAATCGGGAGCCTCCTTGCGAGCTCCTCATCAAGCTTGTCCGCCCAAATCTCACCGGCGGTCTTCATCCCATAGGGACTCTCGCGATAGAGCCTTATCGCGCAGACCTTCATCGGCGGCACTTCGAGCACTGTTACGGGGACCTGCACTTCCTGACCCGAGGTCGTGCTTTGAGACCTATAGTCTATCATCATGACATGCGTCATTCCGGCCTTATAGCCCGCGAAACCGAGGAGGCGCGGAGACCCGTCTACCTGAGGCCAGCTGGAAATCCTGGCTAACGGGCTTTTTGCCCTCTTCCTGGGCGAGTATGCGATCGAACCCGCCCTTGGATGTCGTCTCTGTGCCATTCGAACACTTCTCCCTCAGAGTGCGAGATGACTAGCACTGCTCTCGATGAGCTCCGCAAAGCCGCAGAGGTCTATCGTGCATCGACCGTGACGCGGTTTCCGCACATACAAGCTCTTACCGCGTGCGAATATTGGGATGCCAGTCGCATTGCCCAGAGCGTCTGGTCGATCTCTCCTCTGATTTCAGATGACCACTGGTAACAGCTGGTAATATATAAAGCTATTCGAGATTGTCAAACGCATGCCAGTCGTGCGGAAAACGGGAGCATTGATATGCCAATTATTGCATATGCGGTTCCGAAATGGCGAAACACGGATCCAAAAGAAAATCAATGCGCTTTGAAGAAATCGACTGGGATGACGAAGCGCGGAAGAATGTCCAAGCGTTCTGCGAGGAGGCCGGTCTGCCAGCATCGAGCACACCTTGGGGGAAAGTCGTCAAGATATTCGTGCTCAGAGGCTCAGATGGTCAGATTGAAGCGAGCGCGAGAATCGAGATGATATACGGTCGGCCGTTCGTCGAGAGCGTTGCCGTTCGGTCAGATTTGCGCGGTCGGGGACTCGGGAGGGAAATAGTCAATCATGTTCTGACAAAGGCGAAAGGGCTCGGATACGACAAAATATGGGCGATAGCAAGAGTTCCGGAATTCTATGAACGGCTCGGATTCGTGAAAGAGACGGATGAAGAACTGACGACTCGCCAGAAGAAGGATTGTCTGAGCTGCGAACAATATCTAAAGGAATGTCACCCATTGCTGATGAGGAAGGATATCATCTAAATTGCTAAAGCTCCCCTTCCTTAGCCTTCTTCTGCAATCTTTTCGACCGCTCCTTTGCGGTGAATCCAGTCGCGGCCTCGAGGAATGCATTGTACTTCTTGATGGTCTCGCTTGCAACCCTCTCATCGACTTTGGGGTTCATGGTCGTCTCGACGAGGAGGGTCTTCTTGTCCTTGATCTTGATGTACAATCGAGCGAGCGCCCCGAAGCTCGTCTCATACGACCCATCCTCCTTCTTATCGAACTTGCCAAAGACTTCCTTGAGTATGTTCTCGATCTTGCCACCATCAATTTCGGGGAAATGCCCCCGCCGAATCTCGTACTCCTGCAAACCGTTCACCTTCTAAGAGAGGAGTATCCTCATCGCAAGAAATATCTTTCCAAATCAGTCGTCGCGACTGAGAATTCCTCGATTTCGAGATATTTCTCCCATCTGCTCCTACATTCGCACTCGAGCGTTCCAAGATTTTTTCTATCCTGAGTCAAATTAAATCCTTCGATTGCCTGGACGAAATCCCGGTCGCATTTAGAGCAGTTATGAGCACCTCGCTCGGAGCCAGCAGCGACAGTGCTCGCAATCAAGAGTGAGTCCTCAGGTTTGGAGTTGCCGAGTATCTCCACCACGCTCCATAGCCAGGGCGGCCTGTATGACCATGATCTCCACATCTGCTCAACCCTTGTCCCTCGCTGGACGTTCACGGGGTTGATGCTTATCACTTTCGAGATGTCGGAGACCTTCGTCATAGACGACTTCACGTCCGCTATCGCTTCTATTTCTGTGAGGTAGGGTGGTTTGAGGAGCAGATACGTGCGTATATCCGCCCCTGCCTTCTTGCCTTCGGTCGCCGCGCGCAGATAGTCGGAGAACGAGAACCCCTTTCTGATAGCATGTTCCAAGACCTTGTCATTGGCGCTCTCAAGGCCAAGCGCGAGTTCTATTTCTGGACAGAGTTCCTTGCATTCTGCGATGACTTCTGCACTCACGAACTCAGGCCTGCTCTCGAACAGCAACTTCGCGCCGCTTCTTCCGACAACATCCAAAATATGCTTCCTTGCATCAGAGGGGACCTCGTTTTCGTCCAAGAAGCTGCCAGATGTATATATCTTAATCATTGAGTGCGCATCGAACATCCTCCAAGCGTTGTCGAACTGTCTCGCGATGCTCTCCGATGATGTCTCTTTGCGGGGCGACTTGTAATTGTAGCCGCACATGGAGCATCCGCCTGAGCTCCTCCACCACGAGCATCCCGACGTGGACAGAATTATTGTCAGGCATCTCGCCCTCTTGCCATCCAGTAGCTCTTCCTCGGTCCATGCGGAAAACGGCTCGGTCGCTTCTTTCTTATTCACGCACATTCCAGGAGAATCAAAGAAGATATACATTATCCATCTTTCGGTCGCTGTCGCCAAGCTTTTCTACTCTGTCAATTATGCGTGGGACGATGGAAACCGAGGAAGCCGTACGCCTGATACTGAAGGACATCTCCGAGGTCATAACAGAGGACGAACTCAGAAAGGTCGTATCCGAGAAGCAGCATCCGTTGGGATATATCGGATTCGAGCCGAGCGGGATGCTTCACATAGGTCAGGCCATCAACATTCTGAAGGTCGTCGAGATGACTCGGGCCGGCATGGATTTCATCATTTTCCTTGCGGACTGGCACGCGAAGATCAACGACAAGCTCGATGGCGATCTGGAAAAGATACGCATCTGCGGCGAGTACATGAGGCATTGCTTCCTCGGATTCGGAGTCGATCCCGAGAGGACGAGGTTCCTGTATGCCAGCGACATCGTGGACAGCTCGGATTACTGGGAGAAGTTCATCCACATCTCGAAGGCGAGCTCTCTATCGCGGATCAGGCGTGCGATGACAATCATGGGCAGAGACGAGGACGAGGCGGAGCTTGACTTCTCGAAGCTGATATATCCGCCCATGCAGGTGGCGGACATCTTCGCATTGGGGGTCGATGTGGCCTACGGAGGTATGGACCAAAGACATGCGCATATGCTCGCGAGGGACGTCGCTGACAAGTTGGGCTGGAAGAAGCCGATAGCATTGCATTCCTGGCTCCTCCCCAGCCTTTCTGGAAGCGGTAGGATGGATTCCGCGCAGAAGAAGATGTCGAAGAGCGACCCGCGAACCAACATCACCGTGAACGACTCCGTCGAGGCGATAAGCGAAAAGATTTCCTTGGCCTTCTGTCCTCCGAACGATGTCGAGGATAATCCCGTTCTGGCCATTGCAGAAAGGCTGATTTTTCCGGCTAAAGGAAAATTCTCCCTTCTAAGGCCGGAGAAATTCGGAGGGGATGTCGAGTTTAGCCAGTATCGCGATCTCTGCGATTCTTACACCGCTGGCAAGATACATCCAAAGGACCTGAAAGAGAATGTCGCGCGGGAATTGACGGCTCTCCTTGAGCCTGTCAGAAAGCATTTCGAGAAGAACCCCGCTCCTCTGCGGAAGATGCTTGAGCTAGTGCCGGGGCGGCAGTAGAGACTTGATGGCCTTTTTGGACTTCGCCACGCAGAGATCCAGCATCTGCTTCACATCTCCCTTGCCGCTCAGGCCCGCAGCGGCCGGGTGTCCCCCGCCTCCGTTCGATGTCTCCTTGCCTATCCCCTCCAGCAGTTTTCCCAGGTGAATCCCCATCTCAATCATCTGAGGGCTTGCTCTCGCGCTTATTCTGAACTCATCTCCTCGTTGCGACCCGACGAACGCGATATCCGCTCCCATTTGAATGAGAGATTTGCTCACGGAAGCCTCGTACGCGGAACCGAAGCTGGTCGCGATAATGAACTGTTCCACGCGCGTGTATTTCAATCTCTGCGCTCCCTTGAGCTGCGAGATTTTCTCCGATAAATCCATTTCGCCCTCGATGAGCTCTATCGGCTCGCGCATTCCTATGTCGTGCTGAGACATGATCTCTGAGAACGTCAGCAAAGTCTCGCGGTTGCCGTACCTGAAATGGCCGGAATCGGTCAATATGCCAACCAGTAGGGCCAATGCGGCGTTCCGGGGAATCCGCTTCTCTGCCACCTTCACAAGCTCGTATGCTATCTCGCAGCAGGAGCTCTTCTTATCGTCGCAATAATACTGTCTCGATTTCCAGTTCTGGTTCCTGCTGTGATGGTCTATCACGATGACGTTCTCGTCATCGCCCAGATATCTCAAATCGCCGAGTTGCTCGGGCCCGGAAGTGTCCAATACGACCAATTGATCGAAATCGTCCTTTTCGAGCGTTTCCTCGAATTCGATGCCCAGCGATTCCGCGATGACCTTGCTCATCCTGTCGATTCCGCCCGGGGCAATTATTCTCCCGGAGAACGCTTGGCATAAAGCGTAAGCGCTTGCGAGCGCGTCAGGGTCGGCGTTCCCGTGGACTATGAACGCGTTCCGTCCCTGTCCGAGCATCTTCGCCAGGTTCTGCTTCACGGAACCGAAAAACTCCTAGGGGTATTTGCGATTTCTTATCCGAATTTGCAGAACAGCACAAATATCAGCCAATATCAGCCGGCTGAAGGCTCCTCCTTCTCGGAGACACCGCCAAGTTCCTCCTGTATCTGCTTCTGTAGCGACGCGTGTCTCTCCCTCAGCTGCTTCTCCTGTCTCTCGAAACTGCTCGCGCGGACATCTATGGTCTCCTTCTGCTCCTTGAGCTCTGCCAGCAATGCGCCCTTGTCCTTCGCCTGTATGAGAAGGTTGCCGGCGCTCCTGTAGATTATCGCGTCCTCCTTGCTGTTCTCGAGCTCCTGAATCGCCCTCTCGAGCTCCTTCGACTGCACCTCGAAAGCGTATCTCTGGGTCGCGAACGTCTGTATCCGCTGTGCCAGCTCCTGGTACTGTGCTATCATGTTCTGCAATTTCGGCGATATGTTCTCCATCGTCTAACCACCAATCCTATCGACTATTGTGACGGCCATATCCATCCATCTGAGATACGAGTTTATCGCAGCGCGCAGGCCGTTGATGTCGCTGCTGTCTATAGCAATTGTGACCTTATCATTCTGTCGGGAGACTCGTAGACTCGATTATTGCGGCCTTGGGGTGCTCGATGGTAATCTCCGCTCTGTGCATCTTGAGACCTGCTATCGCGCCTTGACGAGCTTGGTTGTGTTCGGCCTCTCCTTGTAGAATATCTTCGAGCCGCACCGCTCGCACTGAAAGCTGACGCTGTTGAGGCTGGCCTTCATCGGCTCCTTGCATTTCCAGCACCTGTACATCCTACTCGTCCTCCTCCTTGTCCGCTCCCGGGGCATGCCCAGTTGCGACCTCCGCGAGTTCCTCAGGGGTCAGCTTCTGCTCCTCCAATACGATGGCGACCTCCTTTCGGATCGCCCTCGGGGGCGATAGCGTGTACGCTGAACTCGCTATCTTCGCGCCACATTTCCGGCATACCCAGATTCCGGTCGCCTTCCGTCTGACCGATCGCGACTTGCATTCCGGACACGTGTGCCTTCTCTTGAGGTCGAGCTCGACTTCCCTGATCCTCCTTCTCACCGTGACTCCGTATCTCGGTCCGAACCTTCCCGTCGGGCCCACCTTCACTGTCTTCTTGGTCAATCTCAGTCGCCTCCTGAGAAGTGCTCGCTTCTCACCTTTTCCCCCCACTTGAGGGAGAGGTTTATTGCCTTTTCGACCTCCGGTCTTGTGAAGCTCCCGCCAAGACCCTTTTGCATGGCGCAGAGCTTTCCGTTCTCGAGCGTCACCACTGTCAACCTTGCACTTGCAACGCTCTCTTCATCGAAGGTCGGGTCGGCTATCAAGTGTCCGTTTATCTTTGCGAATGTTGCCGAGATTGGAAGATGAACCATCGGGAATGGGAAATCCTCTCCCTTTTCCATGCGCGATGCCGGAATCGTCGTTGACCGAAGGGCAGCAACGGCGGCGATGTTCGCCGCGTCGAAAAGATTACCATCATAATCGAGGGCATGGATGTCGACGAAATTGATCCAAACTTCCTCTCCGGGCTTTATGCAGAGCTTCTCCAGATCGACCGCTTTCCCCTCCCGAAGCCCTCTGTCGACCACCCTGGCTATCTCGATGGATTCCTCTCCCGGCGGCCCGGATTCGAACGTCTCGCTGGCCAGAGGTATGAGCTCCGCATTTGTCGTGAGGACTCCCTTATCGGGCGTGTCAGGGAATGGCTCTCCGATGATGCATTTCACTCCAACGAGGACCTTCGTGTCCCCGAGGCTGACAAGAGCCGAGCCCTCTGCGCTGCTGACATATCCTGTGGTAATCGTGAGCGGTCTGAATTCCTCTCTTGACCTGCCATCCGCCCTTTCGTCCCTGCTGACTAATCTGGAGATATGGTCTCGCATGATATCAGAAAGCGGGTTCGTCGCCATTACTGTCCCTCCTGATCCGAATCATTTCCCTCCGGCGACTGATATTGATCCGCATCGCCGGTCTCAGAGCTCCTTTCCTGCTCTATCTCCTGAATGGTCTCCTCCAGGGCCTCAGGTATTGCATCCTTTGAAACGCAATACTTGTTCCTCAGCGCCTCCTTCTGCATCTCATATATCCTATAGCAGGCATCGGTGGCCATTGATAGGGCAGTATTGAACTCCTCCACGGAGAGATCCCCGTCCATCTGGAGCAGGACGATTTCCCCCGTCTTTGGCACGATCCCAAGCGGCAGATCCGCTTGGCCAAAATTGTCTTCTTCCTTCCTGAGATCCAGAACTATCGTGTCCGCCACCTTCCCGGCCGCGCACGAGGCTATCATGTCCTTCATGGGAACGCCGGCATCGGCAAGCGCAACAGAGGCGGCGGTCAGCCCGGCGCATCTGGTACCCGCGTTCGCCTGGAGCACCTCTATGTAGACATCTATCGAGGTCCTCGGGAAGAAATGCGTGAACACCACATGTTCGAGGGCCTCCGAGATGATTTTCGAGATTTCTTGTGATCTCCTATCCGGCCCCGGCCTCTTTCTGTCGGAGACGGAAAACGAAGCCATGTTGTAATTGCACTGGACTATGGCTCTTGCGGGATTCTGCAAGTGTCTCGGATGACACTCCCTGGGGCCATACACCGCAGCGAGAACCTTGTTCTCCCCCCATTCCACGTATGCAGACCCGTCGGCTCTTTTCAACACGCCTGCCTCAATCTTTAGCGGCCGGAGCTCGTCAGGTCTCCGGCCGTCAATTCGAAGCCCTCTCTCATCGATTAGCTTAAGATCAGTAGTCATACCGCCCATATCATCCAGTCCTCCTATTTTTCTTCGAATTTTCCAGAAACGCCTTTAGCCTCTCAGTCAATCCCAAGCATTGCGCCTCTCGATCTATCGTCCTTATAGCCTTCGCAGCGATCGCTATATCGTCGACGTCACCGTCAAGCCATATCCTCCCATTCTGCCCCACGATTATCCTGCAGTTGGTGTACTCCTTTATCATCTGTATCATCGAGCCGTTCCTGCCGATGACCCTGGGGACCTTCGAATGCGGTATCTCGATTATCTGCCCTCCTTGGAGCTTCCTCAGTCCCCGCTCCTTCATGGTGACCTGGATATGCTTCACCTCATCGACCATGAGCACCTTAGCAAGTATCACGTCGCCGACCTTGAGATATCTCGCGGTATCTCCGAAATCCACCCGCCATGGGACCTCGGTAATGTGCAACGGCGCAGGATAGGGCGAGTTTATCTCGGTGAGCCAATTGCTCGGTCCGATATCGATTATCATCCCGATCACTTGGTCTCCGACCTTCGGGATGTACTGACCTGCAAGCGGCACGACGTTCACGAAATTCGACCGGATGCTCTTTATCCCGAGCTGCGCGGCGAAAATCTTGCCGTTCTCCATGTATGTGCCGCTTCCAGCCTTGAGCTTGCCTTCGGCCAGAAATTCCCCGGGTAGAACAAGTTCTCTTTCGATTTCTATATTCTGAGAACTCTCAGATTTAATTTCCTCGTTCATTCATCTCATCTTCTGCTCTTGAGCAGACATTATGCGTCTGCCGAACAGCAGAGCACGAATCTAATGGGCACCTTTGTCTGGAGGCCTGCACATATCAATGCCGCCAGACAACGTTATCAGCACAAAGCTTCGGTGCCGCTCTTGTTTCGTCCTCGGCTTCGAGTGCAGTTATCAGGAAGGGTTATTTTATAATTTTGGTCTGCACGTTTCCTCTGGTCTTGGCGTTCAGTCTGTCCAGATACTCCCCTTGCATGCCTGCTGGCATCTCCACAACGCCGATCCAACTCCCGTCCTTCTGCCATTCCTCCTTCAGAAGCTTGCCGAAGTGCATGATATCCTCATAGCACCTTCCATAATCTTCCCCCGAGAGCTTCGTCGCTATCTTGACATTTTCGAATCTCAACGGCAGAATTGGTCTCAGCGCGTCGACTACATCCTTGACCTGGACTTCCACGGGCTTGAACGGGTCGACCCTGACCCTTGCCTCCTCCATCGCGGCCTCTATCCTTGCAGGCGGATGAGGCGCCCCTGTCTGGGGATTGATTGCATTCCTCGATATGTGTGCGATGATTCCCTTGCGCTTCGACTCCTGCATTATGTGTCTCTGCTCAGTCGTCAGCTGGACCTCGCCCTTGAGGACGATGATTTTCGCAACCTCAACAGGGTCCGTCGTTCCGAATATCTCCTTTATCTTTCCCTCGGCAGGATGCGTGCCTTTCTTCGCGTTCTTGAAAATCGTGTCGATGACAAGATAGTCGAGCAGGTTGATCTCCTTGCCCTCCTTCATCAACTGGACTGCCTTCGGGTCTATTAGAATCTCGAATGTCTCTCCGTGCGACTCGTACCTTGCGACTATCGCATCTTCGATGCTGACCATGCCGATCCACAGCTGTCAGTCGTTCAATCAGCCGAGTTTCGAGACGAATTTCTCGACTTCCGAGTCCTCGAGTCTCCGGAAACTCTCGCCTACCTTTATCAGGCCGATTTCGATGGCTTTCGTGCTCAGGGCGGCCTCCTCCGTGGCCTTCTTGAGCGCTTTGAGGCCGAGCATGATCGCCTCATCCATCGGCAGGTTCTCCTGGTATTCCTCCTCGAACAGGTCCATGACGGCGTTTCTTCCGGCTCCGATGCTTCCTGCCTTGTATGATACAAGGGCTCCGCTCGGATCCGTCTCGAAAAGATGACATCCCTGGTTATCCACGCCCGCCACGAGAAGCGCCGTGCCAAAAGGTCTTACGCCGCCATACTGCGTGTAGTTCTGCTTAAAGTCGCAGATCCTCTTCACGAGGGTCTCGATATTGATCTTCTCTGCATATGTGACCTTGTTTATCTGCGCGACCACCCGCGCGTAATCCACAAGCACCCTCGCATCGGAAACCAGACCTGAGGTAGCGCATCCGATGTGCTCGTCTATCTGGAATATTTTCTCAATCGATTTGGATTCGATCAATCTGCTTGCTATCCTCTTATCAACTATGAGCGCGACCCCGTCCTTGAACTTCAATCCGACCGTCGTTGTGCCTCTCTTGACAGCTTCTCGAGCGTACTCCACCTGGAACAGTCTCCCATCGGGTGAGAACACCGTTATCGCGCGGTCGTAAGCCATTTGTCCTGGTTGCATGCGTTCACCTCAGAATAATCCGAAAGACTCTTCTCGAGGCTCCCTAAAGCTCCTATCCTGATAAATATATTGTTGTAGCTTCGAAATATTGTCGCTATCAGTCATGGGGCCGGCCTATCAGGAGAGGTCCTGGCCTCTGAAGAACTTCTGCTTCAGCGTGAGGATGGTGCCCGAAGTCCCCAAAGTCCGGATTTCGAACCCGTAGTCGTCGGATGTGAAAGAATTGAGAAGTTCCCGCAAGTCTCTCGCTTCGCGGTTGGATGTCAGTATTATTCCCTTGCCATCACGGATGAATATTATCTCGAACCGCAAATTCTTCCCCGCTCGGGCAAGCCTATCGGCTATCGCATTTGCGAGAATCCTTCTTCCGACGACGTCGCCTCCTTTCTCGAATCTGAATGCGATGTAACGCTTCCTGCTAAATCTTCGTTCGACCATGGGAAGGCTACCTTATGGCATCGATCAGACCTGGTCCACTCAAGTCTTCCTGGCGGAACAGCTGATTGTTTTCGATTCCCGTCAAGACCACCATCACCCTTATCAGACCCTTCATGGTCGGATCGACGTTGCATCCCCAAATCAGGCGTGCTCTCGGACTGATAGACGCAGAGACCAGCTCGGCCGCCTTCTCGGCTTCCTGGACCGTCATGTCCTCCCCGCCAGTGACCCTGATGAGCGCTCCTTTGGCTGTCGAAAGGTCGACGTCTCCCAGTAACGGGCTGTCGAGAGCTCTTTGAACGGCTTTCTCTATCCTCTCGGAGCCCTCGTCTTTGGAGGTTCCTTCTCCCATGCCGATCAATGCCATTCCTGCATCCTTCATCACGGTGAGAACATCGTTGAAATCGATGTTTACAAGACCGGGCTTTGTGATTGTCTCCGTGAGCCCCTTTATCGATTCCATGAGCACCTCGTCCGCCACCCTGAAGGCCGCGTTCAGGGGCAGCTTCGGGACGAGTTCCAGCAGTCGGTCATTAAAGATGACGGCAACAGTGTCGCAATTCTGCCTGAGCTTCTCGAGCCCTCTCCTGGCGTTCTCCATCCGGACCCTTCCCTCGGCCTTGAACGGCATCGTTACGACTCCAAGCGTGAGCGCATTGTTCTTCCGTGCGAGCTTTGCGACGAACGGAGCAGCTCCCGTTCCGGTCCCGCCACCGAGACCAGCGGTGACGAAAACTATCTTTGAGTGCTCTATTAGGTGCGCGAGCTCGTCCTGGTTTTCCTGCGCTGCCTTCTCGCCCATCTCCGGTATTGAGCCCGCACCGAGCCCCCTGGTAGTCATCCTTCCAAGAAGTATCTTGTGAGAGGCATGAACCCCGATCAGATGCCTTGCGTCTGTGTTTGCCGCTATGAGATCAGCTCCGAAGACGCCCGCCTTGCTCAGGCGATTGATCGTGTTCGAGCCTCCTCCTCCGCACCCGATAATTGAGATCCTGACATGGATTGCTTCCACAATCCGCCTGAGTTCCTCATCCTCGGATAACGGCCGGGTTTCCTGCTGCTGGCCCGCGGCCTGCTGTGCGCTCCCCTGGTTGCTCAAAGCCTCGTCGATCAGAGATTTCATTCTATCCCATCCAGACAAATCGAATATCGTATTCCATATCGCCATCTTTGATATTTTAATATGACTGGGTTTCCCGCTAGCAAGAGCATCCTGTCGTTTCCGCCGAGCCGACGGATTTATTCGAGATGAAATCGGGGTATCGGGCGAAGCCCGATCCGGGCGAAAAAAGCGACATTCTGGCAAGAGATTTATCATCAGTAACGTTTATATTTATGTTACACGATTAGTAACTTCAGACGAAGGGGTGCACTCTATGCCGAAGTCGTTAGTCAAGGATGCATTAGGCAATGATGTTGAGAATTTGAGTACCGAGCAGGGAAGCGGCGGTGTCGCGCAAGCTCCCATAAATGAAGGATCGCCCGACGATGCCGAGCTGGCGAAAATCGCGGCTCAACTGGATGTTTCGATTAAGATTGTCGGATGCGGCGGTGGCGGGTCGAACACTATAAACCGAATTGTAGAAACAGGTATCTCGGGAGCACAGCTGTGCGCCATAAACACGGATGCCAAGCATCTGCTGTCGGTTCACGCTCCACGGAAGATACTCATCGGACGCACCGTGACGAAAGGCCTCGGTGCCGGTGCCCTGCCAGAAATGGGAGAGGCCGCTGCCAGGGAGAACGAGAACGACATCAAGGATTTCATAAAAGGAGCTAACATAGTATTTGTCACAGCAGGCATGGGAGGTGGCACCGGGACAGGCTCCGCTCACTATGTCGCCAGGATGGCTAAGGAAAGCCAGGCGCTCGTGCTCGGGGTTGTCACCCTTCCGTTCAAGGCCGAGGGCGAAATACGGATGGAGAACGCTCTCGAAGGGCTAGAAAGGCTGAGAAGAGTCTGCGATACGACAATCGTTATTCCGAACGACAAGCTGCTAGAGCTTGTGCCGAAGCTGCCCATCGATGCGGCTTTCAAGGTTGCCGACGAGGTTCTGATGCAGACGATCAAGGGCCTGACCGAGATAATCACCAAGCCCGGGCTGGTCAACCTCGACTACAGCGATATTAGGACTGTCATGAACGAGGGCGGAGTCGCATTCGTCGGCATCGGAGAGGCCGACGACGAGGACCCGAAGGAGAGAGTCGAGACTGCGGTCAACGAAGCCCTCAATTCTCCGTTGCTGGGAGAGATAGATCTGGCAGAGGCAAAGGGCGCGCTCATCAGAGTGGTTGGCGGGCCTGATATGACTGTCAGCCAGGCTGAAAGGGCGGCCGAGGTCGTCGGCAGCAGGATATCGAGAAGGGCCAGGCTGATTTGGGGATGCTCGATCGAGAAGGAGCTCGAAGGACAGATACGCGTTCTGCTCATCGTCACCGGAGCGAGGTCGGGCCTGATGATGACCAGATCGAGTCAGCCAGTGGCATCGGTTGCGGCACCTGCGCCGAGGAAGGGCGCGACCGCTGGCGCAGCGAGGGATAATTCCTTTATCCGCGGCCCGGATATTGATTTCATAAACTAGGAAAACAGAAGGAAGGAGCGATTCGTCTTCTTCCTTCCCAAATGCTTTCTTGTCTTCTGATTCATTTATGCATGCTGACGAAGCTGTTCTTCTCGAATTGGATTCCACATGTCCTGCAGAAATTGTCCTCCAGATCTACGATTGCTCCGCATTCGGGGCATTCTATCCTCTCAATCATATCTTGGAATATCGCCCCGCAATCGCATTCGAAATCCGATGGGCTGACCTCCTTTCCGCACGAGGGACAGACCAGCAATTCTATGATTCTCAGACGACCGCAATTCGGGCAGCTCCTGTCGTTCGGGGAGACAGGATGACCGCATTCTGAGCAGATAGATTCCCCAGGGTCAAGCAGCAACGCGCCGCATGAGCATATCCTCTCGCTCGAGGACACTATTCTGCCGCACGAGGAGCACTGGAACAGCTCTTCCTTGAATTCATCTGAAAGTACCACGCCGCACTTCCTGCAAAACCTATCGCCTTCGTCGAGCTCAGAGCCGCACTCAGGACATCTTTGTCCTTCGTTGCTGCAGGTGCAGCGCTCGTTCTCATAGAGTCTATTTCCGCAAACGGCACAGAAGACAGGCTCAGGAAGGTCATTGATGGCCTCGTTCTTAAGAGTCTGATAGGTCTCTTCGTCGATTTCTCCAACAAGGAATTTGTCCTCCAATAGAAACAATCTGTCTTCTCTTGATAGTGGCATCGTCCTTATAGGCTGGAATTCCTCGATACGGTCCGCGGTCTCGTCCGAAGGGATTCTGGCATCTATGGCCGTGCCGCATCCGGGACAGATGCCCACACGCGCCGCGCAACTATAATGGAAATTGCTACCGCATTTGCAATCGATGCTCTTCAGATCTTTCTTTATCACTCCCATACAGATGAGACATTTCTTCGCGCCGTCTATCCTTGCTATTACAGATATCTTCCGCTGATGCACTCTTTGGACGGCGGTCTTGCGCTGGCGTGACCGAGCTCGCGCTGAGAGAACAGAGCTCATGAGAGCCAAAGAGCCAATCCAAACGACGACAGCGACCGCGCCGAGAGCGATGGTTGCGGCATCCATGCATCAGGCCGCAACGGCTTGACGGGTATTTTACCATTCGTGAGAGCTATTTGGCTCTTATGATTTCGAATAGTAAGAAATATATCCTCAATCGATTCCGCCAATCGTATGCCTGAGGATGCGCTGCTGATTGTGGCAAAGCTCATGGAACTTTCTGCAAGAACCGCGCCGAAGGCGGTCGGGCAGGATTATATCGAAGTCAGGGTTCTCGCGGGAAAAGACAAGGATGCTATCGGAGCCGAGATGATCAAGATAGGCGAGGCGAGCGGTTCATCGGGCTTCACACGGGACGGAAAGAACGTGCTCGACTCGGAGGTTCTGGTCCTCATCGGATTGCTCAAGCACCCTGGTCTGGGAACGAACTGCAAGGCCTGCGGCTACGAGTCCTGTGAGGCATTCAACCGGGCGAGTGTTGAGGGCAAGTTCCACGGCCCGAACTGTGTGCACCGCGTTGCGGATCTCGGAATAGCGGTCGGTTCCGCAGTCAAGACAGCGTCGATGCATAATGTCGACAACAGGGTGATGTATCGGGCTGGGAACGCGGCGAGGGCGCTGGGAGCTATGAAATCGAATATCGTTTACGGTATTCCACTCTCGGCGACTGGCAAGAATATATTCTTCGACAGAAAGCAGTAGTAATTATTTCCTCGCCTCTATCATAATATCAGAGACGCGTCCGAGGTAGATTCCATCCAGCGTATATGCCCTTTGTTCTCCCAGGACAATAGCTCTTGAGCGGAGCAATGGGCTGACGTTGTAATCATCCTCCTCGTTCACGGCCGTCCCGACCAGCAGCGGATTGTATGCCGGCATGACTATAGCCTCAGAAACGCCGACGTCTCCATATCTTTTCTTCAACGGCCTTTTATGAACCGGTCCTCTGAGCCAGCACTTTATTGAATTCCTGGACCCGAGTCTGTCCTTGAGCCTCAAAGACGGGTGTACGTGTCCTATGACAAGAGTCTTCGATTTCACGACTTCATCCGAAGGCCAAACATGCCCGTGCGAGAATCCAATGGTCGAAATGACTAGCCCCTTCGATGGGAGGATTTCAACTTCCCTCGGCAGGCTCTCTCTCAGAGCTCCGTCATGGTTCCCCGTTACGACCGTGATTGATGTGTATCTTTCCATCAGGGTTTTGAAAAATCTCGACAATCTTGAAAACTCGAATCTTGTCGCGTAAGGGATGGTGTGCTTGACATCTCCCAGAATAAGAAGCCGGTCGCCTTCCGGGATCCTAACTATCGATTCGGCTATTTTCGCCGTCTGATCCGGAATATTGAACCCGCTATCTCTCAGTTCGAGTTCGAATCCGAGATGAATATCCGCGATGCATACCGTCTTCTCCTTGGAATCGAGAAGCAATGCCGGTGACCCTTGAATGGGCCGGATCTCAGCCATATCTATGCATCGCGCTATTTGTGTATATTATGTTACACTCATAATCATATACCCAGTGAGAGCCTAGCTGCCAAGAAATTCGGCAACCCCGCATCTAATATCTTTCTTTGAATCTTCTGTATATCATATTTCACGCGACGAAATTCTACTCCGAGATTGGCAGGACTGAGCACCGCATATGATGCGTCCGGATTGCCGTCGCGCGGCTGTCCTACTCCTCCCGGGTTGAGAAACATCCTTCCTTCATAGGTTACCAGCATTGGGACGTGAGTGTGGCCGCAGATCAAGACATCTTTGTTATATTCTCGAAGCAATTCTCGTGCTCGGCTTTCTTCAGTCACATATTCTTTCGCGTTTCCTGGGGCTCCGTGATATATTCCAATCTTCCTGCCCTCTATCTCCAATTCCAGCTCAGGATTCAATCCAGAAAGGTACGAAATGTATTCGTCATTAAGGATCGATCTAGTCCATTCCGCGGCAAATGCCGCCAGGTTATTCATCCAGGCATAGTCTCTTTCTACGACGGAGTCGTCGTGGTTCCCCCTGATGACTATCGCATTGGAGCTCCTCACAATATCGATGACCTCTTTCGGCTCAGGACCGTAACCTACTAAATCGCCAGCTATCACGGTTCTGTCCGCTCCGATTCTGGATATGTCTTCCAGAACCGCTTTCAATGCGACCGCGTTTCCGTGAGGGTCCGCAAGAACCGCAATCTTCAGAACGAAGCCTCCGATCGAATAACGTCGTGCTCACAAATATCTTCTTAGGATGTAGGGGATTTTCTCGGCCACATCGGTCGCAAGCAACCCATAGCCTTTCTCCTGGAACGCGAGATCCCCGGCGGCGCCGTTGAGAAAAACAGCCAACCTCGCGGCATGGAATGGCTCCATCCCCTTTGACAAAAGGCATCCGCATATCCCTGAGAGCACATCCCCAGTGCCTCCTACGGTCATGGCCTCGTTTCCTGTCTTATTCTTCGTGACTGTCTTCCCATCGGACACGAGGTCTATGCGCCCCTTCACGATGATGATGCTGTCCATCTTCCTGGCTGCCTGGCAAACCTGCTCGCCTCTTCTCTCGAGATCCTCGGACAAACGCATCCCAGTGAGTCTTTCGAACTCTCCTTTATGAGGCGTGAGCACAACGCTCTTGCCCCTGATAATCCGGGGATTCGCCTTGACAGCATCGAGGGCATCGGCATCTATGACCATCGGGAGCGGACATTGTCTGATCAATTCCGAAGCTGCATTTCTGCTCTGGTTATCATCGCCCATGCCGGGCCCGATAACCATTGCGTCGCTCTTCTTCCAGAGGTTCTTGATCTTATCAATGTCCTGCGGCACCAAGACCTCATCGGACAACGGATGAACAATCAGATTCGGTGAATAACAAGCGACAGGGATTGCGACATGTTTCGGGACGGCGATGTGCGCGAGATCGGCACCTGCATACATAGCTCCCATGCCTGCGAGCGCGGGTGCTCCCGTGAACGGCCCTCCTCCAACGACAAGAATCCTGCCATTGTCTCCCTTGTGAGAGTCCTGTTCTGGCTTGGGGTAATACACGAACTCACCGGGGCCAACATGAGTCTCAGCCTCCGGCGGAATGCCGATGTCTGCGACCACAAGCTTTCCGCATTTCGCCTTTTCCATACCGATTTTCGGTGCGTGGAAAGTCACAGTCATACGCGCTCGGACCGAGGGTTCTTCAGGCCATCCAGAGGGTACGTCCACCGATACGATCGGCTTTCGCGCCTGATTCATTCTCTTGATGAGACTCCTATACGGTTCTCTTATCTTGCCCCTGACGCCCACTCCCAGAAGTGCATCAACTATTACATCCCACTCGTTCGGCCTGAACTCCGATGCTGGTCGAGAAAGGTTTCTGACTTTCTCGAAGTTCAATTTCGCTATCTCGGTAGAAATCTCCTGCTCTGGCTCGGCGATGAAGACAGCCACATCAAGGCCCTCTGAGGCGAGGTGTCTGGCAGCGACGAATCCATCTCCACCATTGTTTCCCCGCCCGCACACCACGGCTATCTTGGACGCCCCCTTGAACTCTCGCCGGAGGTTTCTTGCGACCGCGATACCCGCGTTCTCCATCAATTTCAATGTTGGGACTCCGAGGTATGCGGAGTTGGTGTCTAATACTTTCACTTCATCCGTCGATATTGCTCTTTTCGCCACGGAACTCGGAATCAGGGTGAGCGGACTTAAACCTTTCTTGATGTTACTGGCTCTAATATTTATTGTTATTTATCGAAATCCGAGCCGAAAAGTTGAATAGGCAAGACCGTTCTCAGAATACAGGGCAGGTGCGACGGAAGAGTGACTGAAATCAAGCGATTGGTTCTTGACGTGCTCAAGCCTCATCACCCGACTGTTATCGAGCTTTCCCGGAGACTGAGTGATTTGAAGGGGATATCCGGGGTTACCTGCACTTTGCAGGAAGTCGACCGCGAGACCGAGAGCATCAAGCTTACAATAGAGGGTCTGAACATCGAGGTCGATAAGGTCGAGGAGATTGTGGCTGAATGCGGGGCCGTGATTCATTCCATCGATAGCGTCTCCGCGGGCAAGAAAATCGTGGAAGAAGTCGAGACTCCTCAAGATCACTATTGACGCTCAGACAACCGGACGATGTCGAAGCCTCATTTCTTCAATCGGCTTCCGATGGCCTCTATCAGCTCGGATTTCGGCATGTCCGTGGCGACAAGTATCCTGCCTTCGCTCTCCCACCAGCGAGCCGGATGCTTCTTGTCCCTCTCGATTTCGAACTTCAAGTTCATCGATCTGAGGACCTGAGATATCCGCTCCAAGTCAGGTTTCTCGATGCAGCATGACTTCTTGATTCTTCTGCCATTGTCTCTGGACAAGCGAGAATCGAAATAAGATGGCCAAATGACCTTCCGCTTATCCCGCTCACGGGCCAGATCAATCACCCTCTCGCAAGCATCGAGGTGGTATCAGGCAATCTCTTCATTTTTTCTTGCTGATGAGCCTGGCGTTTACTATGCCGTCTTGCCCGGGTCGAGATGTGACCAAAGCATCGCCCAGGTCAGTACCTATGACAGCGCTCTTAGTAATGATGTTGCGCTGTACATAGTTCGGGTTCGACGGGTTCTCCTTCACTGTAAGTATCTTTGCCTTCACTGTCTTCTTCTCGTCGGGGATGTAGAGATTGCAGATACTTGCGGCCAAAACCCTGCTCTTGACATGCCCTCCGCGTATCCTGTGAGGAAGCGTCTTCTGTTCGCCCAGATTGGTGAGCTGTTTCTCCCCGCCTATCTCGGACCTCCTCTTCCCTCTCGCCGGACGTATTCTGCCGCCGGTGATTTTCCTGTTGGAGTTGCCTTGCCAAAGCGCCATTGCCTTCTCTCCGCTTGGAGCGGTCTAAAACTGGCTTGATATTAAAGGTTTTGCCGGAATCCGCGGATGTCCGTTATCCTCGCCTCGATCTTTCCGTCGATATCCGCCAGGATGCAGAAGCCATCCTTAAGTGTGCCCGGGTTGATAAAAATCGTCCCGTCCTTCTCGACGATTCCGCGCGCCTCATGGACGTGCCCAGAGGCAACGAGCCTTGGATGATGCTTCGAGACCAGCTTCGCGATGGCTCTGCTCCCCAATCTTTTTCCGCTGCGGGTCAGGTCATTTATTCCGTAGGGCGGCGCGTGTGTTACGAGTATGCAATCATCCACAATTACGCGCGAAAGCTCCTGTTCTATGTCTGCTTCGGACATTTCAAGAGGGGTGGACATGCTGCAAACCGGTGCTCCGCCGATTCCGACGAAATCCACGCCGTCAATAGGGACGCGTCTAAGATGTAACGATATGCAATTACTTTCTATCGCCCTGGCAACATCCTCAGGATCGCAGTTGCCCGGGATCGCAGCACATCTGGTGTTCAGGTTCCTCAAGATTGTGCTCGCCGCAGACGCGGGTCCGAAAGTCGTGATATCGCCGCAGATCACTATCAGGTCCAATTTCATGTTCGAGTCGATACACTCGAGATACCTCACCGCGGATTGGTCGCCATGAATATCAGATACAAAGCAGACTTTCATACCGATTGCTCCTTAGATTATCCAGGATGCATCAAGGCCAAAGATGAGCAGGTATCCTATAAGGAAGCCTATTATCGTCCCAGCGTTCAACAATGGCAAGCCTGCCTGAGGCTTCCCCCTCATGACTATCCCCATGAGAACGAGAAGGCCGATGACTCCGCCAATTATTGCCATCATGGCTACCACAAGGTTCGCAGGCAAGCCTATCGCAGTCATGTTATCGCCTAGGAACCAAAATGCGGATGCAGGCAATAGCCCGGGTATGATGATATCCCCGAGACCCACCAGGAACGCCTCTCGTTCCTTTTTCCCGCCTTCCTGAATCTTTGGCTTATTATCAATGAACGAGTAAGGGAGCTTTTTCGGGATAATGAGGAGCAGCGGAAGACCCATATCGACAACGCCGTCTGCGAGCTTCAACATATGCTTAGTCTTGTATACTGATAGCGCGTCATAGATGGCCAACGCGATCAGCAGGATAAGAACTGGCAAAATTCCCAAGGAAATCCCGAGCAGGGCGACGATTCCCACGGCCATTACGAGTCCGATCGTGTCAATCAGATACCATTCGGGCTTCTTGTAGAGCGCTGCTACAGAAGCGATCCCAAATACGAGACCAAGAATCATCCACATATCCGGGTTGTCGATTACCAATCTGGCCAAGACAGTTGTGACGAAGAATATGACGAACCCAATCGAGACGAAAAAGATGGCTTTGAGCAATTTCTCGAGGTCGAACTTGATCAGTATGAGGAACAGTAATGTGAATCCGAGCAATAGCAGCAGATAATAGACGGCTATCCAGGGGTCGTCGGGATTTGGAAATGCCTGATCTGCAGTGGTGAGCGCGATTGACATGAATAACAGTGACAATAACTGGACGGCGACGAACGCGGCTGCGATAACCAAAATGCTCTTAGGATATTTCATGCTGTCACTACGAGTTCTTCATGCGACGACCGTTCCGAAGGCCGTCTTGCCGGAGATTTTCACGATCTTCACCTTGACCTGTATGCCCTTCGTCGTGCCAGGAACGTAAATAATATAATCCCCGTTCCTAGCGATCCCGTCTCCCCTTTTCCCGATATCCTCTATCTGAAGCTCGTATATCTCTCCTTCCTTGAGTTCGGATGTCTCCTGTTTGCCGGCCTTCCTGACTCTGACGGGCCTGTGCGCGCCACAGGTCTCGCAGACGAGAATCTGAACCCTGCCGTCTTTGACAATCCTTGTATCTGGCCTGTCGCACTCGGTGCATATGACATACTCATCGATGTATCTCTGGAGCCTGTCGGCTATCTGCGAAACAGGGACGCTGCCTTTCAACAAGACCCTCTTTCCGTCAATCGTCCCGGCGGTCCCGAGCTCCCTCAGGAGGTAGCCGAACATGTGTTGGGGCTCTCTCCTGATGATGTCCGCGATATCTCCGAAGTTCCTTATCACGGTCGTCTTGCCTTCGAGAAGAACGTCTGGTTCCGGGATTTTGAGCCGTTCGTGCACCTCTGTCTCGTGCGGCAGTTTCTCCTTCGCGCGGTCGAGGAGTTTGGCATAATCCTTCAAATCGTCCTCTGCCATATATTCGAGCCTATGCCGAGCACCCTTATAAAATCTGCCAAGGTCCGTCCATCTCAAGTCATGTGGCGGAAGCTGCGACGCCTCGAAAATTGCATGATTCTCCGATTCGATTTCGGATTGAATCCTCCATGTGAAAATTTTAATCCGATTAGAATGATAGGGCTAACCTCAGTATAGTTTCTTAATCGAGGACTGAACGAAGTTGGTCAGCAGGATCAAGAACGGCTCGAGCATCGAACGTGCGCACGAATCGAACGATTCCCCAAAGTCAGATTCCATGATGGATAAAGAACGCGATCTTGTCATAATAGGCAACTCATCCTTTCAGATAGAGTCCATAAATGCGCCCGCATTGGAATTGCTCGGGGAGATAGTGGGAAGGGAATGCTACTCGGCACTCAGGGGACGGACCTCTCCGTGCGAAGATTGCCCGTTCTCGGCTGCACACGTTTCGGATCGCAATTATTCCCTCGTCTACAGCCTGAGGCTTCCGGGCGACTCGAATATCTGTTTCACAGAGGTCATCATATCCGCTGACCCTCTTCGATGGGTCGCGATAGGCAGAAAGGAATCCCCAAGAAGAGAAGAACCGATTTCCTTATCGGAGTTATCGTCGTCGTTCGATGCAATGGGAGACGGTGTTTGCCTGCTCGATCCCACTGGGAAGATTATCGATTCTAACGCCGCACTCAATAGAATCTATGGCTTTTCCGAAGGGGAGATAATCGGCGCGGATTTCACATTGCTACTGCCAGAGGAGCGGCGTTCGAAGCTGTTCATCGAGCTTTCCAACGAATTGAAGAACGGCCGAACCGAGCGGGTCATGCTCGCGCGCAGGAAGGACAATAGCGAATTCTGGGCATGGCTGAAAATCGCACAGGTCAGGAGCCGAGAGGGCACCCTTCTGGGATATCTTGGCACGGTCAGAGATATCACCAATTTCCAGATGAACCGGATACAGCTCGAAGACGAGGTCGTACGGCTGGAAAAACAACTTGAGAACGGGATGCTCGAATTGACGAAGAGGATGGACCAGCTGAGGATATTGCAGGAGCTCGGGAAAAGAGTGGCTCTAAGCAAGAACGAGGAGGAGATAGCCAGCAGCGCGGCTCATGCGATAGTCGACACTTTGAATTACACTGCGGCAGGGATAGTCTTCATGTCCGGATCTCCCGACAAGAGGACTTTCCAGTTGCTCGGAAGCCACGCGAGAATAGCGCCCGGAAAGTACGGCAAGCGGATAAACGAACAACCCATCCTGAAAGCGATAAAGAGCAAGGCCCCAGTTATAGAACGCTATCCGCGGGACGTGCTTTCGGTCGGTGCGCTGGCAAGGTCAGAGCTGGTCGTCCCATTGATAAGCCAGGATAGAATCTTCGGAGCGATTGTGATAGCAGATGCCAAGGAGGACAGGTTCAACCCGGACGACGTATCAATAGCATCCTCCGTGGCAGATATCGTATCGATTTCCTTGACGAACACGGTGACAAACCGTCAGCTTCAGGACAGGACGCAAGCGCTGAACCTGCTGGACGAGGTGACTCTGCAAGCGATATCAACGATGGATGTCGGCGGGATATTGTCCGAGACCGCTCAACGGATAAACAGGATCCTGGGAACGCAATCCTGCCTTATCGGGATGGTGTCCTCTGATGGTGGCGTCGATTGGATGGCCATAGAGGGAGCGGAGGAATTCGCGGACGAGCTGAGGCGCAGAAGGTATCACGACGACTATATGAAAAGGATAATCGAGGCCGGCTCGGTCTTCTATACGAACGACTATTCGTTCAAGCCGAGCCCTCTGATTCAGGACAGCCTGAGCCTGTTGATCAATTCTTTTCTCGTCTCCCCTATCCGTTTAATGGGCGCAACGATTGGCGTTATCGTCCTGATAAACAAACAATCCCCGTCAGGATTCACCGATCAGGACGCCTCGCTGGTCCAGAACTTTTCGGATCATCTCGCCGTCCTGATACACAACGCTGAGACAATGGCCTCCTTGAATTACTCGCTCAGGACAATGAAATCCCTTCTCAGGACGACCTTCGATCTTCAGGTGGCCGCAGGTGTCTCAGATATCTATCAGAAGGTCTCCGACATGCTCCTCGAGGTCGTGCCGTACGATGCCGCGCGCTTCTACGCAATTCGGGAGGAGGGATTGAAGGCGGTCCTGAGCAGGAATCTGGGGGAGAAAATCGAGCTCTCCATCGCTGAGGATCGCGTGCTCGATTCAGTCGCAAAGGCCCTGACAGAACTGAGAGGCTTCCGGGAGACGCATTCCGTCAAGAAATCGGAAAGCGAGCAAGAACAGATGATATCGATTCTGACAATACCATTGATTGGCAGGGAGGATGCGATTGGCGCCATTGTCATCGCGAGATCCGCCGAGAAGGGCTTCTCGGACCAGGACATAGAGGTTGCAACGCTTTTCGCGAACCACGCGGCAATAGCTCTCGAGAATGCCAGGTTGCTGGCGAAGGAGAAGGAGATGCTCAACGAAAGTCTGGCAAGGATCCGGCATCTTGAAAGCATCCTCGACCTGAGCACATCGGTCATTTCGATGGGGCGCGGTGGAGGAGCCGTAAACCGGATTCTATCTGGAGTCTCATCCATATTAGGCTTCTCAAAGTGCCTAATACTCTCTAAGACCGAGCATGGCGACGACATGGTTTGCTCCGGAAGCATCGGATTCGGCGAGACGGAAAGCAGGAAAATATGCGAGCCCAGTTTCTCGACGAAAGATATGATCCGTTTGCTGGAGAATCTCGGTACGCGCCTGGGCGACAGGGTATATCATATCTCGGGCACACCGACGGCGGATCCGATGAAGGACGAATCCTCGGTCCAGTTCGCGTACAAGGCGTTCCGCGAGCTGATGATATCTTCGTCGGTCGAGAAGTTCTTCTATCGGATGGACGACGCCAATGGGAATATGAACGGCGTTATGATTTTCACCGAAGGGCCGGAGGGCATAGCGAACTCGAAAGGAATGATAGGATTGCTGGAAATATACGGCAATCTTGCCTCGATTGCGATGAGCAATGAGCGTTTGCTGAACGGGGAAATCAGAGCTCGGTCGGAGATAGAGGCGTTGAATGATCTCATGACGCACGATATCAACAACTTCACGCAAGGAGTGCTCGGTTATCTCGAGATAATCTCGATGGCCGGGGAGTCGGACGATAAAATCAAAGATTATTCCGCGAAGGCTATCGAACAGGTCGAGAACACGAAGCACCTAATCGAGAACGTCCGAAGGCTGGCAGAGATAAGGGCATCCGGTAGCGAAGGAGTCGCGAGCCACGATATCGCGGCAGTAATCGATGCCTCGCTCCAGAACATCAAGAGCGAGTATCCGAACAAGATTGTCAAGTTCAACTCCGATGTCACCTACGGGAAGATATTCATCCCCGGAGACAAGCACGTGAAGGATCTCTTCTCGAACTTGTTCTCGAATGCAATCAAGTTCACCCCATCTGCCGAAGTGATCATCGACCTGAATGTCTCCAGCCATTCTGAATTCGGCAAGGACTACTGGCGCATAGAGATAATCGACCATGGGCGTGGCATTCCCGACGAAAAGAAGCAGAAAGTGCTTGAAAGGTTCAGCTCGACGGGAAAGGACGAGGCTCGACCTTACGGTTTCGGCATTGGCCTCACAATCGTAAAGAACTTGGTGATAAAATACGGCGGCCGGATATGGATCGAGAACCGCGTTTCTTCCGATTACCGGAAAGGCACGAAATTCGTCCTGCTGCTACCAAAGGCAAAGCCTCTGATTGAAGAACAGAAAACCCCTCAAAAGGAGCCTGTCAGGAAGAGTGTCAAGACGAGGAAGATGAAGCAGAGACCAGTGGTCTCTAAGGAGCCCTCTTTCCAGCGTGTGCTACGGCAGCCTCGACAAGGCCGAAGTGGAGGCGAGAAGGCTTCCTAGGCCTGGACTTGAATTCCGGGTGGAATTGCGATGCGACGAAGAACGTCTTCTCCGGTATCTCCAAAATTTCCATTCTCCTTCCGTCCGGGGACCTGCCCGTGTATTTCAAACCGGCCTCCTCGATTTTCTCGATGTAATCCGGATTGATTTCGTACCTGTGCCGATGTCTTTCGGAAATCTCCGTGACCCCGTAGAGTCTGTGCGCGGTCGTTCCCGATTGAATCATCACGGGCTGTGCTCCGAGCCTCATCGTGGCGCCCTTCCTTTCGAGCCCTCTCTGCTCGGGCAGCAGATCGACAACAGGATAAGGTGTGTTGGGGTCGAACTCCGTGCTGTTCGCGCCGTCGAATCCTAATACATTCCTGCAGAACTCGATAGTGGCGATTTGAAATCCCAGGCAGACACCAAGGAACGGTATATCGTTCTCCCTTGCGTATCTGGCAGCAAGTATTTTCCCCTCAATGCCTCTTGAGCCGAATCCTCCAGGTATTAGAATTCCATCTACTCTGTTTAATTTCTCGATCTGCTCTCCTCTTTCGAGATCCTCCGATTCTATGCATTCGAATCTTATCGCCGTATCGAGTTCCGCCGCAGCGTGTTTCAGAGCTTCGAAATGGCTGATGTACGAGTCCATCAGATCCATGTATTTCCCGACCAGACAAATGGTCACGGACTTCGATGGGCTCTTCAAGCGCGACAGGAAATCCTTCCAGTCTGCGAGACCGCCGTCGGGCGGTGATAGGTTCATCTTCTTCAGTAGGTACGTCGTCATATTCTGCTCTTCGAACAGGACCGGGACCTCGTATATCGTCTTCGCATTCGGAGCGCTTATTACTGCTTCAAGAGGCACATCGCAGAACAGCGAAATCTTCTTCCGCGTCGCGGGTTCCAATGGTTTTTCCGCCCTTGCCACGATGATATCAGGCTGCACGCCCAGCGCACGAAGCTCCTTGACGGAGTGCTGCGTAGGCTTCGTCTTCTGCTCCCCCACGGCGCTGACAATCGGCACGAGCGTCGTGTGCACGAATATGCAGTTCTCGTCGCCGACTTCGCTATGGAGTTGTCTTATCGCCTCGACGTAAGGCATTGACTCGATGTCACCGATGGTGCCTCCGAGCTCGACGAGGCATACATCCGCCCCGGATTGATGCGCGACGCTCCTGATCCTGTCCTTTATCTCATTCGTGATGTGCGGGATGATTTGAACCGTCTTGCCAAGGAAATGCCCGATCCTTTCCTTTTCAATCACAGCACCGTATATCTTGCCCGTGGTAATGTTATGATCTCGTGTCAGGCTTACATCCAGAAATCTCTCGTAATGTCCGAGATCGAGGTCGACCTCTCCGCCGTCATCCAGAACAAAAACTTCGCCGTGTTCGAAAGGATTCAATGTGCCGGCATCGAAGTTCAAATACGGGTCTATTTTGATGGCTGTGACATTCAATCCTCGCGATTTCAACAGCCTGCCAATGGAAGATGCCGTTATCCCCTTCCCGAGCCCAGAAATGACGCCTCCCGTGACAATGATGTATTTCATGTACATCCCACGGGGATTTCACAATACGCTTTCGTTGTATAAATCTTTGGTATGCAAAGTGTGGCGATGAATAGGAATTTTAATCTATCACATAATTGAATTCAATTCTGGAAAAAGTCAACCTTGAGCGATTCCTTTGGATTGATTCAAGGAGGATTGAATAAAATGAATGGAAGGGAAAAAAAGAGTAAAATCGTGGCAGGGGTAGCGGTTGCACTGATGTGCTTGCTAGCTTTGTCAGTGCTTTCACCGACCGTAGAAGCCGCTTCCGCGAGTTGGACGATGTATCCTTTTTCTATGGGAGAGGGTAGAACCCAGGCGCTTGTTGCGCAGGATGAGAATGGAATCGTATACATTATGGCAGGATATAATGCCGTCCCAATGTCGGTCGATGGAAAATGCTATGCATACAACCCGGCAACTGGATCATGGAAGAGTTTGGCTCCTTCGACTTGGTATGTTAGAGGCTCCTCGGGAGGGTTCGCCAATGATGGCAGATTGTACATGATTTCGGGATTTAGAGATTTATTACCGGGCCCATGGTATGCAACTCAGATATACAACGTCACGACGGATTCTTGGAGCCTTGGAGCGAATATCCCCATCCCCGTCTGGGAGGCCAAGAGCTTCAACACGGGCGATCACTTCTATGTGGTCGGCGGAGAGAGCACTGCCCATCCATACGAGACTGCAAACCAGATTTACAATGTTACCACGAACACATGGTGGACGGGCGCCCCCTTACCTGTCGGCTTGACAAGTGGGGCTACGGTCACAGTAGGCGGATATGGATACTACTTTGGAGGGTTTAGCAATGGTCATGCCGTTGACACGGTCTATCGCTACGACATAGCCAGTGACTCCTGGACACAAATGGCATCAATGCCGGCTCCCCTATGCGCTCACACCGCAATTGTCGGCCAGGATGGGCTTGTGTATGTTTTCGGCGGAGCGAACTACGCTTTGAATCAACCGCCAACAACGTACGGTGACGTTTATGTTTATAACATTGCAACCGACAGCTGGACAACGATTGACGATTTGAATGTTCCGCGTGCCTGGCTGGGATCCGCACTCTTTGACAACAAGATTCTCGCAATCGGAGGAAATGATGACACCACGGTATTCTCAAGTGTCGAAGCATTCGACACCCTGCCGAGCCAGATTGCAATTCTCCAGGATCAGTTGACCTCGCTGCAGGGACAGCTTGCGGCGGCGAACAACGATATTTCCAACCTTGAGGACGACATTTCTGACCTGACCGACGAGAACGCTGCTCTTAGACAGAAGATTCTCGACCTCTCGGCATTGCTGAACCAGACAAATGAAGAGCTAGAGAATGCAATCAATGATGCGAACAATAATGCAGACAATGCAAAGGCCGCTGCGGATTCTGCAAACCTTATGGCATTGCTCGGAATGGTGATCGGCGTTATAGCAATCTTAATTGCTATCGTCAGCATATTAGTGAGGCCCAAGAAGACAACGCCAGTCTTGATGCCTCAGCCGCCGGGTCCGCCGAGCAGCTAGGGTTCCTTAAACCCAGTTATATCGAAGAGGTCCGAAGGATCTCTTCCAATCCTTTCCTTTTTCTTGATTATTCTGTGCAGAGCCAAAGCTATCAGTTGAAACAGAAAAATATGTCCGTGGCGCCTGATGAGAACCCTTTAGTGCTTGCAATCCCGCCTCGGCAATCGCCTCTGGCGGTATGGTGAGGAGAGACTTTTGATATCTCCCCTAGTTCGCAGAAGTCAATCAATCTGCAATCTTCCTTTCAAATGCGCCTTGTTTATGAGTTGATTTGTATCTCCCGAGAAAAATGCTGATGTTCCAATATATCGCATCATTGCCTTAGAGATATCCTTATAACCTGACTTTATTATTACACGATTGCTAAGGATTTGTACGCATATCAATGCCATATTCATTGATGCGTGCAATCTTCTATTAATTTGGTCGGAGACGATATGAATGAATGAAAACAAGATTAGGGGATATTTATCGGCGTGCCTGGGCGCGATGCTCATGCTTTCGTTTGTCCTTGCGACAATGCCGATTGCATCCGCAGCATTGCAGACTACTTGGGAATACGAAACGCCTTTGATGGCTGATCAGACACAATCAGTTTTTGTCGCAGATAGAGCGAACGGGAACATCTATATCATCGGCGGTGCAGACGGTGTGACTCCCGGCATTAGCTATAAGAAGACATCAAATAACGTCACTGTTTATAATGTAGCGACTGGTCAATCGCATCATCTTGCGCCGTTACCAACAGGCACAAGGGCAGCAAGTGGAGGCCTCGGAGAAGATGGCAGAATATACATCTTTGGCGGATATAACGACTCAATAGGAACTTCGCTGGGCTATACCCAAATCTACGATATCGCAACTGATACCTGGACCATGGGCGCCTCAATGCCCACGGCATCGGGCTTCACTTCGTGTGCAGTTATCTGGCCTAAATTCTATGTCATAAGTGGCACGGCGACTATCGGGGTCCAAGTATACGATGCTTCGACTGATTCGTGGTCTGCCGCTCCATCGCTCCCAGAGCAGAGAGTTGGTTCAACCGCGGTCTTCAATCCGCATGAATATGCAATATTCGTTATTGGTGGCGGTACCTGGTTTGATACGGCATCCGATACCGTGTACAAATGGTACCCATGGAGCAGCGCATGGACCACTGTATCTTCTCTTCCCATGGCTCGCTCAGCATCGGCGGCTACGGTGGGAGAAGACGGATTGATCTACGTCGCGGGCGGTTCGGATAAGGGATATAACGTGGTCGGCGATGTATTCGCGGAAGTATTTTGCTTCAACCCGGAAAATGACACTTGGTTTTCCGCATCTAGTCTAAACCTTCCGAGAAAGTATCTCGGCCTGGTATCTATGCCGGACGGAATGATATATGCTATCGGAGGCAACAATAAGACGGCAATATTCCCAACAGTCGAATCTCTTAAGCCTCTTGATGAAACGGTCTGGCTTTCGGCCTCTTCCGTCGAGAAGGGAAGCCATCTCTTTGTAAACTTCAAGTTAGAGTCCGCGTATGCTATCCATGAATCATCTAATGCGTATTATTACATAGAATCAAGCACTGGTGTTGTCTATCCTTGGAATTGGATAGATTTCCCAGCCGGACTCGCTTCTCTTCCCATTGAGATTCCTGTATCTATGCCGGTCGGAAGCTATGAACTCCACATCCATTGGGAAGCAAATTTTGATACTGCAGCAGACTGGTACATCGGAGAAAGAGTCTTGATTTTCAGTGTGACACAGGGAACACAGCTAACAGATTTATCTGATCAGCTGGACGATTTAAAGGAACAAATTGGTGATTTGCAGGAGAAGCTTAATGCGCTGAACAGTTCCTTGAATCAGAAGACGGACAATCTCTCTGACGAGATGGACAGCCTGGGAAATGAATTGGGACAATCGGTCGATGACGCATCCAATGCCGCGAATTCGGCCAATACGATGGCAATGCTTGCGATGATTCTCGCACTGATAGCAGTGATACTCATCGCGCTCAATCTTGTCATCAGCATGCGCAAGAAGAGCTAAACGGAGCATTTTCCAAACCCTTTCCGATATCTCTTCTTTTTGTTTTCTATGGAAATCTTGAGCTTTATCTGGTCATATAGAAAAATATGTCCGTGGCGCCTGATGAGAACTCTTTAGTGCTTGCAATCCCGCCTTGGCAATCGCCTGTGGCGGTATGGTGAGGAGAGACTTGTGGTCTCCCCTCGGTTTCGTAGGAGGTGATCCATCTGCAGGTTCCCCTACAGATACCTTGTTACGACTTAACCCTCCTTGCTGAACTAAAGTTCTAATGCCCCAAAGGGAGACATCATCACTTTAGCCCAACTCGGGTGGTTTGACGGGCGGTGTGTGCAAGGAGCAGGGGCATATTCACCGCGCGATGTTGACGCGCGATTACTACGGAATCCAGCTTCATGAGGGTGAGTTACAACCCTCAATCCGAACTACGGCCAAGTTTCGAGATTACCCTTACCTCTCGGTATCGGATCCCATTGTCTTGGCCTTTGTAGCGCGCGTGTTGCCCAGGGGATTCGGGGCATACGGACCTACCGTCGACCTCCCCTTCCTCTGGTTTAGCACCAGCGGTCCCATTAATGTGCTCTACCCCCGGAGGGATAGGTGGCAATTAATGGCGAGGGTCTCGTTCGTTATCTCACTTAAGAGAACGCCCTACGGTACGAACTGACGACGGCCATGCACCACCTCTCGATCAATCAGGCAAAGTCATCAGCCTGGCCTTCATGCGACCGTCGCCCCTGGTGAGTTTTCCGGCGTTGAATCCAATTGAACCGCACGCTCCTCCCGTTGCGGTGCTCCCCCGCCAATTCCTTTAAGTTTCAGTCTTGCGACCGTACTCCCCAAGCGGCAGGCTTAACAATTTCTCTCCGGCACCGGGCGCCCCCGTAGGACCCCCGACACCAAGCCCGCAGCGTTTACACCCTGGACTACCGGGGTATCTAATCCCGTTTGCGCCCCAGGGCTTCGTTCCTCACCGTCGGATTCGTTCTAGTCAGACGCCTTTGCCACTGGTAGTCCCTTTAGGATTACAGGATTTTACCCCTACCCCAAAGGTACTTCTGACCTCTCCCGATCCCAAGTCTTGCAGTCTCCTCGGACTTCGAACAGTTAGGCTGCCCGATTTCCCCAAGGATTTACAAGACCGGCTACGTACGCTTTAAGCTCAATAAAATCGAGCACCACTCGGGCTGCGGGTATTACCGCGGCGGCTGGCACCCGTCTTACCCAGCCCTTACTCCTCCTGTTTTTTAGACAGGAGAACAGCTAATGCAATGCATTAGCACTTGGAATCCCCTCGTCGTGGTTTCCCACATTGCGAAGGTTTCGCAGCTGCTGCGCCCCGTAGGACCTGGATTCGTGTCTCAGAATCCATCTGGGGGCTCCGTCTCTCAACGCCCCTACCCGTCGTAGGCTAGTGGGTCCGTTACACCCACTACAACCTGATAGGCCGCAGACTCATCCTAAGGCGCCGGGGCTTTCAGCCTGGAAGCATTCCAGCATTCCAGACCTATGGGGTATTATTCTCAGTTTCCCGAGGTTATCCCCCACCTTAGGGCAGATTATCCGCGTGTTACTCAGCCGTGCGCCGAGGGCTTACCCCTCTCGACTCGCATGCCTTAATCGGATTCCAATAGCGGTGCCCGCCGGCAGGATCAACCGGAATTGTTGGTTGATTTCGCCGACATCTCTCGATTCTATTCGGTCGCCAAATCCGGCAACTGCCGTTTGCTGGCGGAGTTACAAGTTTCACCGAATATGCGTAGTATTCCCTGCATCATGCATATGCTGCATGCGCACAGAATCGCCATTATTCTCATCAAGCGTCAGAATCAAGAGGGCACGGCACAAAGCCGGATATCTTGATCCTCCACGTTGTCCGCAGCGCAGGAAACCAGATTGTTCACCAGTTGGGCGACGCGCCCCAATCCCAATCTTCGCCAATAGCGCTGCCAATCAATTGGGCGTTGCCCTCTAAGACAGCACCTGTATAAATGCGTTTCTGATTCGAAACGTCATTTCAGGAGCTATCTCTATCAACGCCCCCGAGATACAATCTTTGTCGTTTCTGGGATATTAATTTTTCTTTTATTCGGACGAGTTATTGAATCTGCAGCATCTCATTCGTGCAAGCGTCTGCTTGTCCATATTTGCAGCGTCAAAATTCATTTCGGAGCTTTTGCACTCATCGCTCCGATTTCTTCTGGAAAAGCAATGAGATGTTTTGCGAATCGAAATCCTAAGCTTTTTCTAAATGGTCAGCATACGACCAGCGAGCCGATTCAATATCGCGGTCGGTGCGGCGGGGAAGAACGCAATTGGAGGTGAACAACCTTGGCAATCGCTCGATTCAGATTTCTGGACAAGAACGAGGAGGACATCATACACCAACAGAGCGTCAGATGTCTCGGTGAGGTAGGCATTGCCGTCAGAAGCAAGCAGGTGCAGCAGATGCTTGCGGACGCGGGGGCCGAAGTCGACGGCAAGTCCGGCATAGTAAAGATTCCCGAGTCTCTGATAGACGATTCGGTGCGAAAGGCTCCGAAGAGCTTCACGCTTCATGCCAGGAATTCAAAATACGATCTTCACCTGCCGGTAGACGGCATACCTTATGTCGGCACCACGGGCTTGTCGATACATATGACCGACATAGACACGGGAGAGCAGAGGATGGCAACTCGCAAGGACCTTGTAGATTTCGCGAGGCTCGGCGACGCTCTCGAGGAGGTCGATTTCATGTGGAGCATGATTATCCCGCGCGATGTGCCGCAGGAGGTGCATACCGCATACGAGCTCTGGATATCTATGACAAACTGCTCGAAGCACTTCCAGCAGATTGAGTGCAGGAACGCCGAGGATGCGAGAATGCAGATAAAGCTCGGTTCGCTGCTGGCAGGAGGGGAGAAGGAGCTTCGGAAGCGCCCGATATTCTCCGTTCTCATTTCGCCCGATTCACCATTGGTCATGCGCAAGGATGCGGCCGAAGCGCAGGTAGAGCTCGCAAAGGCCGGTATCCCGATAATCTCGATGACAATGCCTCTTTCGGGCCTCACCGCACCGATCACCATTGCCGGCACGCTGGTTATCGTCAATGCCGAGAACCTGGCCAGTCTTGTCGTCACTCAGCTTGCCTCTCCTGGCAATCCTCATATCTATGCCTCAGACGCCGTCCCGGGCGATATGGCGACCGGCGATGTCGGATATGAATCTCCCGAGGTGCCTGCAATGTTCGCCGGGATGGCGCAGATGGCTCGGAGATACGGTCTCCCGTGCATCTGCGGGGATTGGGGACTCTGCTCGGGTTCCACGCCGGGGATACACAAGTCGTTCTCGGAGGTCTCGAGCACCGCGCTCGACACATTCTCCGGAACTGACATGATATCAGGCATCGGTTCGACCGATGTGGCAAAGGGATCTTCCTTGGAGCAGATGGTAATCGACGCGTTCATGTGGAAAAACTGGAAAGGATTTCTGAGAAAATTCACGATCGATGAGCAATCTGCCGCTCTGGATGTCATAAAGGCGGTCGGACACGGCAACACATTCCTGACGCACCCTCATACTCTCCGGAACTTCCGGAAGGAACTTTATTTCAGGGACGCGAAGGTGTCCGCCTGGGAAATGACGCTTTCGGACAAGATGGTGCCGGAAGCGCGCGAGATCGCCAAGAAGATACTCAAGGAGTATTCCCCTGAGCCGATGGATAAATCCATCCTTTCAGAAGGCGAGCGCCTCATCAGAGAATACGAGAAGAAGTTCGCGGGATAGAAAGGGCGAGAGATATGGCTGTCACAAGACTTAAGTTCCTGTGCAAGGACGAGGAGGAGATTGTTCATTCGCTAACGCTCAGGGTGCTCGAGACCATCGGCGTGTTGATTCGGAGCAAAGAAGTCCTGACGATGCTCGATAATGCGGGAGCGGCCGTCGATTTCAAATCGGGGATCGCCAGAATTCCGGAAAGCCTTGTCAAGGAATCACTGGCAAAGGCTCCGAAGAGCATCAGGATGTGCGCTCGGAACAAGAAATACGATATGCATCTTCCCGTTGACGCGGTTCCTTATTGTGCGACAACGGGTTTGGCCATATACATGAAAGACATGGAAACCGGAGAGCAGAGGGAGACGACACGAGCAGATCTCGCGCAGTTCGCCAAGCTCGCGGATGCGCTACCACAGGTGGATTTCTTCTGGCCCTCTGTCACGGCGGGAGACGTACCGCAACAGATACACACGATACATGAGCTATGGGTTTCGTTGCAGAATCAGACAAAGCACATCCAGGGGGATTCGGTGAGCGCGATTGATGCCCGAAAGCAGATTGAGCTAGCATCCATGGTCGTCGGCGATGAGGATGAACTGAGGAAGCGCCCGATATTCTCGGTCGTGTCATGCCCGATAGCCCCCCTGTCCTTCGAGCGAGGCGCAATCGAGGGGCAAGTCGAGTTTGCAAAGGCGGGGATCCCCGTCTGTTCATTGTCTATGTCTCTTTCTGGTGGTTCCGCGCCGATAACGATGGCCGGGACGATAGTCAACGCGAATGCTGAGAACCTCGCGAGCCTCGTGATAACTCAGATTGCGTCTCCCGGCGCTCCGCACATTTACGGTTCCAACTCAAGCCCGATTAGCATGCAAACCGGGAACATCAATTACGAGGCGGTCGAGACCCCGATGATCGCCGCCGCGGCCGGCCAAATGGCGAGACGATATGGTCTCCCATCTCAGGTTGCAGACTGGGGCGTCGATGCGGATGACATCGGCGTGATGAAATCCATATGCGAACTGACAAGCACCGCTCTCACCATGTTCGCCAACTCCGATTTATCCCAAGGATTCGGCTCGTTCCAATCAGCGAAGGGCGCATCTCTTGAGCAGATGGTCATCGACGCGTATATGTGGGAGAACTACCGCGCGTTCATGAGGAAGATAGTCGTGAGCGAGGAGACTGCCGCCTTGGACGTCATAAAGGCGGTGGGCCAGGGAGGCACGTTCCTGACCAATCCCCACACCATGCGTAACTTCAAGAAGGAGCTGTATTTCCGCGATAAGAAAAAGCTTGCATGGGAGGCGACCCTTTCAAACAAGATGGTCCCAGAAGCGAGAGAGATAGCCAGGAGACTGCTCAGGGAGCATTCAGTCACCCCCATAGACAAGGACATTATCAAGAGAGGGGACCAGCTCATCAAAGAATATGAGCGGACGATGATTGCCTGAGCGTTTTACTCTCTTATTGCCTTCGGACTATTATCGTCAGAATGTCTCCATCGGCCAATACATGATCGAGCCCCACTATCTGTCCTGGGAATTTCGCGCTCTTTCCCCATACCTGGGCGTATCTGAACTTTTTGCGGAACTCCCGGTGCAGCGCGTCGCAGACACCGCCAACATCCGTGCCTTTCCGTATAACGAGAGGCTCTTCCATGTCCGCCTCCTTTCCCTGAGGCTTCATATATACTCTGACGAGATCGAGGGCCTCGAATATCCTGTCCTTTACAAGCTCGATATTCTCGTTCTTCTCAGCGGATATCGGGACGACCTGCCAATCCTTGAATCTCTTCTGGATCTCAGCAAGGTATGGCTCGTTCACAAGATCTATCTTGTTGATGACGACGATCGCCTTGGCGTAATGCCTGTTTTTCGCGAGCGCGTCTATCAACCGGTCCTCGTCCACGTCCTCCCTGATCACGACGGCTGCATTTGCGATTCCAAACTCCCTCAGCATCTCTCTAACGAGGTCCTCGTCGATCCTCGTCAGCTTCACGGTTGAATTGACATCTATTCCTCCGCGTGTCCTCCGCGATATTTGAACATCCGGAGGTCTCGTGTTCAGCCTTATCCCAGCAGCGTAAAGCTCGTCGAGCAGCACGTTGAGGTTAGTCTCGAACACGTCTATCATCAAGACGATGAGATCGGCAGACCTAACGACTGAGATAATCTCCTTGCCCCTCCCCCTCCCTTTCGATGCGTCTCTAATAAGTCCCGGAAGGTCAAGTACCTGGATCTTCGCCCCTCTATACTCCAGAAGGCCGGGCACGACATCTAGCGTGGTAAAATCATATGCGCCGACCTCGCTCCTTGCATTCGTAATCCTGTTCAAAAGGGTGGACTTGCCGACGCTCGGGAACCCCACAAGAGCGACCGTTGCGTTCCCTGATTTCTTCACAGCATAGCTTGGACCCGCGCTCTTCTTTGACCTGCGCTTCTCCGTCTCTTCCTTGAGATGAGCCAGCTTGGCCTTCAGCCTGCCAATATGGTGCTGAGATTTCTTGTTATAAGGCGTGTTGCGGATTTCCTCTTCTATCTGCTTGATCTGCTCTTCGATAGTCGCCATTTCTGTGTCACTTGCGAGAAATCATCTGGTGATATGTGTACCTTCGCCTTTCGTGACGGAGGCCTCGAGTTTTGCCAGCGAGGTTATGATGGCTTCCTCCCCTTTATGTTCCAGGAACCTGATAGCAGCCACGATTTTCGGGGCCATCGAACCTTTTCCGAAGTGCCCCTCTTTCAGGTACGTCTTTGCGCCTTCTAGCGTCATATGCTTTATCGGCCTCTGCTGAGGCGTCCCGTAGTTCAGGTAGGCGTAGTCGACATCGGTGAGCATGATGAAAAGCTTCTCCTCGATGTCTATTGCCAGCCTGCACGCCGCCAAATCCTTGTCGACAACCGCTTCTACGCCGATGTACTTCCCGTCCTTTCTTATAACAGGGATGCCGCCGCCCCCGCAGGCGATTATCAGCTCCACCTGGTGCTCCCCTCCGAAAATCAGCCTCCGCATCGCGCGCGACTCGACGATTCTTTTCGGGGCGGGAGATGGCACCAGCCTTCGGTATCCGTCTTGGTCTGCCTCGTATCCGAATACCCAGCCCTTCTCCTTGGAGAATCTTTCCGCTTCCTCTCGAGTGTAATACATCCCGACGGGCTTCGTCGGGGTGTTGAAGGCAGGGTCATCCTCGTCAACTACGACTTGGGTCAGTACGGATATGGCGATCTTGTTGATGTTCCGTTTCGCGAGCTCGTTGGTGAGCGATTGCTGCAGCATGTATCCGATCAAGCCCTGGCTTTCCGCGACCAGCGCATCTAGCGGCATCTCGGGGACTTCCTTCCTGCAGAGCTCATTCTGCAGCAGTATGTTTCCCACCTGGGGTCCGTTTCCGTGAGTGAGAACAATGTCGTAATCCATCTGAATCAAATCGACCAGCTGCTTCGCAGTCTCTTTCAGTCTCTCCATTTGATTTTCGAATGTGAGCTTCTTGCCAGGAGCTATCAATGCGTTCCCGCCGATTGCGACCACGGCCGTCTTCATGCTGAGCCCCCTTGACTGTATCCTGAATGGGCTCACGAGTTTATTTGTATATGGTGTTTTGATTCAAACAACAGTCTGGCGACCACTAGCATTTTTCGGGTTCCAATCGCCATCTTTATTACGAAGCGATGTTTTGGAGCCCTCGATGGCGGAAGACATCAAACCTGTCACAGAATTGAAGTCCGAGCGACCTTTGAGCATGCTTGAAAGAATACGGAAAAGCAAGTTCAAGTTCCTTCTCATCATATCGATCGCATGCCTGGTCTTCACGCCTTTCGCATCGGTTGACCTTTGTCTCTCCGGGGCGATTCTGTCCGTCGCGTTGATTATCCTGTTCTGGCTGTTCCAGGAAAACAACATATGGCATCAGCTGGGGATCGGCGTGGTCGCATTCTGTTTGGCAGCATTGATAATGTCCGCGATATTCATCGGATATCTGACGACCGAGCCCGATGAGCAGCTCCAGAGCATTGAATCCACCACTAACCCGAAGCTCAGTAACGGGCACGTCGCGCCGTTCCGTGGGAACGAAGATACGCTCTTCAACTACACGATTTCCGTGAGAGCCAACTCGAACTCGGCCAATATTTCCGCCCATGTCATAATCGTGGAGGATGTTTTCTTCACTTACGGCACCGAACGAAATGAAACGATGCACTCATATTCCAGTTATTCTCCGGACAACAGTTCCTGGGTATTCAACTTCTCATACACTACCCATTTGACAAAAATGATCAACAGCTATATGTTCAATGTCAGCGTCGACGGCATCTGGTACCAGGCGGGAATTCCCACAGAGGGCGGGATTCAATTCGGTTACGGACCGGTCACATCCGATACGATGGCAATTTTCGGGAACGTAGCGCAGGCATTCACTATGTATCTCTTCGTCTACTCATTCATGCCGTTCCTGATATTGGTTCTATTCTATAGGTTCTCGATAAAATCAAAGGACGCGAGAACGAAGATGCTCGAGGAGTACAAGCGTCTTAAGGCAGAGAAGGCCGGACAGCCTCTTCTTGAAAAGCCGAAAGAAGAAACATTCGTCTGCTCCGAGTGCGGCGCCGAGGTACAGGCAAGCGCGAAGTTCTGCCCGAATTGCGGAGAGCCGTTCGAAGAAGAGGAGTCGCCCGAACCTAAGACCAGCCAGTCGAAAGAGGCGAAAAAGGATTAGTCATTCTGGCTTTTGATACTCACGAGAAATTTATTTAATATGAATCGAATTATGGAACGGGATGCATTCGTAGAATATTGACAGCATCTTTGGATTGCCAGTCGGAGGTCTATCTGTGTCTATCGCCGAAGAGATGGCAAAGAAACAGAAAGAAATCTCAGTAGCCGAGTTCTTCGAGAAGAACAAGCACATACTCGGTTTCGACTCGCAGACGCGGGCGCTCATCACCGCCGTCAAGGAGGCGGTCGATAACTCATTGGACGCATGCGAGGAAGCCGGGGTCCTGCCAGAATTATTGATCGAGGTCAAGAAGATAGATCAGAGCGACTTCCAGGTAACGATCGAAGACAACGGCCCGGGAATAGTCAAGAAACAGATTCCGAACGTCTTCGCGCGACTGTTGTATGGGTCCAGATTTCATTCCATCAGGCAGGCGAGAGGCCAGCAGGGGATAGGAATATCGGCAGTAGTGATGTATGCCCAGCTGACGTCAGGAAAGTACGCGAAGATATGGTCCAAGACGGCCGGAGCGCACGCGGCCAATTATTTCGAACTCAGGCTGGACACGAAGAAGAACCTGCCGGAGATAATCAAGGAGGATTTCGTCATCTGGGAAAAGGAGCACGGCACGAAGATCCAGGTCCAGCTGAAGGGAAAGTACGTCACTGGCAAACAATCGATAATAGAATATCTGAAAGGTACTGCCATCGTCAATCCCCATGCTAGGATAACCTATATCCCCCCTGAGGGTCCGAAGGTAGTATTCGAGCGCGCAACGGAGAATATGCCTCCTCAGACGAGGGAAATCAAGCCGCACCCCGAGGGGATAGAGCTTGGAGAATTATTGAGCATGGCTAAGGACACAAGGTCGGACAAGATGTCGAGCTTTCTAGTGGAGGATTTCTCCAGGATATCCAATAGGGTGGCAAGGGAAATCCTCGAGAAGGCCGGGATATCCTTCAGTAAACGCCCGAAAGACCTTACGGTCGATGAGGCGAAAAAGATACTCGAAGCAATCAAGCAGACGAAGATAATGGCTCCGGAGACGGACTGCCTGAGCCCGATAGGCCCGGCACTTATAAAGAAGGGTCTCAGGAACGTGCTCGGTGATTTGCGGGCGGACTTCTACGCGCCTCCAGTTACCAGAGAGCCGAAGGTGTATGCCGGGAACCCGTTCGTCGTAGAGGTAGGTATTGTATACGGTGGGGAGCTGAACAAGGAGGAGCCGGTTCAGATATTGAGGTTCGCGAACAGGGTCCCGCTGATGTACCAGCAGGGAGCCTGCGTGATAACGAAAGCGATTGAATCGATCGACTGGAGGCGATACGGGCTCGAACAGAGAGGAGGCCAAGGGATACCTTACGGGCCGGCGATAATCCTGGTCCACGTCGCATCGACCAAGATACCGTTCACGTCGGAGTCGAAAGAGGCGATAGCGGAGATCGAGGAGATAAAGCAGGAGATCGAGCTGGCGCTCAAGGCATGCGGCAGGAGTCTGAAAACGCATCTCGGCAAGGTGCGCAAGAGGGAAAAGACCCGATTGAAGTTCGAGATTGTCGCCGAGATATTGCCGAAAATCGCGGAGAAGAGCGCGAAGATAGTCAGGAAGCCGGTTCCAAAACTGGGTGGCACTATCACGAAGATAATGAACATTGTCTGGATTGACGATAAGATCGAATACGAAGGGAAGAGACACAAGGTCACGATCAATGTCTACAACTATACCCCGACAGGAAAAACCATGGAAATCGTTGTCGTTCTGCCGAACAACGGTGCGAAGCTCGTCAGGGCAAAGCCCGAACCTGAAATTGAGAAGGACGGTCAGGTGCTTTGCTGGCCGATCAGGAAACTCGGATCTACGGAGGTCGAGGAGATAAAGTTCGAGATATCGGGTCTCGACAAGGATGCATATGACGAGAACGAGATATATGTCAGCGGCCTCGACCCAGTATACGTGATCGGCGCCGAGCCTCTGCCGGGCGATTGGGATGTAGAGAAACTTGTCATGACGGAGACGCCTCTTGAGGAAGGCGAATTGGCCGAGGAGGAAGAGGAGGAAGCGGATTACGACGAGGAAGGGGAGGTGCTCTCCGATGACGAATAATGACAGGAGCGACGACGAGAGAAGATATCAACAGGCGATAGACAAACTGACGGACATCGCTGAGATGATCTATCAGCAAATCGACAAGGGCCAGATACCGAAAATGGTCATACCTCTCAGGACGAAGAGCAACATCAAGTTCGACCCGAAGACATCCGTTTGGAAATACGGGAAAGCCTCCGGGGCAAGAACCGCGAAGAAGCTGAAAGGGGCATTGATGCTGCTTCGGACCATGTATATGCTCGAGTTCATAGAGGAGATGATAGAGCAGAACAAGTCCTCGACCCTCAGAGAGATGTATTATATATCCGAGGGCTGGGAAAAGGCGAAGTTCGAGGCGCAGGAGGAGAGCAATCTGCTTGCGGAGGATCTGGAGATTGTCACGGGCTGCCTTCGGGAGGACTTCAAGCTGAGGCCGGAGGAGAACGGCGCCAGCATCATAGGCAACATAACAATCACGGAATACGACAGGAAGGGCAAGAAGAAGAAGATAAACTGCAGGGACGATGTTGGTGATTCGGGCTACGGGATTCCCTACAATGTCGAGAAGGACAAGATTACGATAAACGAAGTCGATGCTGATTTCTTGCTGGCCATAGAGACGGGCGGTATGTTCGACAGATTGGTCGAGAACGGATTCGACGAGGAGGCGAATGCAATACTTGTCCATCTTAAAGGACAACCGGCGAGATCCACCAGGCGGTTCATAAAGAGGATTAACGAAGAGCACGGCATACCGGTTGCAACATTCACCGATGGCGATCCGTGGTCGTTCAGAATTCACGCATCGATAGCGTACGGCGCAATCAAGACGGCGCATATTTCCGAGTACCTCGCCACTCCGTCAGCTGAGTTCGTCGGAATTACGGCGAGCGATATCCTTCAGTACGAGCTTCCGACGGATAAACTGACGGAGAAGGACGTTCAGGCGCTCCATGCGGAGCTATCGGACCCGCGTTTCAACGATTCGTTCTGGAAATCCGAAATCGAGACCATGCTGGAAATCGGCAAGAAGGCCGAGCAGCAGGCGCTGGCAAAGTATGGTCTGGATTACGTGACCGATAAATATCTCCCAGAAAAGCTGGGCGAACTCGGCCTGATGAAATGACGCTCCGATGTTATGTTCATAAGTGGAAAGATCATCTAACAGGGATGCAATCGAAGTAATGTTGGATATGAACGACCAATCATCTGCAAAAAGAATTCGATATTGTCGACTTTGCCTTTTGTCACTGATTGGATAAAGTCGAATGAGCAGCTTTCGAATGCCGATTTCGCCACCTTAAGAAAGTTGTTTCCAATGCAATTTGAATATGCAATCAACGCATCTCTGAAAGATCTCATAGAAATGAATACCAGACACAGGAACGGCCAGATTTACAAGAAATACATCGATATTCTTCTCTCTCCCAAGGGATTGACATGGTTAAGAGATAATTATGAGAAGCTGCACAAATATGACGGATCCCTGAGAGGGAAGAATCGCTAAGATTATATTGATTATCATAATCGATACGAGAAATCATGATGAAAACTAAAATAGGGAGCAACTGTTTGGATTATCCGGTCTCACCGGGCATAAGGAGGAACCGGCGAGACTATGGATAGCGATAATGCGTTTGATGTCAACGCCGTCGGAAAAAGATTGGGCAGGTTCCTATGAGAGATTTGCAGAAGCCAAAGCACAATGGGTTCGAGTATCCTAAGCCGATCAAGAATCAAGAACCTAATGTGCTGGATTATCGTGAGATACCCAAGAAAATGGCATTCGAATATGCACATACATATCTCGATGTCGAAAACAAGATTTTGGACGAAATCCTTGGAATCTGCGAATCCTTCTCCAAAAGGAACATCGATCTTGACAAGTTTCTCTCGGACATTGCCTCCTTCATCCACCGGACTTTTGGCATAGCCGATGTTTCGATAGGATTGAAGGATATGGATGGTCTATACAGATACCGTGCGTTCGCGGGTTTCAGGGATAGCGCCATTGCTTTCAAGAAGAAGTTGGCATATCGAAAAGAGGACTTCTTTGATAACCCTCCGTACAAGGGGAATAATATCAGCAAGTATACGCGACTCTATCTCGTCGAAGAATCTCCATTCGACGAGAAGGAAAGGGAAGCGTTCAATTGGCCCTCACTCATATCTATGAAAAGGCCCTCATTGACGAGGGCTCTGGAGGCGGATTACTTCAATATCCATTTGATTGGCCCGGATGACGATTTGATCGGATGGATAGACATCTCGGGAACCAAACAGAGGACGTTTCCAGATATTAAGACGATAAAATGGATAGAACTGATAGGCAGAATCGTCACGGCAACGATATTGATACACAAGCCGAAATGAGGGCACATTTTTCGCCGAAATGCCCTTCAGGATGGCGGTCAGACAAGCATTTCAATCTGGAGAATTAATAAACAAGGACGATTTTCTCCTGCCCGAAAATGATAGGCTCCGATTACAGGGGAGTTGAGACATTTGGCAAAGGCGATATTGGAGATTTTCGACAAGGACGCGCTCGAAAGAATCCACGAAAAGAGCATCGAAATATTGGACAAAGTGGGGATTGTCATAGAGAGCAAACCCGTGCTCGAGATGGTCAAGCAACATGTATCCAGGGTTGACACGAGCAAGATGCGTGTATGGTTCTCCGAGAGCGAGCTGATGGAATGGGTCCGGAAAGCTCCGAACGAAATAACCCTCTGCAGCCGGGATGGCAAGCGGGATCTTCCTCATCCGTCAAAGGTCAGCTACGCATCGACGGATGGACAACCGGTCGAGGTTTTCGATATCGAGACGGGCGTCCGGAGGTATTCAACGTACAATGACTGCGTTCAGCTTGCGAAACTGGGGGACGCGTTGCCTCAGATAGACCTCTATTGGCCGATGGTCGCCGCCACTGACAAAGATCCCGCCGTATGTTCCTATTACGAGTTCGTTGCGTCCTTGGAAAACACAACAAAACATGTGCAGCACGGGGCGCACGGGACGGAGGAAGCGGAGTTCCAGATCGAATACGCCGCCGCGATAGTCGGTGGCAGGGACAAGCTCGAGAGAAGGGCAATCATCAGCAATTCTCACACGCCGGTCAGCCCGCTCATCCAGGAGAAGGCGCAGATCGACGGGGCCGTGGCCTATGCGCGAGCCAATCTGCCGAACATCCATCTCATCATGATAATTCTCGGGTCGAGCGGCCCTGTCACGATCCCGGGGGCCATCGCACAGGGCAACGCGGAAATCCTATCCGCGATCGCCATTTGCGAGATGGCCCGTCCGGGTTCGCCGCAACTGTATTCGTTCGAGGCGGGGGCGATGGACATGCGAAGCGGGGTATTCTTGTCCGGCTCGGTCGAAGGCGCCATAATGACGGCAGCAGCCTGCCAATTATCGAGAATGTACAGGCTGCCGAACCAGATGGGAGGATTCGCAGCATCGGGCGCCGTGCCAGGATACGAGGTCGGGATTCAGAAGGCGATTAGCGGTCTCATACCAGTAATGGCAGGAGCGGACTGCGTGGTCGGGATCGGAGGCATCAACCGGTCAGGCGTTGAATCTGCGGTCCAGATGGTGCTGGATTGCGAGGCTTGGCGGTCGATACTAAAGACCGTTGAAGACATCGTGCTCGACGAGAACACCTTCGCCATGAAGGCCATAGAAGAGGTGGGGCCTGGCGGCACCTATCTGAGGAACATTCATACGCTCAAGAATTTCAAGAAGGAGATCGTCATCCCAGAGCTGGTCTCCGGGCACTCAGAAAAGGCGAATCTGGGCACCGAGGAGGAGATGTTGATAAATGCCAAGAAAAAGGCCAAGAAAATTCTCGCCGAACACAAGAGCCCTGGGTTTGAGCCCGAACTCAAGAAGGAACTGGATGCGATCTTCAAGAGACATACGGAAAAGCAATTGAAGGGCAAGAGATGAAACTCACAACTGCCTGCGTGCCCTGCCTGTTGAAAAGAGTCGAGTACGAGGTCGATCTCTGCAGAAAGGAGAGGACGATGCATGCCTTGGCCGCATGCTCGAGGATAGTCTCACGTAAGGCCTCGCATAATATCTCATCGGCGGAATTCGCATCCGAGGTTCATCGGTGCGCATATAGAATAATTGGCAAGAAGGATCCGTACATTGAACTGAAGAGGAAAAGCAATCTCGCCGCGCTGAGCCTGATTAGGCAGGGGAGACAATTCGTGCGCTCCTCGACTCACCCTCTTCGCGCTGCTATGAAGCTTTCAATCATCGGGAACCTGCTGGATTTCGGCATATCCGGCAGTTTGGAATCGCCCAAGCAGTTGAAGGATGAGTTCAGGCGGATGCTACGCCAGGATATCGGCTGGGACGACTCTGAAAAGATTGAAAGGCTCTTGCGAAGGAGCAGAGAAGTCGTGTACTTGGCAGACAATTGCGGCGAGATAGTGTTCGATGGCATTCTCATAGAGGAGATAAAGAAACTTGGAGTGAAGGTCGTCCTGGTTGTCAAAGGAGAACCGATATTGACCGACGTGACAAGAAAGGACCTAAGAGGCCTAGGGATCGAGAAAAGCGTCGACCAAATCGTGGAAACAGAGGGCATTGCAGTCGGTCTCAATCTTTGGGATAGGAATGTCAATGTTGATCTGAAGAAAAGGATGCGGTCAACGGATTTGATAATCAGCAAGGGTATGGCGAACTTCGAGGCGATGTCCGAACACGAGTGGAAGGCGGTTGCATACCTTATGAGGACCAAGTGCGAACCTGTCTCGAATGCACTTCGCGTCAAGAAAGATGCGAACATCATCAAGCTTGTCAAGGGCAGATTGAAATAGGGTGATTCTTTGAAAGCTGCCTTGAGGTTTTGCCAGCTCCGATTACCGAGGAAACGCTTCGAGATTTCCACCGGGGTCAGGACGATAGCCGATGTCTTCATTGTAGAATCGGAGGCTGGGAATCTCACCGGCCTGGGGTCCGGCAGCCCTGCGGAAAGTATGAACGATAACCCATTGAAATGTAGGAACGTCTTGAAAGAGGAGTGCGAACGGAAAATCGACCTGCAGGATTATTTCGACGATCGCAACGCGTTCGTAGTTCGAGAAAAGAGTCCGTCGGCAGCCGCCGCCATCGATATCGCGATTTGGGATTTATTTTCGAAGGAATACGGCGTTGGCCTATCCTCAATAATGGGGATCTCAGGTAATGAGATAGCGACTGGGGCAACGGTTGACATAAAAGCTCCCAATGAAGCCGCGGAGAATGCCATGAAATTAGTACAAGAAGGGTTCAAGAGGATCAAGATAAAGGTCGGGACGTCGCCGGCAAGCGATGTAGAGAGAGTAAAGGCGGTGCGAGAAGCCGTTGGAGACAAGGTTGAATTGTTCGCGGATGCGAATGGAGGATTCGATATCCAGTCGGCTATAGAATTTTGGAAGAAGGTCGAAGATTTCAACCTAAGCATATTCGAACAGCCGGTTCCGGCAGATAGATTGCCAGATATGGCGAGACTAAGGAAGGAGTACGGCATTCCGGTATCTGCCGATGAATCGGTACGTGATGAAATGACTCTTGAAGAGGCAATCACGATCGAAGCCGTCGATATGGTCAATCTTAAACTGATGAAATGCGGAGGACTGACGCCTGCAATAGAGATGATTAGATTAGCCCGAGAAGCGGGTATTGATGTAATGGTCGGCTGCATGGGCGACATCGGTATCTCGATAGCAGCGGCCGCGCATCTTTCGATAGGTAAGGGAATCGAATTGACCGAGCTAGATTCCTATCTTAATATCGAACAAATATGCTCCGGTCCGGGCATCAAGAATGGCATTCTAAGGCTCGGTTCTGCCCCGGGCCTTGGAGTTGACCTTATTGATGGCTGGGATAAGTGGGTTGTTAGGTAACCATCAGGCGCAAGGAATTTCTATATGTTGCACTCTCAGAGTGGACGACGGACTTAGTACGAGATCCCATTGAATGTGTTCTGACTCGGTTGAATCAGGAATTGAAACGATGTGACAAAATGGTCAAGAAACGCGTTGACGAACTCAAGAGCTCTGAGGAAAAGTTCAGGACGCTCATAGCAAAGCGAGATGAGCTAAACGCACAGGCGCAATCAGTCAGGGCGGAAAGAGACGCCCTGAACGAGAAGAAGAAGGAACTGCGTCAAGTCTTGGACCAGGTAAGGGAAAAGCGGCGCGAGCTCTCCGCCAAGGTGGGTGAGCACAAGAAGAAGCGCGACGAGCTTCAGCAGAAGGCAAAATCCCTGATAGCGATGAAGAAGAAGCTGAGGCTCGGCGTCGACGGTGACGCCAGGGTCGAGCTGAGTTTCGCCAAGCGTGAGATGCGAAAGCTCGAAATGGAACATCAGACGATTCCGAGGCCGCTCGAGGAAGAAGCGGAGATAATCAAGCGCATCAAGCAACTATATCAAAAGGTCACAGAACTGGAAAAGATTGTGAGTGAGCAGAAAGAGATCAAGCTCTCCATAAAGGAGATAGATGAGGCCATAGACGAGGCGTTTCAGCTGGCAAATTCTGAGCACCAGAGCATGATGATGCTAGTCGAGGAAAGGAAAGCCTGCGACGAAAAGATAAAGGATATTGTAAATGAGATCAGTCTCGTAATCGGAGCGGCGGACAAGAAGCATCAAGAATTCTTGGATATAAAGAAGGCTGCGGATCTTCAGCATGCCAAGGCGAGGGAGATGCGCGACAAGATACTTGAGATAAGAGCCGCCAAGCGGAGAGAGCGCGAAGAGCAACGCAGGGCGATAACCGAGCTGAACGAGAGCGCGAGGAAGGAATTGCTGGATAAGGAAAAACTCGATAAGGCGGCAGATTCTGCTCTCGAAAATCTCCTTAAGAAAGGCAAGGTCGAGCTATAGCTCAGGTTCTGTGCAATAATGGCGGTTTTTATATTTGTGCCATTAATAGGTTTTTCTATTGGTTCTTGCATTCCTGTTATATCTGACAAAACGATATAGCATTATCAGAATCAGTCAGAAAACGGAGATTGCGATAATCCAGAGGAGCATGCAGATATGGAAGACAATGAACAGGGATTTTCGGCCTTGTCTTCACTCATACGATTGATATCGCTTGTGGATATCAAGCTCAGGGGCGATGACCTATGCCGTGAGATGTTGAGCGACATGTCCTCAAAGTTCGGCATAAATAGGGTCGCTTGCTTCCGCTTACAGAAAGATACTGGTTCTTTGATGCTTGCGGGCACGTCGGATCACGCCGCTGAGAACAGGAATCCGATTGAGTTGGATGCTGCTTCCAGTGACTGGTTGCTTCAGCTTCAGGAAGATAATATCAAAGTCATTGAATCGACAGACGGCATCCCATCAACACTTACGGGGATTCTAGGGTTAGAAAAGGATCGATGTGTGACCTTTTTCCTCAGCAGAGAGGTCGGGGCTTCAAGACATCTCTTGATTCTCTCGGCAGGCAAAGAGCGCGCATCAGATCTGCGCAATTGCAGTACCGAGCTAACGGACTTTCTGAGAGGGGTTGCTATAATCTTCGAGGCCCTCGGCAGAATGGGCGAAAGCATTCTGCTGAGATTCGATGTTCAATCTTTCTTCGAACTCGCCCCTATCGGAATCATCGTCTGCTCGGAGGACGGTGCTGTCATCAGTGCAAACGAACAGGCGCTACTGATTCTCGGCTGCGGGTTGGCTTCTGATACTCTTGTCGGAGAAAACCTGCTGAGCGGGGAGCCGTTCAAGGAAAGCGGGATAGAACAGGTCATTATGAGAGCACTCGCCGGCGAACAGGTGGATATAGAGAATCTTCGGTTCAAATGTCCCAGCGGGAAGAATGTATATCTTGATATCAGGTTCCGCGCGACCAAGTCGCATGATGGGAAAGCGCGAATCATTGGAATTCTGGCTGATGTGACTCAAAGGATTCGATTGCAGCAGCAGCTTGAGCGCTCCTACAGGTCGTTGACGGAGGCGTATCAGGAATTGCAACGGATTGACAAAATGAAGACAAGATTCATTGACACTGTCTCGCACGAGCTTAGGACCCCGTTGACGGTGATGAGAGGATATCTCGAAATGCTGCAATCCGAATATTCTGACAAGCTCGATCAGAAGGTCATGGCTAAGATAAAGAGCATCAGAGCCAACACCGAACGGCTATACGACCTAGTCGAAGCGATGCTGGACGTCGCAAGGATCGAGCAGGGCGCAATGGAGATCGTCAAGCAAGAGGCGTCGATAAAGAATCTCATCGAAGATGTGCTCTCCTCGCAACAGGCGTTGGCACATGACAAACACCAGGAGATTACACTGGTGCTCCAGGGGGAGCTCGGCTCCGCCATGATCGATTACAGAAAGATCAGGGATGCGCTCAAGAACATCCTGAACAACGCTGTGAGGTATACGCCCGAGGGCGGAAAGATCCAGGTCGGTGCCGCCGATGAGGGAAAAATGATTCATATCTGGGTCAAGGACAACGGGATAGGGATCCCCACATCCGACCTCGAGAAGATCTTCGACAGGTTCCACATAGTGGTCGCCAAGGAATTATCGCATCAGGTTGACAGAATGGGCTTGGGGCTTCCGCTGGCGAAGGGGATCGTGGACGCCCACGGCGGCAAGATTTGGGTCGAGAGCGAGGTGGGCAAGGGTAGCGTATTCCACATTAACCTTCCCAAGAAGTGATTTCATCTTTTCTTGCCGAGTATTTGATTGTAGAACTCGATAGTCCTCTCTGCGGATACATCCCAGGAATATTTCCCAACTTGATTCCTAGCATTTTCCACGACCGTTTCCCTGAATGAATCATCAGATAGAAATCTCGCCACCGCGTCGGCGAATCCTTTGACATCGCCAGGCGAAACCAGTATTCCTGTCTTTCCGTTCTCAACGAGTTCGTTCACGCCTCCCACAGAAGCTGATACGACTGGGCAGCCAGACGCCATTGCTTCCATGATCGATAGGCCCCACCCCTCCATTCTTGAGGTCAGAAGGAATGCCGAGGCTCTAGCGTAGAGATCGATCAGCTTCTCATCTGGAATCGTTTCGATGAACTCTACCCTGCCAGTGAGTCCGCACCGCTCGACGAGATGGTCGAACCAAGCCTTCGATTCCACCCCTCTGAATCCGGGTCTAGCAACAGCTACCAATTTCAAGTCATGACCCTCTCTCAGAAGTATCTCCATCGCCTCAATCGCGAACTCGAGCCCCTTTCGTGCCTCCATACCGCCTACGAATAGGACGAAGGGCTCTCTGTCGGATGTCTTGAACGTATATCTCCCGACTTCTATCCCGTTGTAGATGACCGTCGATTCCGTTCCGAACCTCCGCAAGAGCTCATCGTGCCAATATTTCGATACTGTGATTTTCCGGGTATTCCCTCGGATAGCTTCCTGCTCGCACATATTGAGATATGCATCAGGGAACCCCTCGACGTGATGGATAGTCCTTACAATCGGAGCGGTCAATCTGCCCGTAGAGGACAATTTCTGCAGCGCCCTGTCGCATACGCAGTCCTGAGCGTGATAGATATCGAAATCCAACGGTAGATTCTCCACATACGCCGATATCATCGCCTCCAATCTCTTCTGAATTTCCTGGTGCCAATCGAAGTCGAATATTTCGAACGGGACGGGGGTACTACGGAAAAAACCTGGATATTGTTCGACCTCATCACCCCTCCTCAGCGCGAACAATTCAATATGCTCTCCCTTTTTTCGAATAGCTTCCGCCAGGGATAACGCGTGGACGACGCCGCCCCTCGGCTTCAGGCTGTAGGTCATCATCGCTATCTTCATATCCTATCCGTCGGTTGTGAATGCATTCAAGATAGATAATTTGATTCCAGCAATCTCGATGGGCGACCATTGTGATTGGGAAAGAATTAATTACGACCCCCTCAATCTCAGGCACGCTAACATAAGAATACGTTGCCCAGGTTTGCTTTGCACGATTGGCTTGGACCGAGAGAAGAAATCAATGATGGGCGACGGAATCACGCAAATCCTTTGCCAGAGTCCTCATAGGTAGATTCGGATGCGAGCCAACAACGAGAAGATGGACAGGTCCAAGAAGTACATTTTATGGTTTGAGGAAATCGGAATAAACGACATCCCCCTCGTCGGAGGCAAGAACGCATCATTGGGGGAGATGCTCAGAGAGCTTTCATCGAAGGGCATTCAGGTGCCAAACGGATTCGCTATTACGACTCAGGCATTCAGAAGATTCATCGAGGCTAACAGGCTTGAAACAAGGGTTCAGAAAGCTCTCGAAGGACTCGATACGAAGGACGCCGATAACCTCTCCTCGAAGGGAAAAGAGGTCAGAATGCTTTTTATGAACTCCGAGTTCCCGCAGGACCTCAAGATCGAGATTCTGATGTCCTATAACGAGATGGCCAGGATGCTCGGCCAGAAGAACCCCCATGTCGCAGTAAGGTCGAGCGCCACGGCAGAGGATCTCGAAGGCGCATCTTTTGCGGGTCAGCACGAAACGATTCTGAACGTCTACGGAGATGTCAATCTGCTTCGGGCAATCAAGCAGTGCTTCGCCAGCCTGTTCACGAATAGGGCGATATCTTACAGGGCGGACAAAGGATTCCCGCAGCTCGGAATCGCCCTTTCCGTCGGCGTGCAACAGATGGTGCGGAGCGATCTCGCGTGTTCTGGTGTCATGTTTACGATAGATACGGAAAGCGGGTTTGATAGGGTCGTCTATATAACCAGCTCGTACGGGCTGGGCGAACTCATCGTGCAAGGGGGAGTGTCGCCGGACCAGTTCTACGTGCACAAGGACCTGATCGGCAAGGCCAAGAATCCCGTCGTTGAAAAGATACTCGGGGAGAAACTGCACAAGATGATATATACCGGCAAGAGCGCGAAGCTGGACGAGGTCGAGGTCCCGAAGAGCGACCGTCAGAAGTTCACGATAACGGATGAGGAGGCCGCGAAGCTGGCAAAATGGGGAGTCGACATCGAAACGCATTATGGGAAGCATATGGACATCGAGTGGGCGAAGGACGGAGTGAACAACCAGCTGTATATAGTTCAGGCGAGGCCGGAGACCGTTCATGCAGTCAAGAAGGAGAAGGTTTACGAGACTTACATCCTCGAGGAGAAGGGCAAAGTCCTTCTCAAAGGAGATGCCGTCGGTTCCAAGATCGGTCAGGGAAAGGTCAATGTGCTGCGCTCTGCGCTCCAGCTGAACGAATTCAGCAAGGGACAGGTGCTCGTCACCGATAGGACTGACCCTGACTGGGAGCCGATAATGAAGATGGCATCTGCGATAATCACGAATCGAGGAGGACGCACATGTCACGCGGCGATAGTATCGCGCGAGCTGGGCATCCCGGCGATTGTCGGCACCGGGAACGGCACTGAGGTTCTGAAGCTCGGTCAGGAAGTCACGGTCGATACTTCTCAGGGCCTAGGGCTTGTTTACGAGGGTCTCCTGAGATACCGCGTGGACCGCGTGAAGCTTGATGAGATTCCCACGACCAGGACGAAGATCATGATGAATGTCGGCACGCCCGAGAACGTGTTCTATCACGCCCAGATACCTAGTGACGGTGTGGGACTTGCGAGATTGGAGTTCATAATAATGTCTCATATCGGCATACATCCTATGGCACTCATAGAGTTCGAAGAGCTGCGAAAGAAGGGGGAGACCGATCCGAAATACGCGCGGATAGTCTCAGAGATAGAACACAGATCCTCGGGATATGCCAATAAGGCCGACTTCTTCGTGGAAAAGCTGTCTCTGGGGATCGGCAAGATAGCTTCGGCGTTCTATCCCAACGATGTCATTGTGAGGCTCTCGGATTTCAAGACGAACGAGTATGCAGATCTTATCGGCGGAGAGCTTTATGAGCCGAAAGAGAGCAACCCGATGATTGGCTGGCGAGGGGCATCCAGATATTATGACCCACGGTTCAAGCCAGCATTCGAGCTCGAATGCAGGGCGCTGAGAATCGTGAGGGAAGAAAAAGGCCTTACCAACGTCAAAGTGATGGTGCCGTTCTGTCGCACGGTGGATGAGGGAAAAAAGGTAATCGATACCATGAGGGAGTTCGGCCTTGAGCAGGGGAAGAACGGGCTCGAAGTCTATGTGATGTGCGAGATTCCGAGCAATGTCGTGCTCGCCGACGAGTTTTCCAAGGTCTTTGACGGCTTCTCGATCGGCTCCAATGATCTTACCCAGTTGCTGCTGGGCCTCGACAGGGATTCCGAGCTCGTATCTCATCTCTACGACGAGCGCAACGAGGCCGTGAAAAGGATGGTCAAGAGCGTCATAGAAACCGTGCGGAGGCATGGAAGGAAAATCGGTATTTGCGGCCAGGCACCGAGCGACTTCCCGGATTTCGCGGAATTCCTGGTGGAATGCGGCATCGACAGCATTTCCCTCAATCCGGATACCGTGATAAAGACGCGCCTGAGAATCGCTGAAAAAGAGAGAGCACTTGGTATCCGGACGCCTTGATTTTGAAAAAAATCGATTTGGCCAAGAGAAGCGAAATCGCTTCTCATGGCGTTTCGTGTTTGTCTAATCTAACTTTTTCTTCATCTGTTCCCACTTGAAGCCGTATTTCGTGAACGCTCTCATGATCGGCTTCGGGTCCAGCATTTCGGGCGTGAAGACTCCGCGCTCCTTTATCTTCCCCTGCGCGAACAGAGTCACGGCGATTGCAGTCGGTATTGCGACCTGCGTCGGTGTCGCCGTCGCCTTGTATTCTTTCCAGCACTGCTCGTGGTTCATCGTGTTCCAGATGTAGTGCATGATTCTCTTGTCGCCCTTCTTGCCGATGACTGCAGCTCCGACACAGGAATTGCCCTTCGTCCTTGACTGGATATTCGGATCGACCGGCGATGCCATGCATGCCGTCACTACATCTCTCGGAGCGACTTTTATTCCGCCTCTCACTACGACAGGCTTTGCCTCGACTAGCCCGACCTTTCGCAAGGCTCTGACAACATCGACCCACTCATCGTCCAAGTGTATCATGAAGTTCATTTCCTTGCAGCCCTTGTTGATGAACCTCGGCAGGCACTGCGTTTCCTCGTGGTCGACGAGCCAGACTTTCATTTTTCCGATGGGTGGCGGGAATTCCCACTCCTCTGAGACCGTCAGGGGCGGTCTCCTCTCCCAATGGCCGTTCGTCCAAATCAGGGAGTTCATGTATGCGACTTCCTCGATTAACGTGTCCGGCGACCAGGGTGCGTAGAATCTATCGAATCCTTCTATGGTGCTCTTGTCCCCGTCTCTTATCTTGATTTCCTCCACTTTGTCCATTTGATCCGCGGCATATCTCGTGAATACGTTCACCGCGCCCGGATCGACCCCCCAACAGAGCATCGCGGCGAGGTCTTTCTTCTTCCAGGCTTTGTCCTGCTCAAGCTGTAGGTCCAATGGGACCTTTTTCACCGGCTTGTACGGCTCGTCGTTTATGACGGCTAGGTCGGTCGCCATATCGATATAATTCGCTCCGACATCGAGACATGCCTTCATGATTTTCAGGAAATACCGCGGAAGAGTCGAGTTGACGACCATATCCGCTCCTCTGAAGCATTTCTTCATGTCGGCGATGTTGTTTGCGTCTACGACGACGATTTTTCCTTTTTCTTTTCCTTTCATGTTGTCAAGGGTTTTCTTCAAGGTATCCTTTTTTCGGCCGGCAAGGACAATCTGGTCATAGTCCGGCTGCCTCGACAGCCAATCCGCCATGACAGAACCTACCGCGCCTCCTGCTCCTACTATGACAATTTTCATTTCTTTTCAGTCCCCCCTGGTGATAACAAAGTCTTCAATCGACTTCCCAGGTCCATCACATCGTATAAGATTACGCTATTTATTTTCTTGCAAAGAGCTTTATCAACCCCTCCGACCAGTAACAAAGCTCAGGATACTTTTTCGCCGCATGAGCCGGGACTATAAAAGGACCGCCTGAAAAGAGTTCGAACAATTCCGAAAAATAACGTGGGATATCGAAAAATTACCGAAGAGGCACCTCGAAAGGAATCCGGGCGCCTCTCTCGGTGGATTCTAAAGCTGCTTCTTTTCTTCTTGCCAGGGAAATCCCATCTTCGTGAACGCTTCCATAATTGGACCAGGTTCAAGGACCTCTGGCGGAAAGACGCCTTTCCTGTTGATGACTCCTCGCGCTTTCAGGACCGTCGCAATGGATGGCGGTATAGCTGTCTGAACGGCTGTCGCATTTGATCTGTAGGTCCTCCAGCATTCCTCATGGTCGGTGATGTTGTAGATGTAATGGCTGTATCTTTTGTTGCCTTTCTTTCCGATAACCATCACGCTCGCGCATCCCATACCCCTTAT